>JAFVQW010000051.1 GCA_017504605.1 Clostridia bacterium
AGTCTATCTTGTAGGATAGACCTACCCCTTAGGAGGGGTTTATTATATCCATTTAACTATGCAGGCGTATTTAGTTTTGTATGTAAGAGGGGTTTATTATATTCCGCAGCCGTCGCATAGTCGTAAGCTATCGCCTCGATACACTCGGCGCTGCTTACTCGTTGCTTTGGGCTGTCTCGCGTCGCCAAAACAACACTCAGTTGTTTTGCCTTAGCGAGCATTTAACTATGCAGGCGTATTTGGTTTAAGGGATTATCGCGCGCGGGCGGGGCTCGCGCTTATATATTGTAACACATTTAAATCGAAAAGTCAACAGAAAAAACGGGTGAAGAGAAAAAAGAAAAAGCGGTGGGGCGTGCGGCGATTTTGTCGGGAAATGGCGGTAAAAGACAATAAAGGTTTACAAAATGCGAGAGATGCGAAATTCTCGGGGAAAGCGGGTGCTTGACTTTTTCCCCGCTTTGTAATAAAATATTATTCGGTAAAGCGGGAAATAATATCCAATAATATCCATTAAGTAAAGGCAGGAGAGAAAAATGAAGCTTCGTGAGCACGTAACGCAAAAGGCGCTGTGGCGTACGGCGAGAAATATCGCCCTTACCGCCGTCGGCACACTCATACTCGCAATAGGCGTCGGCGGATTTATAATGCCGACGGGTCTCGTTATGGGTGGTGTCTCGGGTACTGCTATAATCATAGAGCAGTTAGTTGGCGATGCCGTGCCGCTGACGGCCTCCTTCTACGCCTCTGTGCTTAACTGGATATTCTTCTTCCTCGGACTTATATTCCTCGGCAAGAGCTTCGCCGCGAAGACACTCGTCTCGACGGTGGTCTTCCCGTTTGCTCTTTGGATTGCCGAGCGTATAATTTCCCCTGACGTTTTCGGCGGATTTTTTAATCTCGCCTCTGAAAGATATGCCTCTATGGGCTCTCTGACCCTTCTCGTTGCCGCCGTCGTCGGCGGTGCGCTGCTCGGCGTCGGCGCGGCTCTGACCTTCCTTGGCGGCGGCTCGACGGGCGGCGGCGACATTCTCGCCTTTATACTCTGCCGCTTCTTTAAGTCGCTTCGCAGCTCGGTCGTCATCTTTATCACCGATGCGACCGTTATAGTCTGCGGTATGTTCGTGACGAAGAACTTCGTCATCTCGCTTCTCGGTATAGTCTGCTCGGTTGTCGCAACCATTATGATAGATAAGGTATTCCTCGGCGAGTCGCGGGCCTTTATCGCTCACGTTATATCCGACCGCTACGCCGATATTAACGAGGCGGTGGCTACCCGCCTTGAGCGCACGACCACTCTTATCGAGGCTCGCGGCGGCTATTCGGGCGAGGAGAAGAAGGTGCTCATGGTCACCTTTACCCGCCGTCAGTACGCCGAGCTTACCGCAATACTGAATTCTATTGACAAGAACGCCTTTATAACCGTGCACAGAGCCCACAAGATAGGCGGTGAGGGCTGGAGCTACGAGAAGGGCAAGAGATATAAGGAGAGCCATGACTAAGGAATTTTCTGTAGATTTTGCCCTTCGACCCTCGAAGCTCGGTGTCGTATCGGGCGTCGAGGGCGCGCCGATTGACACGCTGCACGACGGCTGGGATTTTTCCGCCGAGCTTTCGCGAATGAATACGCCCCTCGTGCGTCTCTCCCCGTCACGTAGGCGCCCCTATCTCCGTCTTTGCTCGATTTTTCCCTCGGTCTCGCTTGACCCGACCCTGCCCGAGTCCTACGACTTTTCGCTCGCAGACGGGTATATTCTCTCCGCCGCCGGGAGCGGTGCGAAGCTCCTTCTCTCCCTTGGCGAGTGCGATAAGCGCTACCTCGACGAGCCCGAGAAGTGGGCCGAGGCCTGTATCGGAATTATTGCGCATTACAACGAGGGCTTTGCCGACGGCTATAAGCTCGGTATAAAATACTGCGAGCTCTTCGCCCACGAGGGCGGCGCACTAAAGGAGGGAGTAACGCCCGAGGCACACGCCGAGCTTTATCGCACCGTCGCGCGTGCGCTCAAGGAGCGCTTCCCGAGGCTGAAGCTTGGGGGCTACTCTGCCGGGGGCTTCCGAGCCTTAAACCATATCGATGCGAGCGAGGACGAGCGCCGTCAGCTCGAATATCTCGATGCCTATCTCTCGGCGCTCAGGGCGCCCGAGCGCGCACCGCTCGACTTTCTCTCCTGGTGCTGTCACGCCGACGAGCCCGAGGAGATTACCGTTCACGCAAACTATGCGAGGAGCTATCTTGCACAGCACGGCTATAAGCGCACGGAGAGCATCATAACCTCTCTTTCCCTCGGTGCTGCGGCACTCGAGAGGCGCTATCCCGCCTATCTTGCCTCGGCGCTCGTAATTGCCGAGTCGAGCAGTGCCGACACCGTAATATCGGCGAGCATTTTGCCGTATTCGGCGGATAACGCGCTCTTTACTCTTGACGACTGCTCCGAGCACCACCCGTACGCCGCGTACGAGGTTATGACCTCCTTCGGCGAGCTTTACCGCCTCGGTCGGCGGGCCTCGAGCTCACAGGACTTCAGGCGCGAGGTTTATCTTCTTGCCGCCGCGGATAAGGCAGGGGCGGGCCTGCTGCTCGTCAGCCGAGACTTCTCGGGCACGGTTCGCGTGGAGCTGAAGAACGCGCCGTCCGACAAATGCAAAATCAAGGGCATCATCGGCGGCGGAAAAAGAGGCGCGGGCTACCTCACCGAGCGCGAGGGAATACCTCTCGGGCAGGGCGCCCTGACCCTTAAGGTCGGCAAAAACGAGGTCTATTTTATAACTCTTTTGTGAAAAAATGACAAAAAACGCCTCGCGCGCCCCCGAAAACTTTTTCGCGCTCGCGCACGATTCTATTGACAGGCGAAGATTAAATATGATAAAATATAAAGCGGAAGGGGAAGGACCCTATGTGTCGGACCCTCCGCTTTTTGTTTTTTTTGATTTTTTTATGCCCTGAGGCAGAAAGGATTTTGTATGAAAAAAGTTGCCGTGCTTATGGGAAGCGACAGTGACCTTCCTATTGTAGAAAAGGGAATTAACGTTCTTCGCGAATACGGCGTGCCCTACGAGGTGCACGTATATTCCGCACACAGAACTCCCCGCGAGTGCGCCGAGTTCGTCGGCGGGGCGAGGGAGCGTGGCTTCGGCGTTATTATCGCCGCGGCGGGAATGGCGGCGCACCTTGCGGGTGCGGTTGCCGCGAACACGACACTCCCCGTTATCGGTATTCCGATTTCCTGTAAGAATACGGGCGGTATGGATGCGCTTCTTGCGACGGTGCAGATGCCCTCGGGTATTCCCGTTGCGACGGTGGCTATCGACGGTGCGGCGAACGCCGCTCATCTTGCGGTTGAAATTCTCGCACTCTCCGACGAGGGCCTTGCACAGAAGCTTGTCGAGGCGCGCCGCGCGGCCTCCGAGACCGTTCTTGCAAAGAATGCCGCCGTTGAGGCGAGGTATAACGCATAAGGAGTAAAAATGAGCTTTTTTGGAATTATAGGCAACGAGCGTACGAGCGTTGCCGGCAGTGTTTATTACGGTCTCTACGCTCTTATGCATAGAGGACAGGAGAGCTGCGGAATTACGGTAAACGACGACGGACTTTTCCGCACTCATAAGGGCACGGGCCTTGTGAACGACGTGTTCGACAATGAGAGCCTCGCGCATCTCGGAGAGGGAACTATGGTGATAGGCCACGTGCGCTACGGCACTCTTCGCACTAAGGGCAGGGAGAACGTCGAGCCCGTGGTTGTAAATCACGTTAAGGGACGGCTCGCTATTGCGACCGAGGGCTGTCTTGTGAATTCGGGTGAGCTTCGCCGCGAGCTCGAGCTTCGCGGAATGATATTCCACTCGAACAGCGATGCCGAGATTATCTCCTACGTCATCACCGCCGAGCGCCTCAACGCTCCCTCGATTGAGGAGGCGGTTAACCGCGCAATGTCGCGGCTTAAGGGCGGCTACTGCCTGCTTCTTATGTCGCCTCAGAAGCTGATTGCCGCGCGTGACGAGAACGGACTTCACCCGGTTTGCTACGGCAAGCGCGAGGACGGACAGTACGTTATCGCGAGCGAGAGCTGCGCGCTCGACTCGGTCGGCGCAACCTTTATAAGAGAGCTTGAGCCGGGCGAGATACTCGTATTCTCCCACGACGGAATAAAATCTATCAAGGACCACTGCGGTAAGCGCCCCGAGGCGCTCTGCGTGTTTGAATATCTTTATACCGCACGCCCCGACAGCGTGATATGCGGCCGCTCGGTGCACGCCGCGCGCAGGCGCGCGGGCGCTCTCCTCGCCGAGGCGCATCCCGTTGAGGCCGACGTCGTCGTCGGCGTTCCCGACTCGGGTCTTGACGCCGCTCTCGACTATGCCGAGAAATCGGGAATACCCTACGGTATAGGTCTCATCAAGAATAAATACATAGGAAGAACCTTTATCGCTCCCGGACAGGACGTCCGAGAGGATAAGGTCAGAATTAAGCTTAATCCGATAAGCGACACGGTTAGGGGAAAGAGAGTCGTGCTCGTTGACGACTCCATAGTGCGCGGAACGACCTGTGCAAGAATTGTCAGGCTGATACGCAACGCGGGAGCTACCGAGGTGCATCTTCGCTCCTCGGCACCGCCCTTTATGAACCCCTGCTATTACGGCACCGATATAGACTCCTGCGAGAGCCTGATTGCCTGCCACCACACGACCGAGGAAATCGCGAGAATTGTCGGCGCCGACACGCTCGGATACCTTCGTCTTGAGGACGTTACGAGGATTGCCGAGGGGGGAAGATGCGGCGGATATTGCACCGCCTGCTTCGACGGCAAATATCCGACCGAGCCCCCGACAAAGTACGTAAGCAAATTTGAAAATAAAATATCAGAAAGTGAGAGCAAGAAGTGAAAAATTCCAAATCCGAGAGCTACGCTGCGGCGGGCGTTGACATTACCGCGGGCTATAAGGCGGTTGAGCTTATGAAGGCTCATATTGCGAGGACGGTTACCAAGGGAGCCGATACCGACATCGGCGGCTTCGGCGGCCTTTTCGACCTCGACCTTGAGGGTATTAAGCATCCTATGCTCGTTAGCGGCACCGACGGTGTCGGCACGAAGCTCAAGCTTGCTTTCCTTATGGACAAGCACGATACGGTCGGCATCGACTGCGTTGCTATGTGCGTTAACGACGTAATCTGCGTCGGTGCGAGGCCTCTTTTCTTCCTCGACTATATTGCCTGCGGCAAGAACGTGCCCGAGAAGATTGCCGACATTGTAAAGGGCGTGTGCGAGGGCTGCGTTCAGTCGGGCGCCGCGCTTATCGGCGGCGAGACGGCGGAGATGCCTGGCTTCTATCCCGTTGACGAGTACGACCTCGCGGGCTTTGCGGTCGGTATCGTTGATAAGGATAAGGTGCTTGACAAGAACTCTATGAGAGAGGGCGACGTTATTATCGCTATTCCCTCGAGCGGCGTTCACTCGAACGGCTTCTCGCTCGTTCGTAAGGTTTTCGATATAGAAAACTGCGACCTTAAGTCTCCGAGGGCGGAGCTCGGCGGCAAGAGCCTCGGCGAGACACTTCTCACTCCCACCAAAATATACGTTAAGCCTATGCTCGCGCTCTTTAACGAAATCAAGGTTAAGGGCGTGTCTCACATCACGGGCGGCGGCTTCTACGAAAACATACCGCGCAGCTTCCCTGCGGGGCTCGGCGCGAAAATCAAGAAGAGGGACGTTCGCACGCTCCCTATCTTCGAGCTTATTGCGAAGGAAGGAAATATTCCCGAGCGCGATATGTACAACACCTATAACATGGGTGTCGGAATGAGTGTTGTCGTTGCAAGGGAGGATGCCGAGCGCGCTATCGAGATTCTCCGCGAGTGCGGCGAGGATGCATACCTTCTCGGCGAGGTCGTTAAGACCGACGAGGGCGTAATTTTATGTTAAAGGTAAAAATTGCCGTTCTCGTTTCGGGAGGCGGAACGAACCTACAGGCGCTTATAGATGCCGAGCGTGCGGGGATTATCACCTCGGGCGAGATTGCTCTCGTGCTCTCGAACAACCCGAACGCATACGCTCTCGAGCGTGCCCGTGCGGCGGGAATTGAGACGGCGGTCGTCTCGCGTAAGGAGTGTCCCGAGAGCTTCGAGGAGCGCATCATAGCCGAGCTTGACCGCCACGGTATAGAGCTTATAGTCCTCGCGGGCTTTATGTCTATACTCTCCGAGCGCTTCACCTCTCGCTATCCCGAGAGGATAATAAATGTACACCCCTCGCTTATTCCGTCCTTCTGCGGTAAGGGCTTCTACGGCCTGCGCGTGCACGAGGCGGCGCTCGAGTACGGCGTTCGCGTGAGCGGTGCCACCGTCCACTTCGTTAACGAAATCCCCGACGGCGGAAAAATTATAATGCAAAAAGCGGTTGAGGTGAAGGACGGCGACACGCCCGAGACACTTCAGCGGCGCATTATGGAGGAGGCGGAATGGAAGATTTTGCCCCTCTCCTGCGAGCGGGTCTCGCGGGATATACTTACGGCGAAGACAAACAACGACTGACAGAGGAGAAGAAAATGAACATTTACGCTATCGACAGCATTTCCGAGCTTCTTAAGACCAACGCCTACCCCGGCCGCGGTATAGTTATAGGAAAGAGTGAGGACGGCCGCTCTGCCGTTTTCGCATACTTCATTATGGGAAGAAGTGCGAACTCGCGCAACAGAATCTTCAACGAGAAGAACAACGCGGTTTACACCGAGCCCTTCGATTACAGCAAGGTATCCGACCCCTCGCTCATAATCTACTCGGCAATCCGTAAGATTGACAACAAGATTATCGTCACCAACGGCGACCAGACCGACACGATTTACGATGCGATAGAGAGGGGCGGCGATATGAGGAGTGCGCTTCGCACCCGCGAGTTCGAGCCCGATGCTCCGAACCTCACCCCCCGTATCAGCGGAGTTCTCACCTTCGATAAGGGGGACTTCAACTACGAGATGAGCATACTTAAGAGCTCCGACCCCGAGGGCGCGGGCTGTAACCGCTTCTTCTACGAGTATTCTCCCGTTTCGGGCCTCGGTCACTTCATACATACCTACGTAACCGACGGCAATCCTCTGCCTACCTTCGTCGGGGAGCCCGAGCGCGTCAGAATTCCCGCGGATATAGATGAGCTTACGAGCTCCATCTGGAATAATCTCAACGAGGAAAACAAAATATCGCTTTACGTCTGCTACACCGACCTTGAAACGGCGAAGCAGGAAATAAGACTTATTAATAAGAACGCATAAGGAGAGGGAAAATGAAGGAATTTGAACTTAAATACGGCTGTAACCCCAATCAGAAGCCGTCAAGAATTTATATGGCGGACGGTAGCGAGCTCCCGATTGAGATACTCTCGGGCAGACCCGGCTACATTAACTTCCTCGATGCATTCAACTCCTGGCAGCTCGTCAGGGAGCTGAGCCTCGCTACGGGGCTTCCCGCCGCGACCTCCTTCAAGCACGTCAGCCCCACCTCTGCGGCTGTGGGTGCCAAGCTCTCGCCCGAGCTTAAGAGAGCCTGCTTCGTTGACGATATAGAGGGACTTGACGACTCCCCCCTCGCATGTGCATACGCGAGAGCGAGAGGCACCGACAGAATGTCCTCCTTCGGCGACTGGATTGCACTCTCCGAGGTCTGCGATAAGACGACGGCGCTCCTTATCAAGCGCGAGATTTCCGACGGTATTATCGCTCCCGGCTACACCGACGAGGCGCTCGAAATTCTTAAAACCAAGAAGAAGGGCAACTACAATATAGTTAAGATTGACCCGAATTATATTCCTGCACAAAAAGAGACCAAGCAGGTCTTTGGAATTACCTTCGAGCAGGGAAGAAACAACTTCGAGATTAACCGCGCTCTTTTTGAGAATATCGTTACCGAGAACAAAAATCTCACCGAGGACGCCGTGCGCGACCTAATTATCGCGCTTATTACGCTTAAGTACACCCAGTCGAACTCGGTATGCTATGCATATCAGGGTCAGGCAATCGGTGTCGGTGCGGGTCAGCAGTCGAGAATTCACTGCACGCGCCTTGCGGGAACTAAGGCTGACACCTGGCATATGCGCCAGTATAAGAAGGTGCTTGATTTGCCCTTCCTTCCCACTCTCTCCCGCCCCGACAGAGATAACGTTATAGACGGCTACATCAATAAGAACGAGGAGGACGTGTGTGCCGAGGGCATCTGGCAGAAGTATTTTACCACCCGTCCCGAGCCTCTTACCGACGAGGAAATCAGAGCGCATCTTGACACAATCAGCGGCGTTTCTCTCGGCTCGGATGCCTTCTTCCCCTTCGGCGACAACATCGAGCGCGCCAAGAAGAGCGGCGTCAGCTATATTGCCGAGCCCGGCGGCTCGGTCCGTGACGACATCGTTATCGAGACGGCGAACAAGTACGGAATGGTAATGGCGTTTACGGGAATGCGCCTCTTCCACCATTAATTCTCGGGGGACGTCTGATGAAGATAATGGTAATCGGCGGTGGCGGCCGAGAGCACGCCATCATAAAGAAGCTTAAGGAAAACAAGACGGTAGAGAAGATTTACGCCCTCCCCGGCAACGGCGGTATGGCGCGTGACGCGGTAGTTACCGGCATCGGAGCAAAGGAGCTTGATAAAATTTGCGACTTCGCCCGCGATAATGCGATTGACTACGCTGTCGTAGCGCCCGACGACCCGCTCGTGCTCGGCTGCGTTGACAGGCTTGAGGCTATGGGCGTGCCCTGCTTCGGCCCCCGTGCGAATGCGGCGATAATAGAGGGAAGTAAGGTCTTCTCCAAGGGACTTATGAAAAAATACGGTATTCCCACCGCGGAATACTCGGTGTTTGACAGCGCCGAGGCGGCTTATGAATACCTTAAGGATGCGCCTATCCCCACCGTAATCAAGGCCGACGGCCTCGCACTCGGTAAGGGCGTTATAATCGCGAGCACGCGCGAGGAGGCGCTTGCCGCCGTTAAGGAGATTATGCAGGAAGGCAAGTTCGGCGCGAGCGGCAACAGAATAGTAATCGAGGAGTTCCTCACGGGCCCCGAGGTATCTGTGCTCGCCTTCACCGACGGCACGACGGTTAAGCCTATGGTGTCCTCTATGGACCACAAGAGGGCGCACGACGGCGACACCGGACTTAATACCGGCGGTATGGGCACCGTTGCCCCGAACCCCTATTACACCGAGAGCATCGCCGAGGAGTGTATGGAAAAAATCTTCCTGCCGACAATACGCGCGATGAAGGCCGAGGGCCGAGAGTTCCGCGGCTGCCTCTACTTCGGGCTTATGCTTACCGCGGACGGCCCCAAGGTTATAGAGTACAACTGCCGCTTCGGCGACCCCGAGACACAGGTCGTGCTCCCGCTTCTTCGGTCCGACCTGCTTACCGTTATGATGGCTACGACCGAGGGCACTCTTGCCGACTGCCCCGTTGAGTTCTCCGAGGGCTCTGCGGCTTGCGTAATTATGGCATCGGCGGGCTATCCCGAGGCGTATAAGTCGGGCTACGAAATCACTATCCCCGAGGATATTAAGGACGAGGTTTACGTCGCGGGTGCGCGACTTGAGGACGGGCGGCTGCTTACTGCGGGCGGCAGAGTTCTCGGTGTCAGTGCAGTTGCACACACGCTTGACGGTGCCGTAAAGCTCGCGTACGAGAGATGTAAGCGGGTGTCCTTTGAGAACGCATTTTACAGACACGATATAGGCGCACGCGCCCTTATGGCGAAGAAAGGAAGCTGACGAATGGTATACCGCATATATGTAGAAAAGAAGCCCGCCCTCGCGAACGAGGCGCGCTCTCTCGAGTCCGAGATTTCGACCTTTCTCGGTATTTGTGGTGTCGAGCGTGTGAGAATTGTCAACCGCTACGATGCAGAGAATATAACTAAGGAGCTTTTCGACTACGCTGTCGGCACGGTTTTCTCCGAGCCCCAGCTTGACGACGCTTACACCGAGGCGGATTTTGGCGATGCCGTCGTGTTTGCCACCGAGTATCTGCCCGGTCAGTTCGACCAGCGTGCCGATTCCGCCGCACAGTGTATTCAGCTTATATCCCAGGGAGATAAGCCCACCGTTGCCTCGGCTAAGGTTTACGCCATTTACGGCAGCCTCACTGAGGCCGATATTGCAAAAATCAAAAAGCACGTAATAAATCCCGTTGAGGCAAGAGAGGCCTCGCTCGATTTGCGCGATACGCTTAAGCAGGACTACACCGTGCCCGCTATGGTTAAGACCCTCGACGGATTTTTGGAGCTTGACCGCGCGGGGCTTGAGAAATTCGTTGCCGATTACGGGCTTGCTATGGACGGCGACGACATCGAGTTCTGTCAGAGCTATTTTAAGAGTGAGGGCAGATGTCCGACCATTACCGAAATCCGTATGATTGACACCTATTGGTCCGACCACTGCCGCCATACCACCTTTAATACCACTATAGACAACGTCACCTTCGAGGACGAGCTTCTTGAGAAGACCTATCGCGAGTATCTTGAGGCGCGCGAGTACATAGGCCGCAAGAAGCCCAAAAATCTTATGGACATCGGCACTATTGCCGCGAAGTGCCTTAAGAAGTGCGGCAAGCTCGAGGGGCTCGACGAGTCCGAGGAGATTAACGCCTGCACGGTAAAGATTACCGTCGAGATTGACGGGGTTAAGGAGCCCTGGCTTCTTCTCTTCAAGAACGAGACTCACAATCACCCGACCGAGATTGAGCCCTTCGGCGGTGCGGCCACCTGTATCGGCGGCGCAATCCGCGACCCGCTCTCGGGCCGCTCCTACGTCTACGGCGCTATGCGCCTGACGGGTGCTGCCGACCCGCTCCGTCCCATCGGGGATACCCTACCCGGTAAGCTCCCGCAGAGGAAGATTGTTACCACCGCTGCCGCAGGCTACTCGTCCTACGGCAACCAGATAGGACTTGCTACGGGAATTGTTGACGAGATATACCACGACGGCTATGCCGCGAAGCATATGGAGGTCGGCGCGGTAATTGCGGCGGCTCCCGCGGCTAACGTTCGCCGTGAGGTTCCCGCTGACGGCGACCTCGTCGTGCTTCTTGGCGGCAGAACCGGTCGCGACGGCTGTGGCGGTGCTACGGGCTCGTCGAAGTCGCATAACTTAAAGTCGCTTGAGAGCTGCGGTGCAGAGGTGCAGAAGGGTAACGCTCCCGAGGAGAGAAAGCTTCAGCGCCTGTTCAGAAATCCCGAGGTTTCGCGTATGATTAAGCGCTGTAACGACTTCGGTGCTGGCGGCGTGTCGGTTGCTATCGGCGAGCTCGCCGACGGCCTTGACATCGACCTCAATGCCGTTCCGAAGAAGTACGAGGGCCTTGACGGCACCGAGCTTGCTATAAGCGAGTCGCAGGAGAGAATGGCGGTTGTTATCGAGCCCCCATCTCTTGAGAGATTTCTCGCGCTTGCAAACGAGGAGAACCTCGAGGCTACCGTCGTTGCGAGGGTTAAGGCTGACCCGAGACTTACCATGACCTGGTGCGGCAGGGTTATATGCGACATCAGCCGCGAATTCTTGAATTCCAACGGCGCAGAGAAGCATATCGAGATTAAGACCAATAAGATACAGAGCTTTGATAAGCCCACGCCCGAGAGCTTCGGCGCGGGTATGACGGCTCTTGCGGGCGGGCTCAACACCTGCTCTAAGAGGGGGCTTTCCGAGAGATTTGACAGCACTATCGGTGCGGGAACGGTGCTTATGCCCTTCGGTGGCAAGCATCAGCGCACGCCCATACAGGCAATGGTGCAGAAGGTCTCGGTGGAGAAGGGTCATACCGACGACGTCTCCTTTATGTCCTGGGGCTACAACCCCGATATATCCGAGAAGAGCCCCTATCACGGTGCATATCTCGCGGTCGTTGAGTCTGTATCCAAGCTTATAGCGACGGGTGCCGATTTTAAGGACGTATACCTGACCTTCCAGGAATACTTCGAGAAGCCGATGAAGGATGCGGCAAGATGGGGCAAGCCCCTCGCGGCACTCCTCGGTGCCTTCCGCGCACAGATGGAGCTCGGCGTTGCCGCAATAGGCGGTAAGGACTCGATGTCGGGCAGCTTCGAGAAGCTCGACGTACCCCCGACCCTCATCTCCTTCGCCGTTACGACGGGAAAGGTGGGCGAGGTTATCTCCCCCGAGTTCAAGTCTGCGGGAAGCAGGGTTGCGCTTCTTACTCCCGAGTACGGCGAGGACGGCCTTCCTACCCATACCTCTCTTATCGCACTTTACAATAAGGTAACCTCGCTTATGCGCGAGGGCAAGGTCCTCGCGGCCTATACTCCCACCATTGGCGGTGTCGGCGAGGCGGTTATGAAGATGGCTATGGGTAACGGCTTCGGCTTCAGCTTTGCCGAGGGCGTCAGCATGAAGGACGTGTTCTCCTACCTTTACGGCTCGTTTATTCTTGAGCTCTCCGCGGACACCGAGGAGGGAAGAACTCTCGGCTACGTTACCGACGGCGGCGAGTTTACCCTCGGCGAGGAGAAAATCTCCGTTTCCGAGATTAACAAGACCTACGAGGACAAGCTTGAGAGCGTTTACTCCTGCAACGTAAAGAGCCCGACCGACTCTCTCGAGACGGTTTCCTATAAGGCAGGCGCGCGCCGCGCTCCCGCGGTAAGGGTTGCGAAGCCCCGCGTGCTTATCCCCGTATTCCCCGGCACCAACTGCGAGTACGACTCGGCAAAGGCTGTGACCGATGCGGGTGCCGAGGCCGAGATTTTCGTCATCAACAACCTTACTGCCGACGGAGTTAAGAGGAGTGCCGAGACCTTTGCTAAGAAGATTGGCCAGAGCCAGGCTATCTTCGTTCCCGGCGGCTTCTCGGGCGGTGACGAGCCCGACGGCTCGGGTAAGTTTATAACGGCATTCTTCCGCGGCGAGGCGGTAAAGAGCGCCGTCAGCGAGCTTCTTGACTCGCGCGACGGACTTATGTGCGGTATCTGTAACGGCTTCCAGGCTCTTATCAAGCTCGGACTTCTTCCTTACGGAAGGATTATAGACACCGACGAGAGCTGTCCTACTCTTACCTTTAATAATATAGCACGCCACCAGTCGAAGATTGTAAGGACGAGAATAGCCTCGAATATGTCGCCCTGGCTTGCACTTACCGAGGTCGGCGAGATTTACAACGTGCCGATTTCTCACGGTGAGGGTAAATTCCTTGCGACGGATGCGACCGTACGCGAGCTTATCGCGAACGGCCAAGTTGCAACGCAGTACGTTGACCTTGACGGACGCGCTACCTACGACATCGACTACAATCCGAACGGCTCGACCTACGCTATCGAGGGTATAACCTCACCCGACGGACGAGTATTCGGAAAGATGGGACATTCCGAGCGTATCGGCGACGGACTTTATAAAAACGTCATCGGCGAATATGACATTAAGATGTTTAAGTCGATGATTAAATATTTCAAAGGTTAAAATAAAAGCCGCGAGAAATCGCGGCTTTTATTTGTTTTTTCGGTATCATTTATACTATTTCGGTTAAAACTATCGGTGTGTAAAACACACGGAAGGTAGGTTTTAACTATGGCAGAAAACAAGAAAAAGGTAGAAGACGTGGACGGCAGATACGGCCCTCACCCGACGGGTGCCGTTCCCGGCATCAACAATCCCGAGATTGAGCTCCCCGCGTATAATCCGCCCGTGCCCAACAGAGCCTGGACGGCTATGCGTAAGGAAATGAACGAGAAGGCGGGCAATACCGCTAAGTGATGCGGTGAAAAGCTTTAAAATGAGAACGGGGCGCACGCCCCGTTCTTTATTTGTGTGCATTTCTATTGACTTTTTGGTAAAAATATCTTATAATATTTTTGATATAAAAAATTCCGAAAGGGTATAAATATGGAAAGAACCTTAATAAAGGATATAACCCCCGGCGTGCGCCGTATATCCGGCTTCGTTGAGAACCTTCGTAACAAGAAGAGCATGGCCTTTATAGTTGTGAAGGACACGACGGGAAAGCTTCAGGTCACCGTTGTCAAGGAGGAGCACCCCGAGCTTTGCGAGCTTATTGACAAGCTCACCATTCACTCGGTCGTTACCTTCGAGGGCGAGGTCGTGGAGAGCGAGTACGTTAAAATGGGCGGTAAGGAGATGTACCCTACCTCGATGAGGATTGAGTCGATTGCCGAGGCGCTTCCTATTAAGGACGACTCCGACATCGACGTCCGTATGGACTACAGATGGATTGACCTTCGCCGCGAGAAAAATCATCTTATGATTAAGCTCCAGACTACTCTAACTGCCGCTATGCGCGAGTTCCTCGTCGAGCGCGGCTTCGTCGAGATTCACACGCCGAAGCTCATCGGTGCTGCGAGCGAGTCGGGCTCCGACGTTTTCGAGGTTAAGTACTTCGACACCCACGCCTACCTTGCACAGTCGCCTCAGTTCTATAAGCAGATGGCTATGGCATCGGGCCTCGAGCGTATTTTCGAGACCGGCCCCGTATTCAGGGCAGAGAAGTCCTACACCAACAAGCACGCGACCGAGTTTACCGGCTTCGACCTTGAGTTCTCTTATATAGACAGCTTTGAGGACGTAATGAAGATGGAGGAGGAGCTCCTCGCCTATGCACTCGGCAGAGTAAAGGAGGCACACGGCGACGAGATAGTAGAGCTCTTCGGCGAGGAATACGCCGTTACCGTTCCCACCCTTCCTTTCCCGAGAATGAAGCTCGCCGACGTTTACCGCGAGCTTGAAGAGAGATACGGCTACACCGTTCCCGCCGAGCTTCACGGCGACCTTACCACCGAGGCCGAGAGAATGACGAAGCAGCTTGCGGCCGATATGTTCGGTCACGAGTTCCTCTTTATCACCGATTACGATGCCAAGGAGCGCGCCTTCTACCATATGAGAGACGAGGCGGGTATTCCTCAGGGCTACGACCTTATCTGGCGCGGTGTCGAGATTACCACGGGCGCACAGCGCGAGCACAGATACGACGTGCTTCGTAATCAGGCAGAGGAGAAGGGGCTTGCGGAGGACGTTAAGTTCTATCTCGAGTTCTTCAAGTACGGCTGTCCCCCTCACGGCGGCTTCGGCATCGGCATCGACCGTCTTACGATGCTCTTCCTCGGTCTTTCAATCAAGGAAGTTCAGTTCCTCTTCAGAGGCCCGAACAGACTTACTCCGTAATAAATGAAAGGTGAATAAAAAATGAAAATTGCACTTATTAACGAGAACAGCCAGGCGGCTAAGAATTCGCTTATTTGCGACACCCTCAAGAAGGTAGTCGAGCCCCTCGGCCACGAGGTTTTTAACTACGGTATGTATTCCGCGGAGGACAAGGAGCAGCTTACCTACGTTCAGATTGGTATTCTCTCCGCCGTTCTTCTTAACTCGGGCGCGTGCGACCTCGTAATCACGGGCTGTGGTACGGGTGAGGGCGCTATGCTCGCCTGCAACTCCTTCCCCGGAGTTCTTTGCGGTCACGTCGTTGACCCCACCGATGCTTATCAGTTCACTCAGGTAAATAACGGCAACGCGATTGCTATGCCTTTTGCCAAGGGCTGGGGCTGGGGCTGCGAGCTCAACCTTCAGTACGTGTTTGAGAAGCTCTTTGTGTCCGAGTGGGGACTCGGCTATCCGAGAGAGCGCGCCGTTCCCGAGCAGAGGAACAAGAAAATCCTCGACGAGGTTAAGAAGGTAACTCACACCGACATCGTTTACATACTCGAGAACCTTGACAGAGAGCTCGTGCTCGGCGCTCTCGGCGGTAAGAACTTCCGCGAGTACTTCTTCGCAAACTGCAAGGACGAGAGAATTGCGGCGTGCGTAAAGGCGCTTTTGGCGTAAATCCTTGATATAAGCCGCAATCCCGGGATTGCGGCTTATAAATTTTTGGGGCGAAAAATGGACAAAAAGAGAATAAAAAGAAATTATAAAACAGAGAAAAAAAGACTTTGTGATGATTTCAAGCGAGAGAAAAGACTTCTTCGATTGTCCTATGAGAGTGAAATTGAGAGATATTATATGGAGAGCGGGCGTCCGAGGCCTGTCGACCCGCCGAGGCGGAGCACGCTCGAGGAGGTAGGCAACGCCGTGACACACGGTGTCGGGGCACTGCTCTCGGTTATTGCCCTCTTTCTTATGCTCGGCGCAGCGCAAAGCGCGGGGGAATATCTCGGTGCGGTTATCTATTTTTTAGGCCTTCTTTCGATGTTCCTCTTCAGCTGCCTATACCACTCGTTCCGCCACGGCCTCGCCGTTAAGCGGCTTCTCCGCCGCTTCGACTATTCCTCTATATATATCGTAATAGGCGCGACCTTTGCGCCGATTGTTCTTGCCTATACCGAGCTTAGCTTCGGGCGATTATTCTTTGTTTTGCAGTGGAGCGTTATCGCGCTCGGGGTTATCCTCACGGCCGTCCTCGGCCCCGCAAGGCTTAGATTTGTAAGCGTGCCGATATATCTTTTGCTCGGCTGGTGCGGGCTTATGTTCCTGCCCGAGATGTACTCGCGCGCCGATTATACCCTTATGTCGCTCGTCCTCGGGGGCGGGGTGATATATTCGCTCGGTCTTATTCCTTATGCGAGGAGGAGCCCTGCGGCGCATTTCATATGGCATATATTCGTGCTTCTCGGGGCCATAGTACAGTGGCTCGGTATTTATCTCTCCATTTATCTTAAATAAGGAGCAGTATTATGAAATTTCTGTATTTTTTAGAGGGGCTTCGCAATCCCTTCCTTGACGCCCTTTTCTCGCTTATCACGCATCTTGGCGAGGAGACGCTCTTCCTCGTCATTGCGATAGTCGTCTTCTGGTGTATAAACAAGCGCGAGGGCTACTATATTCTTACGGCGGGCCTTCTCGGCACGCTTATCAATCAGTGGCTGAAGCTCGTCTGCCGCGTTCCGCGCCCGTGGGTCAAGGACCCCGCCTTCTCGATAGTCGAGAGCGCGAGAGCAGAGGCAACGGGCTATTCCTTCCCCTCGGGGCATACCCAGAGCGTTACCACAACCCTCGGCGGCCTCGCTCGCTTCACACGGCGCGGGGTGCTCCGTGCGGTGCTCGTCACACTCGTCGCACTCGTCGCGCTCTCGCGTATGTATCTTGGCGTACATACTCCCGCCGACGTGCTTACCTCTCTTGCTATCGGCTCGGTGCTCGTTTTCGGGCTCTATCCCGTATTCTCGAGCGAGGAGCGCTTTAATAGGCTTATGCCCTACGTCGTCGCGGCCTGCGTTGCCGTTGCCCTCGGCTTTGCCGTCTATGCCTTCGCCATAGCCTCGGGCGGCGAGGCGGAGAACCTCGCGAGCGCACGGAAGAACGCCGCGACACTCCTCGGCTGTCTTCTCGCTACCTGTGTGGTTTACCCCCTTGACAGATATAAAATCAAGTTTGAGACGGGCGGCGTGTGGTATTCTCAGCTTATAAAGCTTGTGCTCGGGCTTGGAATTATCCTCGCGATAAAGGAGGGCACGCGCACACCTCTTGAGTGGCTCTTCGGTCTTTTTATGCCCGAGCCGCTGTACCTCGCACGGGGCGTCAGATACTTCCTTATAGTCGTCTTTGCGGGTAGCGTGTGGCCGCTTACCTTCGGATTTTTCTCCCGACTCCGTATTCCCGTTATGGAGAAATTCACGGCGTGGCTCGGCAGGATTTTTGACAAAAAACAGCGCACGCCTACCGACTAACAGAGGAAAATGTAAATAAATAATTACAATTTGACCGAGCACCGAGCGGAAAGAGACCGAGCGGTGCTCCTTTCTTTTCCTTTTTGGAATGTAAAATATTTATTAAAATCTGAAAATCTATTTACTTTTCTTACTTTGTGTGCTAAAATATAATGAATAAATTTGTGCGCGTGAGTATTTTCACGCACGCATAGCAAGCTTTGGAAAGGCAAAATAATGAAGTGTCCCGTTTGTAATTTCACAGATTCGCGAGTTCTCGACTCACGTCCCGCGCAGGACGGCGCGAGCATCAAGCGCCGCCGCGAGTGCCCCTCGTGCGGTAAGCGCTTTACGACCTACGAGGTCATCGATACCGTGCCTATCGCGGTGGTTAAGCGCGACGGACGGCGCGAGTTCTTCGATAAGCATAAGCTCACCGTAGGCATCGAGCGCGCGTGTCAGAAGCGCCCGGTATCCGCCGCGGATATTGCCGCAGATATTGAGACCGAGCTTCAGAACTCCATAGTAACCGAGATTTCCTCTATGGACATCGGCGAGATGGTGCTCCAGCGCCTTAAGGAGGTGGACATCGTTTCCTACATACGCTTCGCCTCGGTTTACCGCGAATTTCAGGATATGGACTCCTTCGTAGAGGAGATTAACCGTCTTGGTAAGAAGGGAAGGCGGAGAGCTGCTACGCGCTCCGCGGGTGATAAGAATGATTAAGAGCATGACTGCCTTTGGCAGAGGAAGAAACGAGACCGAGGAGCGTATCGTCACAGTTGAAATCAAGAGCGTTAACTCGCGCTTTTTCGACTGCACGGTGAAGATGCCCCGCGCCTATGCCTTTCTTGAGGAGCGTGTTCGCTCCTATATTCAGAAGAACGCCGTTTCGCGTGCTAAGGTTGACGTTTACGTCACGGTTGAGAACCGCTCGACCCCCTCTCTTACTGTCGAGATTGACAGAGCATATGCGAAAAGCTATATAGATGCTTTGCGCACCCTCGCGGCGGAGTTCGGTCTTCGCGACGACATCAGTGCGATGAGCGTTGCACGCAACCCCGATATTCTTCTCTCGGTGCGTGAGGAGGCCGATATGGAGCGCGAGTGGGAGTTCATTCTTCCCGCGCTTGAGACGGCCGCCCGCGATTATCTTCACACGCGCGAGGTCGAGGGCGAGAAGATTTACCGCGACCTGTGCGAGAAGCTTGAGAGCGTGCGCACCCTGTCGGGTGAGGTTGCCGAGATTTCCCGCACCGACACCGTCGGCTACCGTGCGCGCCTTGAGGAGAGAATACGTAAGATCCTCGGCGAGTGCGACGTCGTGCCCGACGAGGCACGTCTGCTTACCGAGTGTGCCGTCTTTGCCGACAAGATAGCGATTGACGAGGAGCTCGTGCGACTCGGAGCGCACTTCGGCGCCTTTTACGAGATTGCGGGGGCGGCGGAGCCCTCGGGAAGGAAGCTCGACTTCCTTATGCAGGAGCTTAACCGAGAGACCAACACTATAGGCTCTAAGGCGAACAACGCGAGAATTGCGCGTATCGTCGTGGATATGAAGGGCGAGCTTGAGAAGATGCGCGAGCAGATTCAGAACGTAGAGTGACGGAGGGAATATGAGATTTATCAACATAGGATTTGGAAATATGGTATCGGCGAGCAGGATAGTTGCTATCGCCTGTCCCGATTCCGCGCCCGTTAAGAGACTCGTTCAGGATGCCAAGGAGGATGCGCGTGTTATCGACGTCTCCTGCGGCAGGCGCACGAGAGCGGTAATAATCACCG
Source organism: Clostridia bacterium (assembly GCA_017504605.1). Taxonomy (GTDB): domain Bacteria; phylum Bacillota; class Clostridia; order Oscillospirales; family CAG-272; genus UBA1740. The sequence goes on from JAFVQW010000051.1 coordinate 19,426, forward strand.
ACTCCGACCACGTTATTCTGTCCGCGATTGCGGCGGAAACTATTACAAACAGACTTGCCGATGACCTCTCCTCTGCCGATGAGGAGACCGAGGAAGAATAAATCGAAAAACGAAAGGGAACTAACAAATGATTTATCCTACTATTGACCAGCTTACCGAGGGAAAATTCAACCGCTACGAGCTCGTTGTCGGTGTTGCGAAGGGAGCACGTATCGTCACCGACGAGTACGTCGAGATGAGAAGCCGCGCACAGAAGATGATAGAGAACCACGAGACCGACAAGCCGCTTTCGGCTCTTATCGATCCCGAGTACAAGGATCAGAAGGCGGTTAAGATTGCTATTGCGAAGCTCGTTGACGGCGAGTTCAAGATGGTTCGCTCCGAGGACTGATAATTTTTGAATTTTGAAAGGCGGTGATAGGAATGTATTGCGAGGTATACCTCTTTGACGTTCCTTTTCACCTTGACCGTCCCTTCGACTATCTCTGTACAGAAGAAATAGCGCGGGGTAACATAGTTAAAGTGCCCTTTGGGAAGGCGAACAGGCTTCGCACGGGTGTCGTTACCGAGATTAAGGACGGCACCCCGCCCGACGGGCTTAAGCCCGTGCATTCGGTCTATGCTGACCGCTTCTCTCTCGATGAGGAAATGCTCGGGCTATGCTTTTTTTTGAAGGAATACACCCTCTCCACGCTCGGTGAGGCACTTCGTGCGGTGCTCCCGCCGGGCGCGCTTTCCGATGCGCCGAACCTCAAGGTGGGGAAGACCGTCCGTCTGAATATCCCGACCGAGGAGGCAGAGGCACTGCTCTTAGCCACGGGCAGAGCGGGAATTCGGAGCGAGGGGCAGAGGGCTCTTTTATCATTTCTTATCGGCACGCCGATTGCCGACCGCGAGCTTTGCATAGCGCAGCCGGGTGTCAGTGCGGCGCACATTACCGCGCTTCGCGAGCGCGGCGTGATAGTGCTTAGCGAGTATGAAATGATACGCAATCCCTACGAGGAGTACGCGCTCGTGCGCGACACCTCGCCGATAGTGCTCAGCGAGGCGCAGACGGTGGCATACCGTAAAATTGAGGAGCTCTATTCCGAGCCCGAGGCGCGCGCGGCACTTCTTTTCGGAGTTACGGGAAGCGGAAAAACCAAGGTAATAATGAAGGCGATAGACCGCACCCTCGCCGACGGACGGAGCGTTATTATGCTCGTGCCCGAGATTGCGCTTACGCCGCAGACGGTTAACATATTCTGCCGCAGATACGGCGAGAGGGTCGCGGTGATACATTCCTCGCTCTCACAGGGCGAGCGCCAGGATGCCTGGCGGAGAATTAAGCGGGGCGAGGTTGACCTCGTAATAGGAACGCGCTCGGCGATATTTGCGCCCCTTTCCAATATCGGAATGATAGTTATAGACGAGGAGCACGAGCACACCTATAAATCCGAGCAGAGCCCGAAGTACCACGCCCGCGACGTCGCGGCGTACAGATGCGCCCGCCACGGTGCGCTTATGCTTTTAGCCTCTGCTACCCCCGCGATTGAGAGCTTTTACAAGGCGAAGAGCGGCAAATACACGCTCGTGCCTCTGCGCGAGCGATACGGCGGTGTCGGACTTCCGAGCGCCGTCGTTGTCGATATGCGTGAGGAGCTTCGCCGCGGCAACACCACCCCTGTCAGCGCCCGCCTTATGACGGCGCTCACCGAGGTCGGGGAGCGCGACGAGCAGGCGATTATATTCCTTAACCGCCGCGGCTACTCGAGCCAGATAAGCTGCAAGGAGTGCGGCGAGGTTATGACCTGCCCGCACTGCTCGGTCTCGCTTACCTATCACACCGATGCCGAGGGCGGGCGGCTGCTCTGTCACCTTTGCGGATATTCCGTGAGAGTGCCGCATAGCTGCGCGGCCTGCGGCTCGGATAAGCTGTCCTTCCTCGGCTTCGGAACGCAGAAGCTCGAGGGCGAGCTCGTGCGCACGCTGCCCGATATGACGGTTATGCGAATGGACGCCGACACCGCGACGGGTAAGCTCGCCTACGACAGGATGCTCGACGACTTCCGCTCGGGCCGCGCCGATATTCTTCTCGGTACGCAGATGGTTGCCAAGGGACACGATTTCCCGCGCGTTACTCTCGTCGGCGTTGCGCTTGCCGACACCTCGCTCTACGTGAGCGACTTCCGCGCGGCGGAGCGCACCTTCTCACTGCTTACCCAGGTTATAGGCCGTGCGGGCCGTGCCAAGGACGGCGGCCTCGCGGTTATACAGACCTTCGCACCGCAGAACGAGACGATACGCCTCGCCTGCCTTCAAGACTACGAGAGCTTTTACGAGGGCGAGATTGCCCTTCGGCGCGAGCTCTCCTATCCGCCCTTTTGCGATATGGTTCAGCTTACCCTCTCCTCCTCCGACGAGGTCGCGCTTGCCAAGGCGGCGCGCCGCCTCAGCGATAAAATTATCGGCAAGCTCGAGGGTGAATACGGTAAGCAGAGCTTCGTCGTCTTCGGGCCCTTCGAGGCACAGGTATATAAGGTCAGCGAAAAATACAGAATGAGAATGGTAGTCAAATGCAGGCTAAATAAGCTCTCGCGGCAGCTTTTCGGCGAGCTCCTCTCGGAGTTTGCCACCGACCGCGATACAACGCTTGCGGTGGATTTAAATCCCCTGACGGTATAATGCAGGGTAGAAAGGATAAGGATATGGCACGACTTAAAATACTTAAATTCGGCGAGCCTACGCTTCGTAAGACGGCGCGCCCTGTCGAGGAGATAACCCCGAGAATAAAAATGCTCATCGACGATATGATAGAGACGATGCGCCACGCGGGCGGGTGCGGACTTGCCGCGCCTCAGGTTGGGGTGCTTCGCAGAATTGCGGTTATAGAGGTTGAGGAGGGCACGGTTTACGAGCTTATCAACCCGAAGATAATTATGTACAGCGGCGAGCAGCACGAGCAGGAGGGCTGTCTTTCCAATCCCGGTGAGTACGGGTATACGAAGCGCCCGATGCACGTCACCGTCCGCGCTATGAACAGAGACGGAGAGACCTACGAGCTTACGGGTGAGGGCCTTCTCGCACGGGCAATCTGCCACGAGTGCGACCACCTTGACGGTAAGCTCTATATCGACGTAGAGACCGACCGCGCCTGAGAGGTAAAAATGAGAATACTTTTTATGGGTACACCCGAAATTGCCGCGACGGCGCTTCGCGGGCTCGTTACGGCGGGCTTCACGGTCGTCGGTGCGGTTACGGGCGAGGATAAGCCGCGCGGGCGGGGAAATAAAATGTGTCCCACCGCCGTTAAGGCGTATGCCGAGGAATGCGGCATACCCGTCTTCACGCCGCGCACGCTTCGCGACGGCGCGGCTCTTGATATTCTTAACGCGACACGCCCCGATATAATAGTCGTCGTCGCGTACGGAAAAATTCTGCCGAAGGACGTGCTCGAATATCCGCCCCTCGGCTGTATCAATATGCACGTATCGCTCCTTCCGCGCTGGCGCGGGGCCGCGCCTATGCAGCGCGCGGTAATGGCGGGCGACGAGAAAACCGGGGTTACCGTTATGCATATGGCAGAGGGGCTCGACACGGGGGATATGATATCCACGGTCGAATTCCCGATAGGCCCGCGCGACGACTTCGAGTCGGTGCACGACAGGGCGGCCGCTCTCGGCACCGAGCTTCTCGTTAAAACGCTTCCCGAAATCGAGGCGGGAAGGGCCACGAGGACACCGCAGGACGACTCTCTTGCGACCTACGCGGCAAAGGTAGAGAAGAGCGAGGGCAGGATTGACCTCTCCCTTGATGCCCGAGAGCTCGACCGCAAAATACGCGGCGTTACCCCCTTCCCCGGGGCATACGTCTATCTTGGCGGGAAAATGCTGAAAATATATAATGCCGAGCCCATAGAGGCAGAGGGCACCGTCGGCGAGGTCATAGACCTTGACGGGCGCGGTGAGGGCTATATCACCGTGGCCTGCGGCGAGGGTGCGCTCCGCATACGCGGGGTTATTCCCGAGGGGCGTGGCAGAATGAGTGCGGGAGACTTTATCCGAGGCCGCAGAATTGCGCTCGGAGACCTTCTCTCGTGAGTAAAGACAAACGGATTTAGGGTATGAAAAACGGACGAATGACGGCAAGAGAGGCGGCTCTTTTGCTCCTTAACGAATATGAGAGCGGCGAAAAATACGTAAACCTCTCGCTCCGCGGCCGTCGCCTCGACGGACTTACGGAGAGCGAGCGGTCCTTTCTCACGCGCCTTTTATACACCGCCGTCGAGCGTAAGATAACCTACGATTACTATATCTCGAGCCTCTCTGCGAGGAGCATCTCGGATATAGATACACGGCTTAAGAATATTCTTCGCCTCGGCCTCGTCCAGCTTACCGCTATGGATAATATACCGCGCTACGCCGCGGTCGACGAGACCGTGCGCCTATGCGATAAGCCGCACGAGCGCAGCTTCGTTAACGGAGTTCTGCGCGCGGCCGTCCGCGCGATAGAGGGCGAGGGGCTTCCGCTTCCGCCGCGAGAGAAAAATCTCGCACGCTATCTCTCGGTCGCCTATTCCTTCCCGCTGTCGCTTTGTAAGAGATTTATAAGAGATTTCGGCGAGGCCGATGCCGAGCGGCTTCTTTCGGCCTTTGGCTCGGTTGATTACACCGACCTTACGGTAAACCCCACGCGCTCTTCGCGTGAGGCGCTTCTTTCGGAGCTTTCGGCTATGGGGCTTTCCGCTCGGCCGAGCGAGTATTCCGCCCTCGGCGTGCGTGTTTTCGGCGCCTTTAACCCGATGCGTGTGCCGTCCTTCGCGAGCGGTGCCTTCTTCGTTCAGGATGCGGCGTCGCTTATCAGCGCCGAGGCGCTCGGCACACGTGCGGGCGACACCGTGGTCGACGTATGCTCATGTCCCGGCGGCAAGAGCTTTGCCGCGGCGGCACTCTCGGGCGGCGGAGCTAAGATTTATGCATTTGATTTACACTCATCGAAGCTCTCGCTCGTCAGCGAGGGAGCCGAGAGGCTCGGCTTCGGTATATCGGTCGGAGAGCTCGACGGCAGAGGGAATGACGCGAGCCTTCTCGGCCTCGCCGATAGGGTTATATGCGACGTCCCCTGCTCGGGTCTCGGCGTTCTCGGTAAGAAGCCCGATATACGCTACCGCGCGGCAGACACCGACGATAGCCTTCCCGATTTGCAGTATGAAATCCTTTGCTCCGCGGCGAGGTATCTTAGGCTCGGGGGCGAGCTGCTCTACTCGACCTGCACGCTCTCGCGGAGCGAGAACGAGGAGGTTTTTCTTCGCTTTCTTAGCGAGAGCTCTGACTTCGAGTGCTGCGACTTCTCGGTAGGAGGCCTTCATTCGAAGGGCGGTATGCTTACGCTTTTACCGCATATACACGGCACTGACGGCTTCTTTATGGCAAAGCTACGGAGGATAAAATGAGCGAGAGAATAGACATCTATTCTATGAATATAAACGAGCTTACCGACTTCTTTGCTTCGTTAGGTGAGCCGAAATACAGGGCGAAGCAGGTGTATCCGCATTTGCTTCACAGCGTACCGATAGACGAGCTTACCTCGCTCTCGAAATCGCTTCGGGAGCGGCTTCGCGAGACCGTTCTCGATACCTCTGTTGGCATTGAGAGGCGGCTCGTGTCGAAAATTGACGGTACGGTAAAATATCTCTTTAGGCTCTACGACGGCGAATTTATAGAGAGCGTTTTTATGCGCTACAAGCACGGTAACACCCTTTGCATATCGAGCCAGGTCGGCTGCCGTATGGGCTGTCGCTTCTGTGCCTCTACGATAGGCGGGCGCGTGCGCGACCTTCTTCCCTCGGAGCTTATCGGGCAGATAAGTGCCGCAGAGCGCGACACGGGTCTTCGCGTATCCAACATAGTTATGATGGGAATAGGCGAGCCGCTCGATAACTTCGATAACGTGGTGCGCTTTCTCGAGCTTGTAAACGACCCCTCGGGTCTTAATATCGGATACAGACATATTTCGCTTTCGACCTCGGGCGTCGTGCCGAGAATTCGCGAGCTCGCCGAGCTTAAGCTCCCCATAACGCTCTCGGTGTCTCTTCACGCCGCGACCGACGAGGCGAGGAGCGAGATTATGCCTATAAACAAAAAGTGGAATATATCCGAGCTGCTTTCCGCCTGTGTTGACTATTACAAGAGCACGGGTCGGCGCATTTCCTTTGAGTACACGCTTATTTCGGGAAAAAACGACAGTGAGAGCGATGCTCTCGCGCTTGCCTCGTTGCTTCGCCGTGCCTTCTCGGGCACGGGCGCGCCCCTACATATCAACCTTATCAGGGTTAACGAGGTCAAGGAGAGCGGATTTCGCCGCGGCAGTGCCGAGGCGGCGGCAGCCTTTGCCGCAGTGCTCGAGAGAGAGGGCTGCGTGGCTACCGTAAGACGAAGGCTCGGTGCGGATATAAACGCCGCGTGCGGACAGCTCCGCCGCGGGGAAACAAGCTGATTTTAGGAGAAAGAATTGATTATTGAAAGAGTTGGACGCGTCGTTCGCGGCCTCGGCGGCCTTTACGTAACGCGCGTAGAGGTGGACGGCGAGACAGAGCGCTATACGACGAGGGCCAAGGGCGTGCTGAAGCGCGACGAGGAGCGCGTTCAGATTGGTGACGAGGTGAAGATTACTCTCGATACCGATATTCCCGATTCCGCCGTTATATCCGAGATTTTGCCTCGGCGCTCCTCGCTTATAAGACCCCCGATTGCAAATCTTGACTACCTCTTTATAGTCATCGCGGCGAAGCGGCCCGCCCCCGTGCTTGAGACGGTGGATAAGCTTGCTGCGATTGCCGTACATAATAAAATTAAGCCCGTCTGCGTTATAACCAAGGCGGACCTTGACCTTTCCCGTGCGGAGGAAATTTCGGAAATTTACACCCTCGCGGGAATACCCGTCTTTATCACCTCGAGCGCCGACGGGCGCGGCATCGATGCCCTCGCGGCCTACGTGAGAGAGAGGGTTACGGACGGTGCCTCGGCGGCCTTCGCTGGCGCCTCGGGCGTTGGAAAGTCTACGCTTATGAACTCTCTTTTTCCGAGCCTGTCTCTTGCAACCGCGGAAATTTCACAGAAAATCGAGCGCGGACGGCATACCACGCGCCACGTCGAGCTTTTCGATATTACCGAGGGGAGCGATACGGGCTTTCTCGCCGACACCCCGGGCTTCTCGCTCGTGGATTTTGAGAGGTTCGATTTCTTCTCACTCTCGGATTTGCCCGCGACCTTTCCCGAGCTTCTATGCTATAGCGGCGAGTGCAGATACGCCGATTGCACGCACGTAGGAGAGGGAAAAGACGAGTGCGCGGTGGCCCGCGCCGCGAGCGAGGGGAAAATCTCGCCCTCGCGCCTCGAGAGCTACCGCTCAATCTGGCGGGTTTTAAAGGCGAAGAAGCCGTATGAGGATAAATAAATCGGGTGGGAGCACTGCATCGGCTCCCGCCTTTTTTCTTGGATTAAAATTTTTTTCAAAAAGCTATTGACAAACGCCCTCCTTTCGTGTATAATACCATAGGTATCCTAAGACAGCAGGTTCCGGTAAAAGCGTAGGCTTTCCTGCCGAGGTGAGACAAACGAATATTCGCGCGGAGTATTTTCGCGTATATTTTTTGTCCTTTCTCGGTTGGCCTATGTGTCGAATCCGGAAGGGATTTTTTATTTGAAATTTTTATGGAGGTGGAACAAAATGCCTAGTAATAAGGTTCTTGAGCAGAAGAAGCAGATCGTAGAAGACCTTGCCGCCAAGATGCAGTCGGCTGCAGCAGGCGTGCTTGTTAAGTACGAGGGCATTACCGTTGCAGAGGACACCGAGCTCCGTGCCGCTCTTCGTAAGGCGGGCGTTGATTACGCCGTTATGAAGAACACTCTCACCGGCAGAGCGTGCGACATGGTTGGTCTTGGTGAGATGAAGCAGTATCTTTCCGGCATGACTGCAATCGCAGTTTGCAAGGATGATCCGCTCGCTCCTGCAAAGATTATGAAGGAATACGCCGACAAGATCAGCAAGTTTGAAATTAAGGCAGGCTTTGTTGACGGCGGTGTTATTGACGCGGCGGCAGTTGCCGAGCTCGCGGCTACTCCTTCCAAGGAGGTTCTCATCGCGAAGATGATGGGCAGCCTTATGTCTTCTCTTTACGGCTTTGCTTATGTTCTTCAGGCTAAGATTGATAAGGAAAACGGCGGCGAAGAGACTGCCGAGCCCGCAGAGGCTTAAAAGCTGCAACCAATAAAACAAATTAACACATTCGGAGGATAATAAAATGAACGAAAAGTCTACTCAGATCCTTGAGCTTGTTAAGGGTCTTACCATTCTTGAACTCGCAGATCTCGTTAAGGCGCTTGAGGAGGAGTTCGGTGTATCCGCAGCTCCCGTTGCAGCAGCTCCCGTAGCAGGCGCAGCAGCAGCTCCCGCAGCAGAGGAGAAGACCGAGTTTGACGTTATTCTTAAGGGCGCAGGCGCTAACAAGCTTGCAGTTATCAAGGTTGCTCGTGAGATCACGGGTCTTGGTCTTAAGGATGCGAAGGATCTCGTTGAGGCAGCTCCCAAGGCTATCAAGGAAGGCATTGCTAAGGACGAGGCAGAGAAGATCGCTGAGCAGCTCAAGGCTGCAGGCGCAGAAGTTGAAGTTAAGTAATTTCACCTCTCAAACGCAAAAAAAGAGTGCGGCAACCTGCGAGCCGCACTTTTTATTTTGTCTTTTTTCTCTCGTTGAGATATTTTTTGCGCACGAGCGAGAGGAATTTCTGTACTCGCTCGGATTGATAGTCGCGGTAGGTCCAGGGCAGCTTCTGCCATTTTCCCCTCGCATAGAAGAGGGTAAGCTCGGTGTAAATTCCACCCGAGAGCGCGATGCGAAAGCCCGTGGGCTTCGTCGTCGCGAGAAGAAGCCTGCCGTGGCTCATAAAGCCGGGGTCGAGGTTAATTCGCCTGTCGAAGCGCGCCTCGATGTCGTTCGTCCGCAGCTTGATTTCTGCCTGACGAGAGGGGTCGACGGTTTCCTTAAAGCTTAAAATGACGCGCTGACCCTCGCCTCCGAGCTCACGGTCGTAGTAATTCGAGTATTCCTTGGAGAAGGAGAAGCGCTCGCTCTCGTCCTCTACGGGGCCGAAGTCGGCAACAAGAAGCTCGAGAGCCTCGCGGTAAATATTTTCGTCGTTATATATAATACCGATTATGAGCTTCTCGCGCTCAAACTCGCCAACCTGTCCCATAAGTCCTCACAAGCTAAAAAATTCCAAGAGATAAATAACGCTCTCCCGTGTCGGGAAGGAGCACCACCACGGTTTTCCCGCGATTTTCCTCTCGCGAGGCGACCTCGACCGCCGCGGCGAGCGCCGCACCCGAGGATATACCCGCGAGAACGCCCTCGCACGAGGCGAGGCGGCGCGCCCATTCCATAGCATCGTCGGTTTCTACGGCAATTACCTCGTCGTATATACCCGTGTCGAGTGTTTCGGGAACAAAGCCCGCGCCGATGCCCGCAATACCGTGCGCACCCGCCTTACCGCCCGAGAGGACGGGTGAGCTCTGCGGCTCTACCGCAACCACCTTGACGGTGGGCTTTTTTTCTTTTAGGAAGCCGCCGACACCGCTGATTGTACCGCCCGTGCCGACACCCGCGACGAATATATCAACCTCGCCCTCGGTGTCACAGAAAATCTCGGGTCCGGTCGTGCGCCTGTGCGCGGCGGGGTTCGCGGGATTTGTGAACTGTCCCGCAATTATGGCGCCCGGTGTTTCGCTTGCGATGCGCTCTGCCTCGGCAATAGCGCCGGGCATACCGAGCTCGGCATCGGTGAGCACGAGCTCGGCGCCGAAGGCGCGAACGAGCGCGCGGCGCTCCTCGGACATAGATGAGGGCATAACAATTACCGCACGGTATCCGCGCGAGGCGGCGATAGCGGCGATGCCGATACCGGTATTGCCCGAGGTGGGCTCGATTATAACCGAGCCCTCGGTAAGTCTGCCCGAGCGCTCAGCATCATCGATAATCTCTCTTGCAACGCGGTCCTTGGCACTGCCCGTGGGGTTGAAGCTCTCGAGCTTCGCTACGAGGCGTGCGGCGAGGCCGTATTTTTTCTCTATTTTCCGAAGGCGCACAAGGGGGGTTCTGCCTACGAGCTGCGCTATATTCTCATAAATTTTCATCAGCTTCTCCGTAAGAGATTTATTTGATATTAGTATAAACCTTTTTGCCCACAAAATCAATATATAACGAAAAATTTTACGCGGCATATAATGAAAATGAAGCCCTACGGCTTCTACACACAAGCAAAATCAAAGGACGAAACAAATGGAAAAAAACGAAAACGGATACCCGAGGAGCGGTGGCACGGCGCCGCGCTCGCCCGAGGCGGAGCCTAAGATGAACGGCTGCTACGAGAACGACGAGGCGACGCTCCACGACAGGCCCTTAGCCTATGCGTACGTTCCGATACAGCGCTGGCGTATGCTCTTCCCCGAGGGGGAGGCGCTCTCTCACGGAACGCTTTTTGAGGAGCTTTACAAGCCTATGGAGGTGTACGGAAATGAATAAGGATGAGCTTTTACGCTATATTCAGGAGCTCGCCTTCCGTAAGACCGAGACCGAGCTTTTCCTCGACACGCACCCCGACTGCCGCGATGCGCTCGACCTTTACAGGCGCAATTTGGAGATGCTCGAGGCGGCGACAGCGGAGTATAACAACAAATACGGGCCGCTCACGGCGACGGCAGCTGTGGGCGACTCCTGGAGCTGGATAAAGAGCCCGTGGCCCTGGCAGCTTGCCGAGGGCGATATGCCCACAGCAAAAGGGGGGAAGCGTTAAGTTATGTGGATTTATGAAAAGAAGCTGCAGTATCCCGTAAAAATAAAGAACCCGAATGCGCGACTTGCGGGAATGATTATCGACGCACTCGGAGGGCCCGACGGTGAGCTCGGTGCCTCGATGCGCTATCTCAACCAGAGATACACCATGCCCTCGGGCAAGATTATCGGCACACTTACCGACATCGGCAGTGAGGAGCTCGGACACATGGAGATTGTGGCCTCTCTCGTGCATCAGCTGACGAGAAATCTTACCCCCGCCGAGATAATTGCGGGCGGCTTTGATAAATATTATATCGGGCACGGCACGGGAATTTACCCCGCCGCCGCATCGGGCGAGCCCTTCAACGCCTTCGCAATCTCCTCGAAGGGAGATGCGATATGCGACCTCAACGAGGACCTCGCGGCAGAGCAGAAGGCGAGAGTCACCTACGACAACATTCTTCGCCTCTCCGACGACCCCGACGTCAACGACGTAATCAAATTCCTTCGTCAGCGTGAGATAGTTCACTATCAGCGCTTTGGCGAATGCTTACGATCCCTGACCGATTAAGGTGGAAAGAGAGAAAAGAGGTGCCAAGTCACCTCTTTTCTTATTTGTGGCCATACCGTTTCAAAAAAAGTCCTTGAAAATACAGAGAAAGTGTGATATTATATATAATCATCACTTGTTTTAGAAGGTATTGCTTATGTATAGGGTTGTATATCGCCGTGAGCTTAATCCCACGGTTACTATGATGGATATTGAGGCCCCGCTCGTCGCAAGACGTGCGGAGCCCGGACAGTTTATAATTCTGCGCGTAGACGAGGAGGGAGAGCGTATTCCTCTTACCGTCGCGGGCTTTGACAGAGAGGCGGGCACGGTCAGGATAATATTCCAGGTCGTGGGCGCTACGACGGAGAAGCTTAACCGTAAGCGCGAGGGGGAATATATTTCCGACTTCGCGGGACCGCTCGGCGTGCCGACCGAGCTCGAGGGGCTTAAGAGGGTTTGTATAGTCGGTGGCGGTGTCGGCTGTGCTATCGCACTTCCGATTGCGAGGGCGCTTCACGAGAGGGGTGTCTCGGTTACCTCTATTATCGGCTTCCGCTCCTCCGAGCTCGTTATTCTCGAGGATGAGTTCCGTGCCGTATCGGACGAGCTTATCCTGATGACCGACGACGGCTCGTACGGCAGGGCGGGTAACGTATGCCTGCCTCTTAGCGAGCTCTTCTCCGCGGGCGAGCGCTTTGACAAGGTTATAACCATAGGTCCTCTTATTATGATGAAATTCGTCACCGAGGCGACACGCCCCACGGGTATTCCCTGTGTCGTTTCGATGAACCCAATAATGATAGACGGTACGGGAATGTGCGGCGGCTGCCGACTTACCCTGAACGTCGGCGGCGAGCGTGTAACGAAATTTGCCTGTGTTGACGGCCCCGACTTTAACGGCTACGAGGTTGACTTCGACGAGGCGATGCTCCGAGGCGGTATGTACCGCGATTTCGAGCGCCACGCCTACGAGAGCACCTGCAATCTCTTTAAAAAGGAGGCTCGCTGAAAATGGCAAAGGCTAATATGAGCCCGAATAAAAATCCTATGCCGACCCTCTCGGCCGAGGAGCGCTCGCACAGCTTTTCCGAGGTAGCCCTCGGATACAGTGCCGAGGCGGCGCTTGACGAGGCCCTTCGCTGCCTCGACTGTAAGAATATGCCCTGCGTTTCGGGCTGTCCCGTAAACATTCATATTCCCGAATTTATAAGGAAAATAAAGGAGGGCGACCTCGAGGGTGCATACGAGGTAATCTCGCGCTCCTCCTCGCTCCCCGCCGTATGCGGCAGAGTGTGTCCCCAGGAGACACAGTGTGAGGCTAAGTGTGTCAGAGGCATTAAGGGTGAGCCCGTCGGCATCGGCCGTCTTGAGCGCTTCGTTGCCGATTGGCACAATATGCACAGTGATAAGGCCCCCGCCTGTGCCGCGCCCAACGGACACAGGGTTGCCGTTGTCGGCTCGGGTCCCTCGGGTCTTACCTGCGCGGGCGACCTTGCAAAGCTCGGTTACTCGGTCAGTGTCTTCGAGGCGCTTCACGCCGCGGGCGGCGTTCTCGTGTACGGAATTCCCGAATTCCGTCTCCCGAAGGCAATAGTTAAAAAAGAGGTGGATAACCTTACCAAAATGGGCGTTGAGATAAGAACCAACGTAATTATCGGAAAAACGCTTACCGTTGACGAGCTCTTCGATATGGGCTTTGAGGCGGTCTTTATAGGCTCGGGCGCTGGCCTTCCGAGCTTTATGGGTATTCCCGGCGAGAGCAGTAAGGGAGTATACTCGGCTAACGAGTTCCTTACGAGAAGCAATCTTATGAAGGCATATCTCGATAACTCCGACACCCCGATAATGAAGGGCGGGCGCGTTGCCGTCGTAGGCGGCGGAAACGTTGCTATGGATGCTGCACGCGTGGCGAAGAGGCTCGGCGCCGACGAGGTTTACATAGTCTACCGCCGCTCAATGGATGAGCTCCCTGCTCGTCGCGAGGAGGTGGAGCACGCTATGGAGGAGGGCATTAGGTTTATGCTACTCTCGAACCCCACCGAAATTCTCGCCTATGAAAATCCCGACAATCCCCGTGACGCCCGTCGCGGCTCGGTTACGGGTATGCGCTGCATTAAAATGGAGCTCGGCGAGCCCGACGAGCGCGGCAGGCGCCGTCCGAGAGAAATTCCGGGTAGCGAGTTCACGCTCGACGTCGATACCGTCGTTATGTCTATCGGTACCTCTCCCAATCCCTTGATTAAGTCCACGACACGCGGGCTCGAGGTTAACTCCCGCGGCGGAATTATAGTCACCGAGGGCGGCAAGACGAGCCGTGAGGGCGTGTATGCCGGCGGTGACGCCGTAACGGGCGCCGCAACCGTTATATCGGCAATGGGCGCCGGAAAGGCGGCGGCCGAGGCAATAGACCGTTATATAATGAATAAGTAAAAATAAGGCATTAGCGCGGATATTACGCTAATGCCTTATTTTTATTTTACTTTAAGCTTAAAGACAGGAAGTGCAATTCCCGTCTCGTTCGTAACGTTTCCGGGGAGCATCGTGCGGAGCGCCGTGTCGCCGTCAACCGTGAAGACGTACTCCGCGCCGTCTTGCGTCAGCGTGACGGTTTTTGCGGCTGTGTTCTGATTTGACGAGGTGCACTCTACAAGCTCTCCCGTCTTATGCTCGGCGGTCATCTCGCCGTAGCCGTATCTGACGTGCGTCGGAGATGAGACACGGGCGGAGTAGAGGGTTATCACGTTGCCCGAGACGGTTGCCGTCGCATTTACGAAGGAGGAGCCGTTACTGCTGATTTGGAAGCCCATAGCATTCTCGCCGTAGTAGAGGTATATATCACTGTCAAAGGTGAGAGTGACGTATTTACCCGATACCGACCAGGAGACGAGCTTCGGCGCGGTGAGGCGCTCGGAGCCAAAGCGGGTGAGGAGCATCTCCTCAGCGAGCTTAATGCCTATCGGAGATTTACGCGAGTTATGAACGAAGGTGGAAACACCGTTCGAGGGCTGATTGCGAAGATAGTCCGAGGTCGTATAGACACCGCCCTCGCGGAAGGAGGCGATGAGGTAGACGTTCTCGTCGTTCTTTGTGAAGTCATACTGTGCCGCACGGAAGCTGAAGAGCTTCTCGGCATCGTTAACGTAGGGCTGAATTTGAACAACGTAGAAGGGAAGAGTATCGTTTGCGAAGGTCTCTCTGTAGGAGCTCTTAACAAGATTGAAGCTTGAAGTATAGGTAGAGCTTCCAATATTGCTCTCGCCCTGATACCAGACGGCAGAGCCCGCAACGAACCCCGTGTAGGGAGCTATATAGCAGGCGTTAAGAAGCCCCGGAATGTTCTTACTCGGGTGAAGATTTGCGCCGTAGGCCGAGCACTCGTCGCTCGAGGTGGGCCACCTGCCGTTCTCCTGATAGAAGGTCTTGTAGGCGTTGTAGGTGTTCCTATCCGCTCGGCTGAGATGGTCATAGCCTATCCACGGCTCGATAGAGGAGCCCGAGACACAGAGGTTCATTACCGCAACGGTGACGTCACTGCCGAACTCGGCCGCGAGGCGTGTTGCCGCAACGTATCCGACGGAGGATATGTAGTAGTCAACAGTGTGGTTTTCAAGGAAGGAGCGTGTCACGTCAAACCACTTGCCGTCACCGTAGGTGAGTATTTCCTCGGTGGGTGTCGGCGCCTTGGTCGTGGTGAACACGCGAAGATTATCAAAATTGTCGGCATTTGCGAGGTATTCCTCGTAGTCCTCCATCTTATAGAGCTCGTAAACCGCGTTGCTCTGTCCGCTGACGACGATAACCTCGCCGACGTCAACGTTCTCAATTACGATGGGCGCGGGGCGCAGGACGTTCTGCTGCTCGACGGTGAGGGTGAGGCCCCGAGCCGCCTCCATAGCGGGAAGGGTAACCGACCAGCTCGTGCCGACGACCGTCGCACAGGCCTCGGCTTCTCCGAGAGTGACCTTTATCTCGGCGCCGCTCGTCTCGCAGGTGCCGAAGACGTTAATCGGCTCTCCGCGCTGGAACACCATACCGTCGGCAAAGACGGTGGGCAGCTTAACCGTGGATTTGCTCGCCGACACGGCTCTGTCCTCGGCGTAGACGAATGCGCCGACCGAAAGCGCGAGAGCGAGAAGAATAACTAAAAACAGAAGGGACCTTTTCATAAGGGGCTCCTTTTTAAAATATTTTAACAATATAATTTTACCATAGATTTCGCGAATAGTAAATATGCAACCCGTAAAAATTGTGACAGGAAAATTGGTTAAGTGTCACAAAAAGGCCTAAAGTCCGAGGGGGCGGCGGTTTTTATCAAGGAGATAATAGAGCGCCGAGCCGAATAGCCCCGCCGAGATAATTTCGCCTATACCCACCGTGAGAATAACGAACCAAAGAGCGTCGGGCACGCCGTAGGCATATACGAGCACGAGCGGGACGATAGAGGTGTTCGCTATCACCGTTGGAAGTGTCGAGAGCCACATAAGCCGCCTTGGCAGACGTCTTAAATAATAGGCTCCGAGAGCACCGAGGAGCGTTGCGAGACTGCCGAAGATAATATCCCAAACGACAGCGCTCGTAATGAGGTTCGATATAATGCATCCGATAAACAGCCCGGGCACGGCCTCGGGAAAAAAGACGGGCAGGACGGTAAGCGCCTCGGAAATACGAAGCTGAATTACACCGCCAGAGAGCCCGAGAAGCGAGGACAGCCAGGTGAGGATTACGTAGAGAGCGGCAACGGCAGAGGCCACCGTGAGCCCTCGCGCGTACCCTCTATTTTGATTTTTGCTTTTCATTTTGTCTCCTTTAGTTTTGTTTTTTCCGCGGCATAGAGCCGCGTAGGTGAGGAAGGTCTCGAACTCACCGAGAATATTCTACCACAGACGGCGGAAAAAAGCAATAAAAAAAGAAAAAAACACCCCCGCGCGCTTATTTTGGCAACGAAGGCGTTATATCCGGGATATTTATCCAATAGAGGCGTGATTTGCCTGTAGCAAAAAAGCCCGACGAGTAGTAAAATGTAGGCAGGGGAAAACCTGAATTACGGAGGGTAAGCGGTGGAATTTTTGTGCGTGGGTCAGTCGAAGCTGAAGGTTATACTAACCGCCGAGGAGGCACGGCAATATAACATAAAGAGCGCTGACGGCGACAGCGCGGGCAGCGAGGTGCGGCGCTCGCTGAGAAAAATTCTATCCGAGGCGCGCGAGCGCGTGGGCTTCGACGTCGGGACGGAAAAGGTCTTAATTCAGCTATACCCGCTCGAGGGCGGCGGCTACGAGCTATTCGCTACGAAGCTTGGCTCACTCGGAGAGCGGGAGCGGCGCACGGTGGGCGCGTGCGAGGGGCTTACGACCTACTCGGGCGGCAGAGCTGTGTATGTCTTTCCAACTCTTGAGGCCTTTACCGCCGCCGCGCGGGCGGTCGGCTCGCGCGAGGCAGACTGCGACGTATATCTCACCGACGGCGGTGAGTATTACATAAGCATCGCCGAGCACACCTTGAACGGCTTTTCTGAGTTTGAGATACTCACCGAATTCGGCCGACGGCTCTCCGAGCTCCCCCGCCACTACCTCGCCGAGCACGCGAGGCTCCTCGTCGAGCGGCGCGGGATTGATATATTTTCGAAGCTGTAAGCAAAAAGGGGCTGTCGCATTTAGGCATAACCGAATAAAAAACGAGGGGTATTGTGAAAAATCACAGTACCTCTCTTAATATTATGTGAGTTTTGAGGAAATCAAGGTTGAAAACCTGCGGTTTTCCTCTTTTTATTCGTTTTTTA
>JAFVQW010000052.1 GCA_017504605.1 Clostridia bacterium
CTCCGAGCTCACCTTCAACAACTACACCGCGTTCGTGAGCGTAGTCAACAACCTTCTTTGTGAGTGCGATGTTATCATCGAAGCTGTGGTGAGAACCGTCGATCATAACGGAAGTGAAACCGCCGTCGATACAGGACTTACATACGTCGAAGTCTGCACCGTGGTCAAGGTGGAGAGCGAGGTCAATTCCGCTGTCCTCAACCGCAGCCTTTGCAAGAGCCATAAGATATGCGTGCTTAGCATACTTTCTCGCGCCTGCGGACACCTGAAGGATAACGGGGGACTGCTCCTCTGCCGCCGCCTCGGTGATAGCCTGGATAATCTCCATATTGTTGATGTTGAAAGCGCCGATAGCGTAGCCGCCCTCGTAAGCCTTCTTGAACATTTCCTTTGTTGTTACAAGTGCCATACTGTTTTCTCCCTATTTTTTACTTATCATATATATTTTACACCTTTTGGCGGAAAAATCAAGACCTATTTTGAAAAATGCCGAATTTCACAGCATACCGTATCCGTCGGCGACCCCCCGAGAGAGCGATAAGTGCAATATTTTTATCGAAAATATGCTTGAATTAAAAATATGCTTGTGATACAATAAATTTGATAATGGCTGGCTATGGCTTTTTGCTATGGTAATTGCTTCGCAGGAGGCTTTATATGGACGGAAAAAAGAATTTTACAGAGGGGCCGATATTCGGTCCCGTGCTTGCGTTCGTGCTCCCTATGATAGCGACGCACCTTTTGCAGATGGCGTACAACATCGCCGACAGCAGTGCCGTAGGCAGGCTCGTCGGCAGCAACGAGCTCGCGGCGGTTGCGGCGACAAACTCTCTCACTCATCTTATAATTAATATGCTCTCGGGCATCGGCATCGGCGCGGGAGTTCTCGTGGCAAAATACTTCGGTGCTAAGGATATGAGGCGCGTTACGCGCTCGGTGCATACCGCTATGATTATGTCGCTTATCGTGGGCGCCGTCTTCTTTGCTATCGCGACGTCGATTTACGCACCGCTGATTGAGCTGTATATAAAAGAGCCGATATACGTTCCGATAGCGAAGAGGTATATGGGCATTATTTGCCTCGGAATTCCCGCGCTCTCCGTGTATAACTTTGCCTCGGCGGTGCTTCGCTCGCTCGGAGATACCAAGACACCGCTTATAATAGGCGCCACGACGGGAATAGTCAACGTTGCTCTCAACTACACCTTCATTCTCGGCATTGAGGGCATCGGCGAGGCGGGTGCCGCTATAGCCACCGTCGTCGCTCAGTACCTCTCGGCAATAACGGTTGTAATTTATATGTTCGTAAGGCAGAGCAAGCCCTACGCGCTCCGTATTCGCTCTATGTGCTTTGACACGGGTGTGGCCCTCGGCTCGCTGAGGCTCGGTATCCCCGCGGGTATACAGAGCTCCTGTCTCGCAATCTCTAATATAGTTCTTAATTCCTCGGTCACCGCACTTTCGCCCCTGGCAAACGGGCAGATTGCACAGTATGCAAACTCCATAGTGCATAGCATCACGGGCATCTCCTGGTCCGCCGTCGCCTGCTACTCGCAGGCAATTACGGCCTATACGGGGCAGAACTGGGGCGCGGGACGGCTCGACAGAGTTAAGCGCGGCTTCGGTATTATTCTCGGGCAGGGCGAGCTCGTGCTCTCGGGCATGGTCGCGCTTGAACTGCTTACGGCGCCGCTCCTTTGCCGTCTTTTTATAAACGACAGAGCACCCGTTGAGGAGACGATAGCGCTCGCCGTGCCGCTTCTCGCCTTCGTTATGATTCCTTACGTCTTGGCAATAGTAATGGACCTCTTACAGGGTATGCTCCGCGGCCTCGGCCACTCGACGGGCCCGATGATTATATCGCTTATCACCGTCGTCGGCGTGAGGATTGTCTGGTCGCAGCTTATCTTCCCGCTTTTTGCCGAGGATTATTATTCTATCTTCAAGCTCTATCTTTGCTATATTATAAGCTACGTGCTGAGCATAGCCGTGCTCGGTATTTATATGGCTCTATGCCGTCGCACCGTCCGCGAGAGGCTGTCGGCCGAGGGCGGTAAATGACAACATAAATTTACATTTCATAGGAATTAATCTTACACGTGTGGGAGGGAGACCGATGTCGAACCGAAAAAGGCTTTTAATAATACTCATATCCGTCCTATGTGTCGCCCTCTTATCGGTGGGCGGCGTGCATATTTACCGCAACCGTCACTTCGATACGGAATTCGTAATTGAGGATAATCTGCCGCGCGGCGAGGGCAGGAGGGCGCGAAACCAAAAGCCGCTCGCCGAGCCCCTCCTGCGAGAGACCGTGCTCTGTGCGCAAAAGCGCAATTTTTTCTCCGATGTTCATTTTACCCCCCTTTTTTTGTTTTTTGTTTCACTTTATATTATATTATAATAACAACTTTTTCCAAAACGTGCAACCAACCGAACATTGAAGCCGATGCAACCGCAGGTTGACATCATTATATATTTGCCACATTTTTTAAAAATAGATTTTTTATTGACAAATTCTTTTTTATGTGATAACCTATCTTTAGTTATCGGCGTAGCCGAGGAAAAAGAGGAAAAGAAAATGGAAATAGAAATAATTAAGGCGCCGTTTGATGCCACCGAGGTGCTCGATTTAATCGAAAAAACCTTCGGTAAAGGAGAGCGTGCTCTTGAGGCGGCACAGCTTGACGGGAGCGAGGCGGACTGCAACGACGACGTGGTTTTCGTCGCTCGCGAGGCAGGCGTTCTCCTCGGAACCATTCACATAACCGTTCCGAAGAAAAATCCGACGGTCTCGGGCATCTCGGGCTTTGTCACGAGCGAGGCGGCAAGAGGCAAGGGTATTGGCAGCAGGCTTTTTGCGGCGGCGGTTGAATATGTAGATACGATAGGCGTAGAGACCTCATTTCTCGGCACGGGTAACCCCCACGCCGCGAAAATGTATGAAAAGAACGGCTTCAGATACATATACGGCACGGGCGTTATGATTCGCACCCGTCTCGGTCACGAGTGCGATTTCAACGATAAATATATGGATTTGCCCGTGGGGCCGTTCAGCATTTCGGAGAACAGTCCTGCTCTTAGAATATCTATTGTTCCCCTCGTCGTGTACAAGAGCTCCTCGGTAATTTACGACATCAACACGGACATTGTGAGCTCCTCCTGTATGACGCAGACCTCTTGTATGGGTCTTTTCCCGAGATATATGCGTCTTAAAGAGGCCGGCGGTGCGTATTATTTTGCCGCTGACGAGCGCGGCACCGTGGGCGCTGTTATGTCGGTGAAGCCTATGGAAGACGGCAACCGCGTTGACTTCTTCTATACCGATGCGTTTTCTCGGGCACTGCCCGATATGCTTGCCTGCGTGCAAATGAAGTATGACAATATTTACTTCGAGACGGCAGCTCGCGACGAAAGAAAGATATCCGTAATAAAGGGCCTTGGATACGAGAGGACCGAGAGCGGTGTCTATTGCTACCGCGACTTTGAAATAAAGACCTTGAAATTCTATAAATAACGGCGCAAAAAGGTGCTTGACTTTAGGTGAAGGGACTGTTGCGGACAAACTCGGGGGTGAGCTCGAAGGGGCACTTGCCCTCGAAGTCAGCCTCGCCAAAGAGCGCCGAGACGACAGCCTCCTGTATTTCCCTCGTGTAGTCGTACGCCGAGACGAAGGCTCTGCCCGTGGCGACGATTGCCGACAACTCCGCGCTCTGGGTGTATTGCGACATTGTAAACGCGGAAAAGAGAGAGGTCGAGCGCAAATCCCCTATAAATTTTTTGATTGACACAAACGCCGAGGGCCTCACCTGTAGCGGGGAGCCCGAGGGCGCGCCCGATACGGCGCACTACGATTCGTTAAGCGAGCTTAAGCTCGGGCACCTCTTTGCGGGGAGCCTCTCGGAGCATATGAATTAATTTTTAACGCAAGGAGGCGGAAAAATGAAGGCCTTAAAGAGGCTATACGACAAAAGTAAAATATGGTTCGCCCTTTTGTGGATTGCCGCGTACTGTATCCTGATGTCGGCGGGCGATGCCCTTTCCGCTTTGGTCGGGGTGGAGAAGTCGGTGACACTCGCCATAGGCGCCCTGCTGTCGGCGGCACTGCTTCTGTTTTTGAAAAAATACGGGCTGCTTTCGGACTTTGGGCTTTGCGCGCCGAGGACCTCGGCGCGGTCGATGCTCTACTACCTACCCGTTTTACTGATGCTGACGGCAAACCTGTGGTACGGCGTGAGCCTAAGCCGTGATGCCACGGGGGCCGTGCTCTATATCCTCTCGATGCTCCTTGTCGGATTTCTCGAGGAGGTTATCTTCCGCGGGCTTCTCTTTGAGGCGATGAGGGGAGACGGCGAGAGGGTTGCCGTCATCGTTTCAAGCCTTACCTTCGGCATCGGGCATATCATCAATCTCGTAAACGGCTCGGGCGCCGAGCTGCTCCCAAATCTGCTCCAGGTGGTTTACGCCACAGCCGCGGGCTTTATGTTCGTTTTGATGTACTGTAAATCGAGGAGCCTCGTCGTTCCCATTATCGCCCACGGCGTCTTTAACGCGCTCAGCGTTTTTGCAAGCGAGGCCGGCATATCCGCCGAGGCGCGGATACTCACCGCCCTTCTGCTCACCGTGATAACCGGCTCGTACGCCGTATACCTCGCTCTTTCGATGATAAAAGGCAAAGGAATCTCAAGTAGAGAAAAAGGAGACCCCCATGAGTGACGCAATAGATAAAATAAAGCCGTCGGGAACGAGACCCGGCGGCTTTGCTGCGGTAAAAGCAGTTATCAACTGTTTTTATTTTGCTACCCTCCAACCCCAAGTATGCCACCTGCGGTGGCACTTGAGGCGGTAGAATGACCGCAAGTTCAAAACATATCGCACAAAAAAGTTTTGAGTTGACTTAAAAGGTTGTTCACTCGCTATTTTTCCGCGCTTGACGAGTGGGTATCTTATTTTTTATTCTTATTTTCATAGGTATATAAACGTGTTCTTTTGTGTATGCCGTCAAAGCATGCGGGCGGATAAGTTAATGCGATTTTTCTTCCGATATTGAACCGGTGTAATATGCTCGTGCCGCTTGAAGGCTCTGATAAATGTCGTTGCACTTGAAAAACCGCACTCCTCAGTGATCCTCTCAACGGAATACTCGGTATCGCACAGCATTTGCTTGGCAATGCGCAATCGATACCGTAAAATATATTCACCGGGCGACATTCCCATATGATCCTTGAAAAGGGTAGAGAAATAGCTCCTGGTGAGATGCACCGCGGCGGCAAGCGCTTCTACCGTGATGTTGCCGGCGTAGTTTTTGGATATATAGTACAAAGAATCCTTGACCTCATTCTTATCCTCGGACTTGTTGTGGTTATATATTAAGCCTGTCAAAATGCTATAGATTATATCGGAGCAACGTTCCTCGCCCACGGATGCTTTGACATACTCATATACGGTATCAAAGCAGTGCTCAAAATCCCACATCTCATATATTACGGCGCTGTCACACAGCTTCGTGATATATGTGTAATATTTTGCGACTTCCCCGCCTTCAAAATGAATGTACTTAAACTCCCAATTGTTTTTTGTTGGGTAGTATTCGTGAAGGCTTTTGCAATCAATAAGCATAATACTTCCTTTTTTGAGCTCATACTGCGCACCCTCGTAAACAAGCCGCCCCTCTCCAGATACGGTATAAAGAAGCAAATAGCTCTGCCATCCCGCTCTTTGGATACGAAAATCCTCTTTGCATACAAAATGACCCGTCCATTGCACGTAATAATACAGATCCTTGGCAATCGACGAGGGTAAATGCGGAAGGTTATCCTTTTTATAACAGCTCTCGTTGAAATACATATCGGCACCTCAAAAGAACAAACTGTATATTTTAAAAAACAAATCGCTATTGAAAAAATGTTGACAAGCACTAAAATTATATTATAGATTGCGCTTTTTGTCAATAGCCGAAAGAATTATTGCGGATGATTTCAAAAAACATTTTGCAAGTATATTCGAAAGCTACGCACAAGAGAGTCGCTTTATCAATGAGAGGAGAATGATTTTGAAAAGCTTTAAAAAACGCATCGGGAGTCCCGTATTTTGAAACGAGAGCACCGGCTCTGTTTTTGATGCCTATGTATGGATGGACGGTGGAAAATACCGTATGGATTTCTCTTGGAGAGAAAAAAGAAATTTATTTTGAAGAAAGAGGAGAAGAATATGCCTTGCGTTGATATGCCTGTAAAAGAGCTTGAACAATATATGGGAAGAAACCCACGTCCCACTGATTTTGAAGAATACTGGGACGCCGCCCTTAACGAGATGAAAAGCATTGATCCGAACGTTTCATTGACGCCGGCTGAATTTAAATGTCCGGGAGCCGAATGCTACGATATGTATTTCATCGGCGTAGGCGGTGCAAAAATTTACGCCAAATGTCTGCGCCCCGCGAATATACAAGGAAAGATTCCCGCCATCGTTTTATTTCACGGATATTCGGGGCACAGCGGCGAGTGGTTCTCCCATCTCCCCTTCGTTCAAGCGGGCTTTGCGGTGTTTGCTATGGACGCAAGAGGTCAGGGTGGGCGAAGCGAAGACGTAGGCGGCGTTGTCGGGAACACCTATAACGGTCATATTATAAGAGGTCTTGATAACGAAGATCCCCATAAGCTTTTGTTCCGTAACATTTTTCTCGATACAGCTGAGCTTGCCGGGATTGTAATGAGCTTGGACTATGTAGATGAAAACAAGGTGTATACCTACGGCGGAAGCCAGGGAGGCGCATTGAGTCTTGCCTGCGCCGCGCTTGAGCCAAGAATCGCAAAAGCTTGTGCTCACTATCCTTTTCTCTCCGACTATAAGCGCGTCTGGGAAATGGATCTTGCGGAGAACGCCTACGATGAGATAGGACAGTATTTTCGAAGCTACGACCCTGAGCATAAGAGAGAGGACGAGATATTCACAAAGCTTGGATATATTGATATCCAGAATCTTGCTCCGAGAATCAAGGCGGAGGTATATATGATAACCGGTCTGATGGACAAAATCTGCCCTCCATCCACCCAATATGCCGTATACAACAAAATCACCTCGAAAAAGATGCATACCATCTTTCCTGATTACGGTCACGAAGCTATTCGTACCGCACAAGATCTGTCGTTTGCGTTTTTTACGGAGGAAAAATGATGTCTTCGAAAATACGTTGATCTTTTCAACGAAAGAGATGAAGAAACGCACAAAAACCTTATTGACAACGCGCATGCGTACGAGTGGTTGAAAAAAGAGCCAAGTGCGTGTCTGCATTCGACTCTCATATACAAAAATTTGTTTCCGATTTCGCCCATATAGGCTCAATGTTGGGCATAGCGCCCAAAAAGTAAAAAGAAAAACACGATCAATCCGAACGGTAAAACGTACAGATTGGTCGTGTTTGGTCTGAGTGTAAGGAGCGGAGCGACGGAATAGCGAGCTTGCGAGCGTCCAAGACTTCTCGCTCGGAGAGCGAGGTCGCGGAGCGACAGAACTTGCGCTACCCTCCACCGTCGCATAGTTTGCTATTTTGCGGTGCGTATACGCAAAATAACGCAATATACCGCATGCGGTATGCGTTTTTAATTGTTAGACTATGTCAATTACTTGCTCTCGGCGGCTTCGCTGCGGTAAAAACAGTTATCAACTGTTTTTGCCTTGCTACCCTACAACCCCAAGACC
The DNA here is from genome assembly GCA_017504605.1 of Clostridia bacterium. GTDB lineage: Bacteria > Bacillota > Clostridia > Oscillospirales > CAG-272 > UBA1740. Next base: position 7,699 of record JAFVQW010000052.1, read on the forward strand.
GATTTTTATATTTTTCTAGTGCTAAATAGTGCTTTTAGTGCTATTCTGTCAACCAAAGCGTACATTTTCGTGCTCTCGTGTACTACTGTTTCCATGTAGTCCACTCCGCACTATGGTCAAGCCATGTGGTCGAAAGCTATTGCAAAAAGCAAGTGAATGTGATATAATAAATATGCCGATATAGCCAAGAGACCGAGTCGTCGGGCTTATAACCCGAAAGCGTTGGTTTGACTCCAACTGCCACTATATCGGTTTAATATAAAAATCAGCCTTTGAGAGCAGGGAAGCAAACTCCCACCTCAAGGGCTTTTTCTTTTATAGTCGGTGTTGTATTGTAATTCTTGTAAAGGACTTTGTTAAGCCCTTTTCGCAGTTTGTTTGCTACTCGTCGGTCGCACGCGATGAGCTTAACGCAATATACCGCAAGCGGTATGCAAGGCCTTAAGAAGGGATTAAATACCGCAAAATTTGCGCCGCAATAAACAAAGAAAAAGCGATTGACGAATCGAGAAAAATATAGTATAATAATAAAGCAATTCGATGAAACTGAACCTTTTCAGAAAATCTGAAAACTAACTGGCTAATCTTCTGGAATGCTATTATGAGGATTGCCCTTTGAGGTTTATAGCGATAGGTCGCCCTATGGTCAGTTACATGCTTTTATTGAATTGACTTCATCTCAGGAGGCAAAAGCTGTCTTTCCGCAAATATTATGGGAAAGATGAAACAACAATTTATGGACTTGAATAGGGAAACCGCAATGCGGCTTTGGAACAAGTCATTTGGTAAGGATACGAAAGCGGTTGATTTCGCCGGACGAACCATAGCCAAAGGTGCTTACAACGACCGCAACAGCGAATTCGGATGGAATGTGGATCATATCCTTCCGCAAAGTAAAGGTGGCGCAACAGCAGATTATAATTTGATCTGTTGCCACATCAAAACGAATGATGAGAAGGCTGACAAATTTCCGTGCTTCAATGCAAATGAAATTGCTTTTGAAATCGTCAAAGTACAGAATCATTATGAGATTCGAGCAAAAAGCAAAAAGGCTGAAAAAGAGAGCAACTCCGGCGAGCTTGATTTGTTTGATTCGGCATCGGGTGTACGTTTCTTCAAGAAACTGAAAGGCGTCCAAAACAAGAAAAGGTTCGTAGGAACTGTATTCATTAAACTTTACGGTTTAAATAATACGGCGGTGGTTGATTTCATAGAAGAACTGATGGACACGGAGAGCCTGTCATTCAAAACGAAAGGGGCGTCTATGTACGGCGATGATTTAATAATTGTCGCTCATAGCTATAACATGCCGTTGAAGGATGATATCTCGGAGTTGCTTGATAAATGCGTTTTGCTAAACACCTATCTATCAAAGTATTTTACCTCATGTGAATATATCAAAGGATTTGATATTTACTACAGAGTAGATTGCTTTGATGATAAGTTCTCAATGTATAAGGAACTTGAAAATGTTCAGTGTCCTAATGTGACTCATCCATCATCGTACAAATATCAAATAAAATTAGGGTATCAGCAATATTATAATTCTCTGTTTGTAAATGGACTTGTCCTCGAAAATACTGAAGCAGGGGATAAGGTAACGCGTCAGGCGGATTTTGAATACACCGAATACAATTTTGTATTCACAAAACTATCCGAAAATTTAAAGAAGGAGGCAAGCGGAAAGTAAGATTTCTTTTGCCTCGATGATGAAAAAATTAAGGAGAATGATGGGCGACAATCATTCTCCTTTTTTATTCGAACCCCCGAGGTGGTTTTGACAATCGGATTTCAAGACTTTAGGACAACTTCCCAAATCGTCCCGAATAGTCCCTAAACCTCCCCAATTTTCAGCCAAGTTTAGCCTTTTCCTCGCACCTTCCCGGAAATTTGCGAGAAAATTGCGAGAAAGATGCGAGAAACCGCTGA
>JAFVQW010000053.1 GCA_017504605.1 Clostridia bacterium
CCGTTGCTCTCCTCGGTAATATCAAACCAAGAACCGGTGAACTGAACGTCCATGGTAACGGTGGGGCAAACAGACTTTGCACCAAGATAGAAGGAGGTGTAACCGGAAATACCCTCGGCGTAAGTGAATGCGGCGAGTTCTGTGCCAAGGGCTACAATACGATGAAGGGCTACTACAAAATGCCTATGGCCACCAAGGGCACGGTTGACGAGGACGGCTGGCTCCACTCGGGAGACCTCGCCTCTCGCGACGAGGCGGGCAATTACCGCATCACGGGTCGCCTTAAGGATATGATTATCCGCGGCGGCGAGAACATCTATCCGAAGGAGATAGAGGAGTTTATCTACACCCACCCCGCAGTCCGTGACGTGCAGGTTATCGGCGTGCCCGATAAGAAGTACGGCGAGGAGATAATGGCCTGCATTATCTTAAAGGAGGCGGGCAGCGTCAGCGCCGATGAGATGAAAAAATACATCGCGACGAGCATGGCGCGACATAAGGTGCCGAAATATATCGAGTTCGTCTCCGGCTTCCCGATGAACGCCGCGGGCAAAATCCTCAAGTACAAGATGCGCGAGGAGGCGGCGGCACGGCTCGGCCTCACGGGTGACGGCTCGGACACCGCCGGCCCCGGAAAGTAAATATCTCTTTACAAAAAACGGTGAGAAGCGTTAAGCCTCTCACCGTTTCTTATTTTATCAATTTACCTGCCCAAAAGCCGCCCTATGCCCTTAATTGCAAGCGCAATAAGTATAAGGAGCACCGAGAAAATTCCCGAAATGGCGAGGAAGCTCGCGGTGGGTATGGCGAAGGACATCATAGCACCCGTGAGCCACTCGAGAGCGGGGCTCCATACGAGGTACAAAACCGCATCGATAATCAGAAGGGCACCCGCAATATAGGCGAGGCCGAGAAGGCCGCCCTTAATATCCGCGCCGCTGAGCTCCATATGACTGCATATCATAAGCGCGAGCAGGATAAAGAGCCACCAGAGAATATCACCGAAATTAGAGAAGGAGAACATAGCCGAAATAATACTCCAAAGCGCGCCGAAGGAGAAGCCGCTCGCCGAGGCAAGCGTGTCGGAGACGGTAAAGAACACCTCGGGCACGAGCAGTCGCATAAGCAAAATCAAAACTCCGCTGCCGCAGAGCACGGGTGCAATACCGATAAAGAAATTACCTATCTGGTGATAAATATTCCTCGGGTTGTAGGAATGTGAGACGTAGCCGAGCGTGCCGTTCTCGTTATCAGGGTCAAAGAGCTTTATCTCGTCTATTCTGTGTCCGAAGATAAGGCACATAAGCGCGTGGCCGAGCTCATGTATCGGAGTGCCGATAGCGCCCGTGATAAGCAGAATTTTCGGGCCGTTATAGCCCACAATGTAGCAAAATCCGCGGCGGCAGAGTGCAATCAGAAGACCGAACACCACTATTATACCGACCGTGAAGAGCATTTGATGTAAGAAGCTCGTTAAAATTTCCATACTGTTAAGTCAACTCCCAAAAAGTCTTTTTCTTTTATATTGTAGCACAAGCGGGCGCGGCGTGTCAATATATCTCGTTGACGAGCTCGCCGATATCGAGCCTCTTTTTCCTGCGTAGCGGGTCGCCCTCCGTCGCATAGCCGAGCGTTATCACAAGGCGCACGGTGCCCCCGAGCGAGCAAATCTCGCGTATTTTCGCATCGTCGAGCCAGCCGAGAATACAGCTCCCGAGCCCCTCGGCGGCGGCCGCCGCGGTGATATACGCCGCGAGAATTCCTATGTCAATCGAGCGGTAGTCGTTTTTCTTTACCTTAGCGCCGAGCGCCGCCGAGGCAACGTAGGGCATCTCGGAGAGCACTATCAAAATCGGTGCGTCCGAGGCAAATTTATTCATTCCCATACCCTGCGTGGCACGGGCAACGGCACGCGCCGCCTCACCGTGACATACGGTAATATGATAGGGCTGACCGTTACACGCCGAGGGAGAGAGGCGCGCCGCCTCTAATATGCGCGCGAGCTTCTCGGGCTCAACCTCGCGCGATGCATCGTAGCTTCGGCAGGACTGCCTCTGCCGTGCGATTTCGAGAAAATCCATTCTTGCCTCCTGAAATTTTTCATCAAAATTATAAAGCGACGGTAAGAGCCCGCGCTTTATCTAAGCCTGTTCGGCTTATCAATAAGTCCCGCAAGATAGTCGAGAGAAACGTTATAATGCTTTGCCAACGCTATAAAATGATGCATCGGCATTTCTCTCTTTCCGCTTTCGTAGAGCTGATATTGCTGCCGTGTAATATTTAGTACAAGAGCTATCTCCTCTTGCTTTTTGTCAAAATCCTCTCTCGTATCTCTGAGTCTTTGATAAACGTACATTTATCTTCTCCCCTTTCCAAAAGATTTATCTACCAAACATTATAGCACTGCATTCAAAAAAATGCTTGACAAGCATTCGAACGAATGCTATAATATGTTTACGCATTCGTTTGGGTGCTAATTTTAAAAGCTCGGAGAAGTATATGAAGGAAATATTTGATAATTTGTGGAGCGAATATCTTGCAGAAAGGTGTGCCGTCATAGACACCGATTACGAGAGAGCGCTTGCGAAGCAAACGGTGAAGCTGCACGAGGAGGCAAACGAGCTGCTGTCAACAGAACAAATTGCCGCCGTAGAAAAATATATTGATTCCCTGTGCGATATTCAGGGTGCTTTTGTTAAAAAGGCGTTTGTTAAGGGCTGTGAATTTGCTTTGGCTCTCCTTTTTGAATTTCGGGCTTTGCCGTAGTCTCCCGCCTGCATAAAATTCCCGGCACCGTCAAACATATTCTTAACCTAAGGGGGGTGGAATATGGATTTTATTAAAATTATTTTGTGCTCGGTTCTCTCTGTCGGCGCGATTTTCGTTATAACGAAGCTTATGGGGCACAAGCAGGTGGCGCAGCTCGACTTCTTCGACTACGTCAGCGGAATTACGATAGGCTCGATTGCCGCCGAGCTCGCAACGAACCTTCGTGCGCCGTGGGAGGAGCTTACCGCGCTTGTAATCTACGGAGCCGTATCAATGCTCCTTAGCCTCTTGACACGCAAGCTGCCGCGCTCGCGTAAGATAATCAACGGCACGCCAACAGTTCTTATCTCGGGCGGGAAGATAAACCGCGACAATATGCGGCGTGCAAAGCTCGACATCGACGAGCTTCTCCTTCTCTGCCGCGAGCGCGGCTACTTTGACCTCAGTGAGATTGAGACGGCGGTATTCGAGCATAACGGAAGGCTCTCGGTGCTCCCGACGAGCGCCTCTCGCCCGCCCTCGGCCGAGAGCCTCGGCCTCTCTCCCACCCCCGCCTCGCTCGGGCGGGAAATCATTATGGACGGCAGGCTTATAGACGGCGCGCTTCGCTCGGTGGGTCGCGACGAGGCCTGGCTTTTGCGGCGTATGAAGGAGGCGGGCTACGCCTCGGCCGAGGAGATTTTTCTCGCCGTCTACCACGCGACCGAGGATAAGCTGCTTCTATATAAAAGATAGGCGCGCGCCCGAAATATTTTTGTTGACAAATATAAGGTCTGTTTGATATAATGAAGGCAGAAAGGTGCGCTTATATAATGCCCGCATTTTAGAAACCGCATTTTAGAAAACAAAAAGGAAATAAGCCTATGAAAAACACAAAAAGAATTGTAAGCGCCTGTTTATCGGTGATTATGCTTCTCTCGCTCCTTCTTACGACGGTTGCATGTAAGAAGAACCACGAGCACAGCTACACCGAAACGGTAACGCCCCCGACCTGTATCGCCGAGGGTTATACAACCTACACCTGCACCTGCGGTGATACCTACACCGACAATATAGTTGCGGCAACAGGTCACAAAAACAACACCACGGTCACCGAATACCCCACCTCGAAGACCGAGGGAAGCAAGACGGTTACCTGTGCCCTGTGCGGCGAGAGCCAGGACTACACGATTGACGCTCTCAGTGCCTCGCTCCCCGCTGTGTCGGATATGATAGTTTCGGCTATCGGCGACGGCAGCTATTCGATAAGCCTTGCCGAGGACTCCTCCTTTATTCTTATAAAGGAGCTTGACGACTACTCCTACGCAGACGGTAAAGCCTCTTATTTATCGGTGAAGCTCGCCGAGGCTGTGCTCGAGATAGCGAGCGGCTACCCCACGGGTCACCTCACCCTTGAGCTTGGCACGGCGCACCTCGTGCTCGACGGCACCTCCGACCCCACGAGCTCCGCGATTTCCGAATTTGACGCCGAAAGCTCGCTTTCGCTCTACATAGACGGCGACACCGTCTCGTTTGAGATTTCGGGCTTCGGCGGCGACGGCACCGAGGGCACGCTTTCCACCGACGAGGCTATCTACACGGTTCTCGCAAACGCGCTCGGCATGACCTACGAGGACCTTACCGCTACGGTCTACGCCGTGCGTGAGGCTATCGCTATTATTCCCACCGCCGACAAAATCGAGGCGGCACTCGGCAGCATATCTCTGCCCGCACTCTCCGCCGAGGCTCTCGCGGTGCTCGAGTCGCTTACCGCCCTCTACTCGGGCGAGGCTCTCGTCGCTACCCCGAACGCCGACGGCAGCACCACCTACGAATTAAATATCGCGGCTCTTACCGAGCTTGCGGGCATTCTTAACGGCAAGACCCTCGCAGAGGCTGTCGACACCCTCTACGGTGAGGGCACGGCGAGCACTGCTATTGACTTCGTTATTTCTATTCCCTCTCTTACGGTTAAGGAGATTGCCGATTACGCAATCGCTCTTGCCGAGAGCTTCGGCATCGACGTTGACAGAACCTTCACGCTCGTTGAATTCATCGTTTACCAAGCAACGGGTGCTAAGGTGAGCATCGAGGAGGAGCTCGCAAGCCGCTACGCCCTTACTCTTGGCGAGCTTATCTATGCGAGCACCGACGTCGAGCCCGAGCTTAGCCTCGAGGACTTCGTCACTACCCTTGAGGCACAGCTTACCGCTATGGTTGACGAAATGGCAAAAGCCTCGGTTAACGAGATAATCAACTCGCTTATCAGCGGCCCCGAGATGGCTCCCGGCGAGATGTCGGACGCACTCGCCTCGCTCGCGAAAATCTCCGAGCAGGTATCTCTTCTCTTTACCGTCAGTGCCGAGGGCACCGTCAGCGAACTCAGCGTGAAGCTCGGCGTTATCTCGGTCGCATACGACCTGACAAAGGCGGGATTTGAGGCGGACCTCGTAATCGACCTCGCGGCGGCCCTTCCCGAGCCCTCGCTCGAATATACAATTACCAATTCGACCACAACCGTCAGCATCAGGGGCACGGCCGACGAGTACGGCCTCAGCGCTCTTACCCTCGAGCTCGACACGGTATCCGCGGGCCTTAAGGCACTCGAGCTTGATATTGCATACGGCGCGACGGGCCTTACCCTCGACGCCTCGACCTACACGAAAAAATTTATCGAAGGAACCGAGGAGCAGGCACGCGAGTTCGGCGTAAGCGCAAGCATTCTTCCCACCGAGAGCGACATTAGGTTTGCCGGTGAGGTTGTCTCGTACAGAGACATAGAGTCCGTCTCCCTCGGCTCTGTAATTCTCGTTCTTTCCGCTGCAGAGGCGAACCTCGAGGGCCTGCTTATGACCCTCAGAGCTAACGTCTTCGGCGCCGAGAGCCGCGAAATTGCAGCACTTGAGGTAGATTTTCTCGAGGGCACGACGGTTCTTCAGGGTATCCTTGAGCTCTACGGCTACGAGGGTGGCACGAAGAGCACGCTTGACACGGTACACTTCAATTTGTACTTTGACGGCGCCTCTGATCCCGAGGCCGGTAAGACCGTACGCATGAGCTTTGCCTCAAAGGGCTACGTCGGAACGCTTATCTTCACCGCTGCCGAGACCTCGCAGCTGTTGTTCCTCGTAAACGAAAACACCGAGTCCTTTGCAACCGTGCTCGAGCTTCAGCTCAACACCAACACCTTTATCGACGAGGAGAGCGAAGTGACCATTAACTACGCTACGCTCTACAGCTCCTGGTACGGCGAAACCGTTCTTTATATGTACGCCGATAAGGATAGCTTAGGAGCAAAAGCGTTTGAGGCGCTTCTTCGACTTCCCGTTAAGGGCGAGGACGAGGCTCCCGTATGGACCGATCTTTTCGCGTTTTCTGTCTCGGTTGAAGAGAATATTCAGGTGTTGAATATGGAGCTTCCCATAGCAGAGCTCTATTTCCAGCAAGAGATAGCCGAGGACGGCGGTCGCTCCGCCTTCATTCAGCTTACGGACACTATCGCCGAAATCAGCTGCCATATATCCTTCAGCAACAACGCCGACTCGTTCTTCTTTAACGCGGCTATGATAACCAATGGCGATAACTTCCTCTCGATTCTCACTCTGACGCTTGACCGTGAGAGCGGAAATTTCCTCGTCAACGTCAATGCTCCCACGGTTACCGAAGAGGAGGACGGCGGAAAATCCTGGAGCGAGAGCCCGCTCTTCCACCTTGAAGCCGTAAACGGCGAGAGTGATCTTCTCCTCTTTGTTCAGCTTTGGCACGACGGCCGCGAGCTCCTTGATGCACAAATCAATATTTTTGCCGATGAGGACGGTCTTCACCTTCTCTATGGCGTTAACAAGCTTCTTCTCGGCTACACTGCGCAGATGAACGACGCCATCATTACTCCTGATGCAAGTGGAGGCGTGAACGGCTCCTCGACCTCTGTGCCTCGCTACGAGAGATACATCTTCAGCCGTGGCGAAATCATAATCTCTATCAAAAAGGCAGAGACTGCCGAATAAATTTCCCGCGGGGATACCCGCAAAAAACTTAACCCTGCGAAAGCCGATTGTTAACTCAGTCGGCTTTCGCCGAATTTTAGGAAAGGAGGGCTCGTTATGAGGGCGAGAGCCTATTTACTCCGTATAACGGCGTTAATTCTTCTTTTATGCATATGCCTCGCGTCCTGCTCGGAAAAGGACGGCGGGTGGGAGCTCTCCTTCTCGGAGGCGGGGCCCTACTCGGCCGCGACGGCGGCCCGCGCTACCGACACTGTATATTCCCTTCTCCTTCACTACGCGAGGGGCTCCTCGGTGCAAAGCCTGCCCGAGGCAACGCTGATTAGCCTCAGGGCCCGTGCGGACGGTATATACGCCGCCGTGGCCGAGCGCCCGACCGACGAGCGGGCGTTTTTACGGATAATCGATGCGCTTGACGCGCTCGGCGAGGCGGCTATCGACGAGCTTTTAGCCCACAGAGCGGGCGAGGGCGGGAGCCTTGATACGCTCCGCTCTCTTTATTACACTCTCTCGTCCGAGGTTGGCTCGGACTATATCGGCGGGCTGATTTATCGGCTCGGCCTCTACTCCTACGACTATAACTATGACAAAAAGCTCGCAGACTACGGGAAATACGGTTACGCCTACCTTCTCGAGGATGCGAATAAAATAGATGAGGAAAGAGCTGTATTCAAAAACGAAATAGGCGAGGATAGTTTTATCCTCACCGTACGCCTCGGGCTTATACTTGCCGAGGCGGCGAGCGGCGGCAGCCTCGGCGCCGAGGCGCTTCAGAGCTTCTCCGAGGCCGAGATTGCCACCTTCGTCCACGCGCTCTCACCCCGCCCCCTCACGCTCTCGGACAAGGCCTGGGAACTCGTGCTCTCGCTTATTCTGCCAAAGGACGCCCCGAGCGAGGACGCACGGCTCTCGGCGAAGCTCCTTTACGAATTCGGTATATCCCCCGACAGGGAGCGCCTCGCGGGAGAGCTTAATTCCCTCGTCTCCCTTATCTCGGATATAGCCGAGGGCTTCACCGAGGAGAGCGCCTCGCTCCTTCGCGAGGGTGAGCGGCGTGAGCTTTTCTTTAGACTTATAGCCTCTCAGGACGAGGCTTGGCGCTGCCGCTTCGAGGAGCTTTTCGGCTCGCTTCGCGAGGGCGAGCGCTACACGGCTATTGCCGAGGCCGACCTCGGCGAGGAATTTAACGACTATCGGGACAGCGTTACCGTATATACGGCAGAGGAGCTCTTCCTCTCTGTGAGTGCCGACGAATTTTATGAAAGGCTTGAGGGCTATATAGCAGGCATCTCGCCCGCTATCTCCTTCGTTTTCTTCAAATGATTAAGGCTACGAATATTCAAAAAAGCTATAACGGTGAGGCGGTGCTCCACGGCGTGTCGCTCAGCGTTGCCAAGGGAGAGTTCCTCTCGATAATGGGCGAGAGCGGAAGCGGTAAGAGCACCCTGCTCTCCATTATCGGCGGCCACCTTGCCGCCGACGGCGGCGAGGTGCTCCTTTCGGGCGAGCCGCTCTTTGAGATGACCGAGGCAGCTCTTGCACGCCTGCGCTCTACACGCATCGGCTTTGTCTTTCAGTCCTTTAAGCTTATACCTACTCTAAATGTAAAGGATAATTTACTTTTACCCGCCACCCTCGGCGGCAGGGCGGGAGCCGAGACCGAGGCTTACGTCCTCGCACTCGCGAGGGAGCTTAAGGTTGACGGCCTCTATAACAAATACCCGAGTGAGCTCTCGGGCGGGCAGTGTCAGCGCGTGGCTATTCTTCGCGCTCTTGCCTACCGACCCGAGCTCTTAATCCTCGACGAGCCCACGGGTGCGCTCGACTCGGCCTCGGAGCGTGCGGTTATGGAAATGCTCCGCCGCATAAACCGCGAGTGCGGAACGACTGTAATACAGGTTACCCACAGCCCCGCCGTTGCGGCCTTTGGCAGTCGAACGGTTCACCTTAAGGACGGAGTGCTCGTCGAATGAGACTTTTACTTAAAAATATGCTCGGGGTGATAAGACGGCGGCCCTCGCAGCCTATCCTTCTCATTCTGACGCTTATACTCTCAATAACAATATCGGTATTCTCGCTCTCCGTGCGCGAGGCGCTCGGTAGTGAAAACGAGCTACGACAGAGTGCAAAATACGGCGAGGCCGATTTTACCGTCACTATACCCTCGGGGGCCGACTCGCGCTTTATGTTTGCCGACTCGGTCGAACAAATCCTCGCGGGCGAGGCCGTTGCCGTCGGCAGCTACGAGCTGCCCGTGCTTCTTGGCGAGGGGCAAGGGAGTGTCTTCGCCGCGGCGGCCGACCTTACCGATTTATCGGAAATATTTTCGCTTCGCTTTAGCGAATACACGCCCCCCACCGTCAGCGCCGTCGGCGAGGCCGCCTTCATATCCCGCGCCCTCGCGCGGAGTGAGGGCATAGCTCTCGGCGATGAAATCAGCCTTCGGGCCTTCGGCGAGGAGGGGCGCTACACGGTATACGGCATCTCCGAGGCACGGTTTTTTGACAGCACCGATATTCTCGTCGATATATCGGGTGTCGTTCGTATGATGACGAGCGGCTCGCCGCTTATCTCGGCGCTCGGCGACGGCTTTAAGCCCTCGGGCACCGTCTACGTCAAAACCGTCGGCGACAGGAGTGCCGAGGAGTGCATCGCGGCGCTTCGTATGAGTGAGGAGCTTTCGGATAAGAGCTTCACCGCGGTCAAGGGCGCCGAGGAAAGTGCCGCGAACACGCGGGCTCTCTCAACCGTCGTTGATATTTTTATATTCCTCTCGGCCGTTCTCGGCGGCGCCGTAATTATCTGCTCTCTTTTCGTGCTCTCGCTCGAGCGGCGCGAGGGGAACGCAATACTCGCCGCGGCGGGTGTCGAGCACCGCGTGATAAATCTTTTGCTTCTTCTTGAGATTTCGGCGTATTGGCTAATTGCCATCGCTCCCGCGGCTCTGCTCTCGCTCCCATTATGTAAGCTTTTCTTTACCTACGCGGGCTTCGAGTACGCGAGCTTCTCCCTTAATTTCGGCTCGCTTGCCCTCGGCGCGCTCTATATTCTCCTCTCGGCACTGATAAGCCTTTTTATCTTCCTTCTTTCCTTTGGGGAAAGAAAAAAGCAGACCAAAGCGAAAACGGCACTGCCGATTTTTCTCTCGCTCGGCCTCTTCTGTGCCTTCACCGTCGGCACCTTTACGCTCGCCTACCGTGCGCGCTTTATTTTCTCGGTCCTCGCGGTAGCCGTTTCGCTTCTTCTCGTCTTTCTTTTATCCCCGCGCCTGTTGCTGCTTTTCGCGGCGCTTGCCGAGCGGTGGGAAAAGAGACGGAGCGGGCGAGCTCCGAGGCTCTATGCCGCAAAGAACCTAAGACGGCTTAAAATTCTTCACAACACCGCGAGCCTCACGGCGCTTTTAACCTCGGTTGTTCTGACCGCGCTTTTCGTCATAACGGGAGCCTCTCGCTCGGTCGAGACGGCGCGGAGCCTCTTTTCTGCCGACTACGGAATTCTTAACGCGAGCGAGGTCTCCGAGGAGCGCATCGAGAGCGCGGAGGGGGTTGAGAGAACCTTTGACGCCTATCTCGGGAGCACCGTCGCCGACGGACTTTCCCTTCCCGTCATATCGGTAGAGGACGAAGCGGCACTCTCGGGGCACTTCGATATAAACGGCCTGCCCGAGGGGGCGGGAGCCGTCATCTCGCGCGGCGCGGCGCGTATGCTCTCGCTTCGGACCGGAGACAGCTTCACCGTCACGCTCGACGGCGCCCCGCTCGAGCTCGTCCTCTCGGATATTGCCGACACGGGCTTCACCTTTATTCTTATTGATGCCTCGCATTTTGGGCTTCGGCCGAATATGCTCCTTGTCGCGGGCGAGGCGGGGGTGGGTGACGGAGAGCTTCTCGACTCGCTCACTCGGAGCACGGCGCTCGAGCTCGTCTCGGTCGTCTCGGTCGAGGATATGCTGAAGTCAAAAACCCGCTCGCTCGAGGTCTACCTCGGCACGGCGGGAATATTCCTCATATTTATACTCGTCTTCTCGCTTATCGGTATACTTAATAACCTCATCGAAAGCTATCTTGCAAGGCGGGAGGAGCTCTCGCTCTTCACGGTATGCGGTATGACACGGAGCGAGGTGAGGAAAATGAAGGCGCGGGAGATACTCGCAACGCTCCTCACGGGGCTTCTTCTCGGCCTTATCTCCCTTCCGATTATCGCCATTATTTTAAACGAGGGCCTCTACTCCTACGCTATGGAGGCGCTTACGGGCTTTTTCGGTTTACTTAGATAAATCCTATTGACCTCATAAAATAAGTTTGATATAATATTAAAAAAAGGACACGGAGGAAAAAATCATGTCAAAAAATCTACAGGATATTCTCGCGATTATCAAGGAAAATGGAATAAAAATGGTCGACTTTAAGATGGTCGACGTTAACGGTCAGTTTAGACACGTAACCATTCCCGCGGAAAATCTCTCGGAGGACACGCTTAGGAGCGGCATCGGCTTCGACGCGTCGAACTACGGCTACGCCGTGGTCGAGAAGAGCGATATGGTCTTTATCCCCGACCTTGATACCGCGCTTATTGACCCCTTCTGCGATATTCCCACCCTCTCTATGACGGGTAACGCTATGATTATCGACAGTCCGACGAACCGCCCCCTCGCGCAGTATCCGAGAAATATCGTTCTCGCCGCCGAGGAGTATATGAGGCAGAGCGGAATTGCCGACACGATGCTCATTCTCCCCGAGTTTGAGTTCTATCTTTTCGACAACGTCGGCTGGGAGGTTGCTCCGAACAGTGTCGGCGTATCTCTCGATGCCGAGCAGTCCTATTGGAACTCTGCCGTAGAGGGCCGCGGCGTTATCGTGCCGAAGCAGAAGGCCTACCATATTGCGAAGCCCTTCGACAGAGCCTATGAGGCGAGGAGCGAGATGTGCCTTCATATGAAGGAGGCGGGCATCGAAATCAACTATCACCACCCCGAGGTTGCGGCATCGGGGCAGTTCGAGATTGAGCCGGCGCTCGGCGAGATGTCGAAAATGGCCGATGCTACGATGATGATAAAATACATCATTCACAACACCGCTCTTAAGTACGGCAAGAGCGCTACCTTTATGCCGAAGCCCATATACGGTGAGGCAGGCAGCGGTATGCACGTGCATATGCTGCTTTTGAAAAGCGGCGAGCCGGTCTTCTCCGACGATGCGGGCTACGCGCACCTCAGCGAGACGGCCCACTACTTTATGGGCGGTCTTCTTAAGCATATTGCCTCTCTTTGCGCTATAACCAATCCGAGCACCAACTCCTTTAAGCGCCTTGTGCCCGGCTTCGAGGCTCCCGTGACCGTCGGCTACGCGACCTCTAACAGGAGCGCGGTTATCCGTATCCCCGCATACGCCAAGTCGCCCGACAAGCGCCGCTTCGAGCTTCGCAACCCCGATGCGACCTGTAACCCCTACTTCTGCTACGCCGCTATTCTTATGGCCGGCCTTGACGGTGTTAAAAACAAGATTGACCCGAAGGCTAACGGCTGGGGCCCCTACGATATGAACCTCTACCACCTCTCCGACGAGGAGAAGGCGAAGCTCTCGCATCTTCCCACCTCTCTCGACGAGGCCCTCGATGCACTCGAGCGCGACAACGACTACCTCACCGCGGGCGGAGTATTCCCGAAGGAGCTTCTCACAAGCTTTATCGCACGTAAGCGCGCCGAGTGTCGCGAGCTTGCGGCTATCCCTCACCCCGCCGAGTTTGATAAATATTATAATCTTTGATTTTGCCGTTGACAAAGCAATTTTTTTGTGCTAAACTTTAAGAAAAAAGACAAGGCGGAGTGTCAAAAATGAAAAACCTTATAACCGATTACAATTTGACGGTAAGCGAACCTACCCTCACGAATTTCAAGCGCGAGGAGAATATAGTCCAGGACGGCACTATCCCTATGTGCCGCGATACCGAGGGCACGCTCTGGGCGATTTCGGGACATACGAACGTCGGACGCGTTTCGATGTTCAAGGGTACTAATATAGACGATATGCAGGAGGCGTGGGAGATTAAGCTCAACTTCTGCGTAGGTCACGCAGACTACTCCTACGACGGTGTACGCTACCCCGAGGGAATTAAGTCGGTCGGAAGCATGTGGCCCTTCGGTCTCTACATCTGCCCCGGCACTAACCGCTTCTTCTGCTTCTTCCACAACGAATCTGCCTGGAACGGCAAGGGTACGGGCTACGATGCCTACGGCATTTGCGCCGACGATAAGCCGAGAAACGACAGTGACTTCCGCCATATCGGCCTTATGCACTCCGACGACTGCGGTAAGAACTGGACCTTCGACCGCTGGGTGCTTACGGGCGAGCGCCCCGCCTGCACCGAGGCTTTTAACGCGGGTGCCGGCAACGTCCGTGGACAGAAAATGGAGGAGATTCACCTCGGCAGCGGCGACTTCTCCCTCTTTATCGACCCGAAGAGCGAGTATATGTATCTCTTCTACGATATAATCCGCCAGAATGCCGTGACGGAGGAGTGGCTCTCCATTGACGTCTACGTCGCAAGAGCGCGTAAGAGAGACGACGGCATTATGACCGACTTCGTTAAGTATTACGACGGCTCGTTCTCCGAGCCCGGCAACCTTGGCCGCGAAACCATAATACTTCCCAACGCATGGCATCCGAGAGTTGTTTACTCCGAAGAGCTCGGCGCGTACATTATGTCCTACACGGGAGTTATCCCCGGCGCGGTTGATTCCCTTCTCGATGATAATATGCACCTTCGCACCTCGACCGACCTTATCAACTGGAGCGAGCCCATCACCGTTGAGAAGGACGGCACGCCCATCGAAAACAAGTATTTCGCAATTCTCTCGAACGAAACCGACGCTCAGCCCTATCACCTTAAGGGCAATAAGTTCTCCGTTCTCTCGAATACACACTGTCGTACCTCGGTTCATCACACTGCAACCTTCACCAAGAAGTAATACGGCAAAAATAAAAAAGGACTGTTCGGCACTACCGCGGCATAGCGGGTGTCGAACAGTCTTTTTTTCACTTGTATTACGCGAGCGCGCCTTGACCTCCGAGAGCCGAAAGCCTCTCGTTGATTTTAGCTATGACCGCGTTTTTGTCAGCGTTCCACTCGGGCGCGACGAGCAAATCGCTCGGACAGTCGCCGGTTATTCTGTGAAGCACGGTATCGGGTCTTAGGCGTGCTATCACCCCCGCCGCGCGGGAGGCGTATTCGTCGAGGGTCAGGGGCGTGTATTCTCCCTTTAGGTACATTTTCTCGAGCTCCGTGCCTCGGGGAATATAGAGCGAGTGTATCTTCACGCCGAAAACGCCGAGCGAATTAAAGAGCTCCGCAGTTCTGTAGTCGTCGGCGGGGCTCTCGCCCGGGAGCCCTATAATCATATGCGCCACGACGGGAATACCGTAGGAGTGGAGCTGTCGCACCGCCGAGGTAAATACCTCGGTTTTATAGCCGCGGTTTATAATCCTTGCCGTGCCGTCGGAGGCTGTCTGGAGCCCGAGCTCGACCCACACGTCGAGCCGTGCCTTATACGAGGCGATAAGCTCGGTAATCTCGCGGTCTATACAGTCGGGGCGCGTGCCTACGGCGAGCGCGACAATGCGCCTGTCGGTAAGCGCCGCATCGTATTTCTCCTTCAGCACCGAGGGGGGCGCATAGGTATTCGTGAAATTCTGAAAATAGGCGATATAGCCGTCGGATTTTCCCCGAGCGAGCGCCGCCCTCACCTGCTCGCCTATCGGGAGCCCCTCGGTGATATGCTCGCCCGAGCCGCGGCCCGTGCAGTATATACAGCCACCCGTGCCGCATTTTCCGTCTCGGTTAGGACAGGTAAAGCCGCCGTCAATGCATATCTTCCCTATCCTGCCGCCGTATTTCTCGCGGAGATAGCCTCTTAAATTCCTGTAATTCAAGTCTTCCCCCGAAGCTTATTTGATTTTGCCGAGGTCGTAGGGTGTCGTCTGATATACGAAATAATTCAGCCAATTGGTGAAAAGGAGCGTGGCGTGCGCGCGCCAGGTGAGGAGCGGCGTGCGGGTGTCGTCGTCGTTCGGGTAATAATTCTCGGGCAGGTCGGGATTAATCCCCGCCGCCTTATCTCTCTTATACTCCTTGTCGAGTGTCAGAGCATCGTACTCCGAGTGGCCCGTTATGAATACCTGCCTGCCACGCTTCGTGGCGACGGCGTATACACCCGCCCTCTCGGACGAGGCGAGAATTTTCAGCCCCGCCGTGCTCTCTATATCCTCTCTTTTAACCGTGGTATATCTCGAGTGCGGCGCGAGGAACACCTCGTCAAAGCCGCGGAAGAGTATAGAGCGCTTGTAATCCACGGTGTGCGAAAATACGCCCGAGAGCTTTTTTTCGAGCGGGTACTTCTTAATTCCGTAGTGATAGTAGAGCCCCGCCTGCGCTCCCCAGCAAATATGGAGCGTTGACTGCACGTGTGTCTTCGACCACTCCATAATCTCCGAGAGCTCCTCCCAGTATTCGACCTCTTCGAACTCCATTTTCTCAACGGGTGCACCCGTGATAATCATTCCGTCGTAGTTATTCTCGCGCACGTCCTTAAATTCCTTGTAGAAGGCGAGAAGGTGCTCCTCGGAGGTGTTCTTAGACTTGTGCGTCGAGGTGTGAATAAGCTCAATCTCCACCTGCAAGGGAGTGTTGCCGAGCAGGCGCGAGAGCTGCGTCTCGGTGTCAATCTTTGTTGGCATTAGGTTGAGTATCAGTATTTTAAGCGGTCTTATGTCCTGCGTAATGGCGCGCTTCTCGGTCATTACGAAAATGTTTTCGTTTTCGAGCGTCCGTACCGCGGGGAGCTCGTTTGGAATTTTTATGGGCATAATCTACTCCGTTTCAAGTTTTTATACCTCGGCAAGAGCCTCGTCAATATCCTCAATCAAGTCATCTACGTTCTCAATACCGCAGGAATAGCGCACGAGGTCGGGCAAAACGCCCGCCGCGATAAGCTCCTCGTCGTTCATCTGTCTGTGCGTTGCGCTCGCAGGGTGTAAGCAGCAGGTGCGTGCATCGGCAACGTGGGTCTCGATAGCGCCGAGCTTTAAGCACTTCATAAAGCGCTCGGCACCCGCTCTGCCGCCGCAAACGCCGAAGCTGACGACGCCCGACGAGCCGTTAGGTAAATATTTCTTTGCAAGCTCGTAGTATTTATCACCCTCGAGGTCGGGGTATCTGACCCAGGCAATCTTCGGGTGCTTTGCGAGGTGACGGGCGATAGCGAGCGCGTTCTCGCAGTGGCGCTTCATACGAAGGTGAAGGCTCTCGAGGCCGAGACCGAGAAGGAATGCGCTCTGGGGCGACTGCGTGCAGCCGAAGTCTCTCATCAGCTGAGCCGTAGCCTTGGTGATAAACGCGCCCTCCTTACCGAACCGCTCGATATAGTTAACGCCGTGATAGCTCTCGTCGGGGGTGCAGAGGCCGGGGAATTTACCCGATGCCGCCCAGTCGAATTTGCCGCTGTCAACGATACAGCCGCCGACGGCGGAGCCGTGTCCGTCCATATACTTCGTGGTCGAGTGCGTGACTATATCGGCACCCCACTCGATAGGACGGCAGTTAATCGGTGTCGCAAAGGTGTTGTCAATGATAAAGGGCACGCCGTGCTCGTGCGCAACCGAGGCAAAGAGCTCGATGTCGAGCACCGAGAGCGCGGGGTTCGCGATAGTCTCGCCGAAGACGGCCTTGGTATTAGGCCTCATCGCCGCCTCGAGCTCCTCGCGGGTAGCATCGGGGGAGACGAAGGTAAAGTCAATTCCCATACGCTTCATAGTAACGGCGAAAAGATTGTAGGTGCCGCCGTATATTGCCGACGAGGAGACGATATGGTCGCCCGCCGAGGCAATATTGAAGACGGCGAAGAAGTTAGCCGCCTGACCCGACGAGGTCAGCATTGCGGCACTTCCGCCCTCGAGAGCGCAAATGCGCGCCGCGACGGTGTCGCAGGTGGGGTTCTGGAGCCTCGAATAGAAGTAGCCCGAGGCCTCGAGGTCAAAGAGCTTTCCCATATCCTCGCTCGTGTTATACTTAAAGGTCGTGCTCTGCACAATAGGTATCTGGCGGGGCTCGCCGTTACCCGGGGTATAGCCGCCCTGCACGCAGGTAGTTTCGATTCTCGTTTGTTTTTTCATCGGTTTTCTCTCCGTTCTGCCGTATTCGGCTAAAAAATAAAAAGCCACCGTCCCAACACTTGAGACGATGACGATGTCGACCGCGGTACCACTCAATTTACGCCAAAAGGCGTCACTCAAGGGCTCGAAAAAAGCCCCGTACCGATAACGCAGCACACGCGTGTCGCCCTAACAAAAATTGCTCGGGCGACCGACTCGGGAGCCATAGAATTTTGCGAAGCACCTGCCGCCTTCCACCAACCGCGGCTCTCTGTGAGGCACCTATTTTGCCAAATCCCTCTCCGTCACTGTCTTTATAAGAGGATTTTATCACAAACCCGCCCGCTTGTCAAGACTAAAGAAAAAATTTACAGCTAAATGTGCTATAGGCAAGCTCGGCACGAAGCTCCGCGGCAAAATACGCGCGTAACTAGGGTATTCACGCTTTGCGTTAAGATTTTTGCTCACGGCTCTTGTGAGCGAGCTCCCATCGCCTTGCTCGCAAAATGCGAACCCATTCCTTCGCTTGCGCTTCGGAACCGAGCGCGAGCAAACTGGTTTCGCCACCATAGATAGAAAACGACCCTCCATATGGAAGGTCGTTTTCTATGTGCAAAGGCTACGAAAAAGATATTTTTCGAGGTTTGCAATAAGGATTTGAACTCTCACATTGAATCTTCTGCAATCACTTTTAGCAATCGCTTTTCGCAGTTATCGAGAAATTCAATCCAAATCTTATCATTTATAAAATCATTCTCGCCGCCTGCCAAAAGCTTAAGCGACTTGCCATACGTATCATTATTCCACGTGTGATTGCCGATAAACACGTCCACTCTTTCTTTTCGCATCCGATTTAGCGACGCCAGATATTCCTCACGGCAGCCGTCAAAATCAAAAGCTTTTCTTACCATTGTATTCGTGCCCGCGCCGCCGAAGCTTCCGACACGGTAGGTCTTTCCGTTCTCCTCAACGTCGAAGAAGAAGGAAATCGTTCCTTTGGTGTGACCGGGCGTATGTACGAAACGGATTCTCGTGTTGCCGAGCGTGAGCGTGTCCCCGTCATCCACAAGAATATCGGGAGTAAAGTACCGCGCCGCCTTCTCCGCATCATCTCTGCCTATTAGTGTTTTCGCACCTGTAAGATCGGAAAAAGCCTCGGCGGCTTCTGCGTGATCTACATGCCAATGGGTGTTGACAATATATTTAATATCCTGAGGATGAAAGCCCAACCGATAGATGGAATCAAGCACCAAATATGCTGTCTTGGAATATCCGGGGTCTATCATAATCAGTCCGTCACCTGTATCTACGAGGTGACAGGAGGCTTGGTAGGTCCCAACGAAATAAACGCCACCGATGATTCTAAACGGCATCATTTTCCCAAGCCACGGCTTGACCGCTATGTCCTTCAGGCGCTCGTACATTTTTCCGAATCTAAACATAACACGTCTCCTTATCCGTTACCGCCTGTCAAAAGTTTAATAATAGCGTCGCCGACCTCTCCCGTCTTTGCCGTTCCGCCAAGGTCGCAGGTAAGGGTCTTACCCTCCACCATCAGCACTTCAATCGCATCAATCAAACGAGCTCCCCAATTTTCATAACCGAAAAAGTCAAGCATCTGACTTGCCGACCAAATCGATGCCAAGGGGTTTGCAATCTGCTTGCCGGCAATGTCGGGAGCCGAACCGTGTATTGGCTCAAACATAGACGGGAATTTTTTCTCAGGGTTGAGATTTGCCCCTGCAGCAAGCCCCATACCGCCGGTAATAGCGGCTCCGAGGTCGGTCAGAATATCTCCGAAGAGATTTGACGTGACAACGACCTGGAATCTTGCGGGATCCTTAACAAAGAACATGCTTGCCGCATCCACCAGATAAGAAGCCGTTTTTACGTCAGGATATTCCTTTGCCACCTCGGCAAACACACTGTCCCAGAACACCATGGAATAGTTGAGGGCATTGCCTTTTGAAATGCTTGTAAGAGTTTTTCTTTCCTTGCGTGCGAGTTCAAATGCATAGCGGATAATTCTTTCTGTACCCTTTCGAGAAAAAACGCCTGTTTGAAGCACGACCTCGTTCTCCTGTCCGCGATACAGCCAATCGCCTGCACCGGCATATTCTCCCTCGCTGTTTTCGCGAATTACGATCATATCGATGTCTTTGCAGGAAATGTTTTTCAGCGGGCAAGGTGCACCGTTCAACAATTTTACGGGACGTACGTTGACGTACTCATCAAATTCGTGGCGTATCTTTAAAAGCAAATCCCAAAGCGAAATATGGTCGGGAACACCGGGGTATCCTACTGCGCCAAGATATATAGCGTCATACTCTTTTAGTGTATCAATGGCATTGTCGGGCATCATTTTGCCATTCTTCAGGTAATATTCGCAGCCCCACGGAAAGTTAGTGAATTCAAATTGAAATCCACCGTCAAGCTTTGCCACGTGCTCCAGCACTCGTACTCCCTCGGCAATAACCTCGGGACCAATTCCGTCGCCCGCAATGACTGCAATTTTGTAGCTTTTCATCATTTTTCTCCTTGCACTTTAAAATAGATTCGTACGTTTAATTGTAGCACGCTGAATACTATTTGTAAAATACATTTTATATTGACTTTTATAGCTTTTTGCTATATAATAAGGTGAAAAAGAAGAAGGGAGCAGGATATGAATATAACTCAACTTAGATATTTTCACGCAGTAGCAGAATATCATACGGTATCCCTTGCGGCACAGCGATTGTATATTTCTCAGCCCTCGCTTTCGAACGCGATACGCGAGTTGGAGAAGGAGTTTGCGCTATCTCTTTTCTACCGCCGTCACAACGGAATGTTTTTAACTCCCGAGGGTACGAAGCTTTACAATTTGACAAAGGAGCTGCTCACCAAATATGCCGAGGTCGAGCGTGTGATGCTGGAACTCGGAGGAGATACGCGCAGATTGAGACTTGGCATACCGCCTATGCTGAGTTCTATTATATTTGCCGATATTTACAAAGAATTTGCCGAGAGAAACCGACTTACACACCTTGAAATAAGCGAAAAGGGAAAATATGAGCTTCTTTCGGAGCTGAACGAGGGACTGCTTGACACGGTATTGCTTCCTCACGTCAAGCCCTTTGATATATCCTACCGCGCTCAAAAAGTGGGAAGGCTTGAGGTTGTTTGTTGGGTAAACAAGCTTGATTCACTCGCGGAGTGCGAGGAAATAAACGCCAAAATGATAGAGGGTAAGCCTCTCGTCCTCTTTGCCGACACATTCTTCCAGACAAAGACTATAAGAGAGTGGTTTTCCGGCGCGGGTGCATACCCAACGGTGTGTGTTCAGACCGAACAGCTGTCTACGGCAGAGAGCATGATAGAAAGTGGCCAGGCAATAGGATTTACTTTCGGAAAAATTGCAAACAAAAACAGAAAGCTCAGGGGCGTATCGCTTTTTCCGAGGATTTTTGTGGACGTAAGCCTTGTCAGAAGTAAAGATGTTTTTTTGCTCGACGGAGTGAAAGAGCTTGAAAAATACTTTAAAAATAGCAATCCGTTTGACAAATAACTCAAATGGGAGGTGCGTAAAAACAGACCATCGAATGATGGTCTGCTTTTCTGTGTTTATAGGCTACGAAAAAGATATTTTTCGAGGATTGCTACTAGGATTCGAACTCCCGTACTCAATCACGCCAAAGGCGTGCATATCATCAATTCCGTAGGAATTGCATATCATCAATGCGGAGCATTGTATATCATCATTGCGAAAGAGGATACAGCCTACGGCTGATGATATGCACCTTCGGTGATGAGATACACGCTAAAGCGTGATGATATACCATTGCTTTCGCAATGGATAAAAAAATTCGACAAGTCGAAACTTGTCGAATTTTTTGGCAGCGGAACTAGGATTCGAACCCAGACATACAGAGTCAGAGTCTGCTGTGCTACCTTTACACAATTCCGCTAAATTTTCTGTTTCTGCTTTGCGCGGATTTTATTTTACCACATTGAAAATTATTTGTCAAGGGGTTTTTGTAATTTTGCCCGCGGTTTTCATTTTCAGTCCCTTTAACACGATGAATTTGACAAACTAACCGCATTATATTTTCAAATCAAAAGGCTTTAGTCGCAGGAATGCTTCTAAAGCCTCTACTTTTCTTTATCACATCTTCCGAGAAGATAATCAAGTGAAACATCGAAATAATCCGCAAATTTTATAAGCGTTTCATAATCTGCTTCTCGCTCGATATTTTCGTACCTCGATATTGTGTTCTGGTTCATATTCAAATCAAGCGCCAGCTTTAACTGCGATATTCTTCGCTCTTTTCGCAGTTTTTTGAGTCGAAATTCCATTTTTCACTCCTCTTTGCAAATACCTCTTGACTTTATTATACCATTTTGGTATAATAGCAATATCCCATTTTGGTATATTCAAGGAGGGCTTATGAAAAAAGAGTTCACGGTAAGGCCAAGTCCTGTAGTAACAATCCTTACGCTATTACTCGCGGCATGCGTAATAGGCTACTGCCTCTGCTCGTTTTTTGCCTTTGCAGACCTACGCTCGGAGGAGCAAAAGGAAATTGACTACCGCGAAGAATTAATCGGCAATGCGCTTTTTAAGGAAGCTCAAACTATTTTAAAAAAACACTTTCCCGGGCCTAAACGCACCACGATATCACGTATATCTTGTATGAGGGTTAGAATATCTGACGACGTTGACAATCTAATACTTGTAGAAACCAAAGACCCTACTATCTCCTACTGTTATCGCACGGTTTACGGAGATTTTTATACAATAGTCAGTGACACCTCGTACAACTCGTTTAAATTTGGCGGCTACAAGGTTTATTCAGAATTAATTTTAGAGGGCGAGGACCTCAAGATTCTATTTGAAGAAACGGAGAGAACATAATGGCACTGATAATCTGCAAGCAATGCGGCAAATCCATAAGTGACACTACTTCTCACTGCATTCATTGCGGCGCTCCCACAGCGGAACCGACGGCAGACATTGTCTTGCCCGAAGACCTTGAGGAAAAAGCGCAAAGCGACCTCTGCGAGGACGAAAGTAAAGAGGATAATGCTGTTGTAGACTTCAGCGACCTCGACGAAGAAGAGAAGGCAGCCTTGCAACTCGAATTTTGGAAGGAAGATAAGCGCGCACGAAATTACATACGTAAGGAGCTGAGCCTCTGGCCGTATTTCTTCTTAACAGTGCTCTCTCTTGTCGGAGGAAGGTGGCTCCCGCGACTACAGAGTTGGGCTTTAAACAATTTTTTTGGTGGAACAGTTTATAAATATGAGTGGCTCGACCTTGCCGAGGTTTTTTTGGACGCTATACATATTTTATGGATTGTCAGCGTGGTTTTTACACTCTACAACGCCATCACTCACAGATCACGGTTAAACAGACAGGTCTATCACAAAAGAATGCAGCTTTGGCTTTTAAAAAACAAGGGTATTCATTTTATGCCTAACTTCATTTCACAAAAGGACAAAGAAGTTTTTGATAAAATTAATTTAGACAGTTAAAAGGTTAAGGAGGAAAGGATGGCCATTATAAGCTGCCCGGAATGTCAAGGGAAAATTTCAGACACTGTCAACCAATGCGTTCATTGCGGCGCCAAAATTACAGTCTGCAAGGAGTGCGGAAAGGCTTACGCCGAGAAGATAAACGTCTGCTCTGAATGCGGATATTCGTTTGTCTCATCCAATGAAGCCGTGCAAGATGAAAAAATCAGTCTCGAAATAACGAGCGCTTGCAGGCTCACAGAAAATTGGGAAGGCGGAAATCCATTTTTCAAACACATTTTCAAAAAGAAGCTTGTGACGAGAGTGTTTAGCGTGATAATCGATATTCTCGTTATATCCGCCATATTTAAGATTATTGGTTGGAACTCTTTAGAAGAAACAAAAGCCGTTTTCGACGGTGCAAAAAATCTTGTTGTATTAGCTATTGTTGTCTGGCTGGTGTCGGAGGCATATAAAACCTTCGCCGATTTTGGAAAAGATATCTTTATTTTTAATTGGTGCAAGGCGCAAGGCATTAATTTGAATTACACGATTGCAAGCTCAATCAACACGAATTTCAACTCTATGCCCTTAGACGAAGCAAAAAAAGAGCTTGATGCTCTTAAGTGCTGTGCAGATGCCTCTTTTAACGCCAACGATTATTTAACACGATCCAAGCTAAATATTATGAGAGCTGTTAGAATCGGCTGTATGATTGTTTGCGGGCTTCTTATTTTTTATTTCTTCTCAACCAATTTGGAAATATATATGAGCGCAGAGCTTTGGGAAAGTGAGGAACTGGGCATATCGGGATTTGAATTTTCAATGATCAAGGATTGGTGGTGTGCAATTCTCGCAGCGGTGCTTTACATAGGACTTGACACACTGCTCGAAATATCTATGGAAAACGTAGAAGAGAAAGCGCTAGAGGCTTGGTTTGTAAAAAGCTTTCCCGATTCAGCGGAGCTTTATCAAAAGTATTTGAAGCCCTCGGGGGTTAGAGAATACATAGCATCAAGAAGCGAAACCACGGTAATGTAATCTCGAGGTCATCTCGTTAAGGAAACACAAATTATTGCACTAATAAAAATCGACAAGCTTTTGTTTAGGCTTGTCGGTTTTTTCTTCACGTCACCCTCTTTTAACTTCCTCCCCGCCTCGCTTGACAAGCCAATTTGCACATGGTACAATATAACCACAAGAGAATAAAGGAGAACGGCATATGATATATAAAGAATTCAAAGGGCTGAAGCTTTCCGCGCTCGGAATGGGCTGTATGAGATTTCCCTGTGTCGAGGGTGATAACGCCCGCGTCGATATGGACGCCGTGCGAGAGCTCGTCGCGTACGCTAAAGGGAACGGTATCAACTATTTCGACACCGCCTGGGTCTACCACGCGGGCACCTCCGAGTCGGTCATTGGAGAGGTGCTCTCGGAATACCCGAGAGAGAGCTTTTACCTTGCGACGAAATTCCCCGGCTTTGACAACAGCTATATGGAAAAAAAGGAAGAAATCTTTGAGACCCAGCTTCGGCGGTGCAAAACCGATTATTTCGACTTTTACCTCTTCCACAACGTAACCGAGAAAAATATCGATGCCTTTACCGACGAGAGATACGGCGTATTCGATTACCTTATAAATCAAAAGAAAATGGGCAAAATCAGGCATCTTGGCTTTTCCACTCACGGGAGCCTCGCGACTATAAAGCGATTCCTCGACACGTATGGCAGTGAGCTTGAATTTTGTCAGCTTCAGATAAACTGGCTCGACTGGAAGCTCCAGAATGCCAAGGAGAAGGTGGCGCTCGTCGCCTCCTACGGCCTGCCGGTTTGGGTAATGGAGCCCGTGCGCGGCGGCAGAATAGCAACGCTCGCTCCCGACGAGGAGTCACGCCTTCGCGAATTGCGGAAAAATGCCACCGTGCCCGAGTGGGCCTTTCGCTTCATACAGAGTATTCCCGAGGTAACGGTAACTCTCTCGGGAATGTCAAGCCTCGAGCAGCTTCGGGAAAACGTCGCAACCTTCAGCACCTCACAGCCGCTTAACGAGCGAGAGCTCGAGGTCCTCTTTAAAATATCCGACGAAATAATAGAAAGAAGCGCCGTCCCCTGCACTGCCTGCCGCTACTGCACCGATGCCTGCCCCTCGGGGCTCGATATTCCGGAGCTGATAAAGCGCTATAACGACAGTGCTCATTTCGGTAAAGCATCTATTCCCGCCTCGGCGCTCGACGGCATTGACGAGGGAAGGCGCCCCGATGCCTGTCTCGGCTGTACACAGTGCGAGAGCCTCTGCCCGCAGGGGATTAAAATAAGCTCGGTTATGAGAGATTTCGCAAAAAAGCTAAAACTGTAATTGACACGCGAGAGGGCGTGTGATATAATAACCGATGTAAAAATGCACTCGGGAGTTCTTATGAAAAGCTTTAAGATAGTAGCGAGCGACCTTGACGGCACGCTCTTTAACAGTCGGGGCGAGGTAAGCCCCGAAAACCTCGCGGCAATCGAGGCGCTGACACGCCTCGGCGTACACTTCGTGCCGTCAACGGGACGGACAATGCAGGAGGTTCCCTCCTCAATAAAGGAAAACCCCAACGTGCGTTATTTCATACACTCAAACGGCGCCGTGGTGTTAGATAAGCTAACGGGTCAGAGGCTCGAGCGCTGCCTCTCGCGCCGTCAGCTCGACGCTATTCTTTCCGCCATATCGAGTGCCGAGGCTCATATCACCGTGCGCTACTCGGGTAAGACCTATTGCGATGCCGAGCTTAATACCGAGGAAGACTTCGGTTACTATAATATGTGGGGTGCGCACGCCGATATTCTCCGTAATATCGCCGTAAAGCAGACGGGCTTTCAGGCCTTCCTCGCCGAGATTGAAAACGCCGAGGTTATCTCGGTGTTCTTTCACGACGACGGTGAGCTCGAGGAGTGTCGGGAGCGCCTTCTCAAAATACCTTCCGTCAACATAGCGGTTGCCGCCGATCATAACCTCGAGATATTCCACTCTAGCGCGGGAAAGGGCGCATCGCTTCACGCCCTCGCCGATATGCTCGGGGTTGAGCACGGGGACACTATCGCCGTCGGCGACAGCGGCAACGACCTCACAATTGTCGAGGCCGCGGGCCTCGGCCTCGCGGTATCGAACTCCTGCCCCGAGCTTCTCGCCGCGGCAGACGAGGTAATCTGCTCGAACGACAATCACGCGATAAAATTTATACTGGAGCATTATTTTAAATAAGCACAAAAAAGCGCGGGGCCCGGGGCCCCGCGCTTTTGCTAACATTTATTTACAATTTCACAAGCCTGTCATACACCATAGTATGTCTGTCGTCTATCTCGAGATTTCTGTGTCCGTGGCCGTAGTACCAGTGCTTATATTCGACGTTGTTATCGATATATTCCTCAAGGCGCATAAGCTTATGCACGAGAGTGTCATCGTACTCCTCGGGGCGGTGCTTATTGTACTTGTGCGTGAGCACAAAATCAACACGGCCCCCTGCCTCATCGAGCGAGGCGTACGCGCGTGCGAGCTCCTCGTCGCTCGGCTCCTCGAAGGGATAGAGAAGTCCCCACTCGCGCCACCTGTCCGAGCTCTTACAGCCGCCCATTATGAAAAGGCGCTTACCCTCTATCTCGTATATATACCCACGCTGTAGGCAAACGATATGGGGCGAAAGCCTGTACACGGGTGCGCCCCATTTTTCCTCTACGGGGAAGGAGCGAAGGAAGGGGTGGTTCTCGTGATTGCCGTCGATTATCGCGATATTCTTTTCTATCGCGAGGAACTCCTCGGTAAAGGCGCGGTTCTCGGGCGTGTCGCGGAAGGACAGCTCGGTGTCGCCGAGAATTATCAGTGTGTCGGCATCGGTCGCCCGCTCCAAATATTCGGTGAAGCCCGAAAGGGTGAGGTCACCGTGTAAATCACTTGTCAGATATATCATTTTCTTCTCCGATAAATATTAGCTCCCCGTTAAGCAAAAGACGGATATAGTCCTCGACCGTCGTAATTTTCTCCTCGGTCAGAACGCCGCCGAGTGCCGCATCGTCGGTGCGGTGGGCATCTGAGCCCGCCGTCGTGGGCTTGCCGTAAACCGAGGCCACCGCCCGTGCGAGCTCGTCGTGGTCGTTGTGGCGCGGATTAGTGTTACATACCTCGAAGGCATCTATTACCCTCGGGGTCGGATAATTCCGTCCGTCGCGGAAGGGATGCGCCTGTACTATTGTGAAGCCGTTCTCTCTCGAATAAGCATAGAGCTCCTCGAGCGACATCTCGAAAATATGAGGTGTATTCAGCAGCAGCTCCCTTGTGATACCGTAAAGAAGGTAGTGGTTAGGACAGCCCGCGAAGTTTATCTCGGCACCGAAAAGAACCGTCACTCCGAGCTCCTCGCCCGCCGCGCGCGCATTTTCGTATCCGCGGCAGAAGTAGTTAACCTTCTCCTCCCAGCTTGACTCGTCCATACCGGGAAAATTGTTCGCCGCGAGGTGGTCGGTGCAGAATACCGTGGTATATCCCCGCGCCTTGTAAATTTCTATCATCTCGCGCGCAGAAATCTTCGCACATCTGCTGACCTCGCCGACGTGCATATGCGTTTCGCACTTAAACATTTTTACCCCCTTGACAGGATTTTTCTCTGTGATATAATAATTATATCATATCTAAAATGTAATATCAATTGCAATATTAGGCATAAATATTGCATTTTCCTACCGCAGGAGATAAAAAATGGAAAACGAAACGAGAGTGCATATAGTAAGCCCCACGGGCGCCGTCCGCTATTCCGAGGCGAGGACGGAGGATATGCCGAGGAGCACGGACTTCGAGGCGCATATACACACGGGCGAGCTTGAGATTTACCACTTCCCCGAGGGCGACGTTTCCTTCGTCTTCGAGGGCAGAAAAATAATAGTCGAGCCGGGGCATATAATAGTTGTCGCGGCGGGGGTCTACCACCGCCCGATAATAAACCGCACCTCGACCTATCACCGCCGCCATATCTATCTTTCGAGGCGCGCCTTCTTCGGCCTCGGCGCGGGGGCGCTCGAGGTCTATCACAGGGCTTGCCGCCGAAAGATTATTGCACTCGCGCCGTCCTCGGCGCGAGCGCTCGGCCTTGAGCCCGTGTTTGACCGCGTGCGCGAGGCGCTCGCCTCGGGCGGCGAATACGGTGAGAGCGCCGCAATAATACACGCCCTGTCGCTTCTCATATCGGCGGATGCCTCGGGCGTCAGCGACACCGAGCTGAAGCTCACCCCATACAGCGAGAGAATATGGGAGATGTTAAAATACGTAAATGCCAATATTACCGCGGACCTAAGGTATACCGAGCTCGCGGAGCGCTTCGGCATATCCGAGAAGAGCCTTTACAAGCTCTTTAAGCGCGAGACGGGCACGACCCCCGCGCGCTATATTCTCGAGAGAAGGATAAGCACGGCTGAGTCGGTGCTCTCCGCGGGCGGCAGTGCCGCCGAGGCGGCACGCCTCTCGGGCTTCTCGGATTACGCGGTATTCTACCGCGCCTTCGTCCGCGAGGTCGGAATGACCCCGCGCGAATACGTGCAGAGCGTGAGGTGAACGCGACTTGTGAGAGCTGCACATAATGCGTGTGATTTCGACGTTGTTTTTCGTAACGGCGCTTTACTTACACGGAAGGACTAATGTGATAAAATACTGTCGGTACGTGTTTGGCGGGGGAGAATATTCGCCTATCCCTTGGTCATAATATGTATCGGGGCGTATAGCCCCTACGGACAGTTCTTTATGAAAATAAAGACTGCGGGGAGCCTTATTTATAGGGCTCCCTATTTCTTTTTTATCGGGCGCCGCATTACTTTTTTGGTTTTTTTGTAATACATACTTGACAAAATTTGCTGAATGTGTTAACATATGAGTACGGAAAGAACCTTGGGTAACCGAGGTCTGCAGGGGGTTTCATTTATGAAACTCCCTAATTCTTTATTTACGGACGGAAAATGAAAGCCTTTTTTACATACGAGCAGCAGATAGAAAAATTAAAAAGCAAGGGCCTGATTATAAAGGATGAGGGCGCGGCGCGCAGCTTCTTGGAAAGAGAAGGATACTATAACGTTATCAACGGATATTCACCGTTCTTCAAGTCGCCGAGCGG
Source organism: Clostridia bacterium (assembly GCA_017504605.1). Taxonomy (GTDB): domain Bacteria; phylum Bacillota; class Clostridia; order Oscillospirales; family CAG-272; genus UBA1740. The sequence goes on from JAFVQW010000053.1 coordinate 28,522, forward strand.
TAAATTTTATAACGGCACGAGCTTTGAGGATATTTGCAATCTCTATGCCTTTGACAAGGATTTGAGGGGTATAATGTATAAGTACACCACCTCTATCGAGACACATATAAAGGCGCTTATAGCGCACGAATTCAGCCGTGCCCACGGTGTTGATGAGAAAAGCTATCTAACCCCTGCATGCTTTTCTCCGGCCCCTTCAATGCAGCCCGCAATATCGAGGCTTATTACCGAATGTAACACCACGATAGCCGAGGCGTTAAATCACAACTCTAACAAATACCGCGAATACATCGACCATAATTTTCGAGCGCACGGTCACGTGCCTATGTGGGTATTGGTGCGGGCCCTTTCCTTTGGAACAACGTCAATATTTTACAAAAATATGATTTCCGCTCAAAAGACCGCGATTGCAAGCTACTATAAGGTCTCAGCCTCTCAGCTTTCCAACATTCTCGAGGTCGTCGTCTCATTCAGAAACATTATAGCACACGGCGAGAGAACCTTTTGCGCCCGCCTGCCAAAGACTCGCCTGTCCACTACGCTTGAAATTACAAGAAAGCTCTGTATCGCTAAAAACAGTAAGGGCGAAAACAAATTCGGCAAAAACGACTTTTTGTCTCTTCTTATATGCTGTAAATATCTCCTTGAGCAAAGCGAGCTCGACAGCATGATAAATGAGATTTCCGTCAGAATAGATGCACTCGGCTCCGCGCTCTCCCCGTCTATGATGGGAAAAATCCGATATGCTATGGGGATACCGAAGAACAACTGGAGGCTCCTGCCGCGACTTGTGGTATAAGAGCAAGCAAAAGGCGCGAAAGCGCCTTTTTGTATATATTAATTTACAATTTCAGCGCCCACACATAAAAATTTACACTTTTTTAGTCTTTAGTGTTTGCTTTTTTACTTTTGCCGTGTATAATTAAAGAAAAACCGTAAGAGGAGGATAAAAAATATGCCAGGACCCGGTGGTGGCGCAAATGGCGGCGGATTTGGAGGAGGCTCGCGCGGCGGCGGCTTCGGCGGCGGTGGCGGCGGCTTCGGCGGAGGAGGCTTTGGCGGCGGACCGCACCGTCCACATCGACCGCACGGCTTTCACACGCCCTTTTTCTTCTTTCCGAGATACAGATATTATCACGGAGGCGGTTGCCTCGGCGGCTTTATCGGCGCGCTTATTCTGCCGATTGTATTCGTTCTCGTCTTTGCCATGGCGCTTATTATTCCCTTTACTACGGCTGTCTCTAATATTGTAAACGGCGGCTCGGTACGCTATGACGAGCGTGTTATGCAGACCTACGGAAACGAGCAGTACGCCGCGGCGTTTGGTGACGAGACGTCAACATATGAGGAGAACATTCTTATCGTTTTCCTCGTAAACGAGGAGCGCGACGGCTATTACGTATACGCCTGTGTGGGTGACGACCTCGCGACGGACGTCAAGGCGCTCTACGGCAACGACCGTACCCCCTTTGGCGCGACGGTTCTCTCGACCGTCAACTCAGAGTATTACGAATACTCTCTTTCCTCAAACCTTGCCGACGTTATGAATAAAATGGCAAGCGAAACGAAAAATGCGGGTGCCGTCGGCACCGAGGGGAAGAACACCTCTCGCTCTCGCCTTTACAACAAATCCTCTCTCGCGATGAATGAGTCTACGGTTACGTCGGCTCTCTTCGCCTTTACCGAGCAAACGGGCATTTCGGCATCTATCGTCGTTGAGGATATGGAGGAGGTCTTCGGCAAGAAAATTCAGGTCGGAGATATTATGATTGTAGTCTTAATGCTCCTCATTGTCGCGCTCACCGTCTTCCTCATCGTACGCGCTATCCGTGCGAAGAAAAACGGCGGCGGTGGCGGCTCGGGTGAGTACACCTATGAGGACGGCACCTGGAAGAAAAAATAACCCCCAAAAATTTTAAATCAAAAAGCGGTGAGAGGCTCCAATGCTTCTCACCGCTTTTCTTTATCCTGCTCTGAGTAATTCAGTATATCCGACACGTAGCACCCGAGGGCTCTGCAAATTCTGTCGAGAACGTATCCGTCGTATCTGGTTACGGCGTTCTTGTAATACTTATCTATAATCGGATATCCTATTCCGCTTTTTTTCGCGAGCTCATATCTCGTAATTCCGCGTTTTTCGAGATACTCGTCAAGTGTAAGCCTTATCATGCCCTCACCGTCCCTTCGTATATATTTTATTAAAGATATACTCCCTTGACAATTCTCTTGTTTGAGTATATACTTATATAAATATATATTTCACTTGGAGGGATTTTTTATGAAATTGCTTATAGCAGGCTCAAGAGGTATAAAAAACTTTGATTTGTCGGCACACGTGCCTTCCGACACAGAATTGATTATCACGGGTGGTGCAACAGGGGTTGATGCTCTCGCTGAGGAATATGCCGACCGACACAAAATATCCAAGCTGGTACTGTTACCAAGGTACAATTTATACGGAAAATATGCGCCTTTAAAAAGAAACGAGGAAATGGTAGATTTAGCAGACTACGTGCTTGTAATTTGGGACGGGCACTCTCGAGGAAGTCGGCACACGATTGATTACGCGCGGAGAAAAGGAAAGGCGCTCATAATTGTAAAGCTTTAGAAAAGCCGTATATTTTTTCTTTTTTTATTGACACCTTTTCATCTTTTCGTTATAATATAAGTAGCATAATTTTTTAATCAAAGGAGATTTGACAAAATGAAAAAACTGTTGGCACTCTTGCTTGCTGTCGTATGCCTTTTCGCCTGCGTGTCCTGCACGCCCGCACCCAAGAAGGATTTAGCGGAGGCGAAGTCTAATCTTGAGGCAAAGAACTACGTGGTATTCCTCGACGACACGACCGACGACCCGACTGTTTCCGAGAAGCTCACCGCGACGAACGTAAACGAGAGCCTCTATATCGTTCGCTATGCGTCGAATAAGCTTGCGAAGCTCGAGCTTCGCCGCACCGAGGCAAAGATTGATGCCCAGATAGAGGATATAAAGCTCGAAATTAAGTCCATTAAGCACATTATGAATAAGTTCGACGACGAGCTTACCACCGACGAGATGGACAAATATAAGGAGAAGCTACGCGAACGCGAGGAGGCGCTTGAGGACTTTAAGAACGTCGTCTTCGGCAGAAGCGGTAAGCTCGTTTGGTACGGAACGAAGCAGGCCATCAAGGACAGCAAAAAATAATTAGCGGCAAAAAAGGCAGACGTTTGTCTGCCTTTTTTTGTTTTTTAAATCACGCCGTAAGACAGTATGGAATTAAGCCGACGAACAGTATATGCCCTACGCGGTGAGGGCCGCGGCTCCACACAATTCGCTCTGCGAATTGATGCCATTCCCGACGAAGTCGGGATTCCATACACGCTGACGCGTGATGCCATACCAAGCCTCCTTCGTCGGCTTGGATTAAAAATCTACTTATTCTTCCTGTACTGTAGCGGCGTAACCCCCACCTGCGCCTTGAACGCGCGGATAAAATAGTTGTAATCGGTAAAGCCGCACTCGGCGGCAATCGCGGTTATGGGCATGGTGCTGTCGCGCAGGAGCTCGCGCGCGAGCTGGGCGCGCCGCGCGAGAATGTATTTTCCGACCGTTGTGCCGAACTCGTCACAAAATAGGCGGTAGAGCGCGTTTTTCGAAAGGAAAAACTCGGCACAAAGTGCCTCTATCGAGAGCTTCTCCTTAATATGCTCCTCTATGTATTTCTCAATCTTAACCGAAAGCATGCTTCGGTTATGCCTGACGAGGCCGTCGGCCCAGAAGCTTCTTATCAGTATAGCTAAAATCTCGCCGAGCGCCGCAAGCCTCTCGGCCGACACGACGGGAAGTGTGCCGTAGAAGCCCGCCGCCTCGTCAAGGCCGTAGGCCTCGGCGGCCGCGCGAGCGCCCTCCTCGGTGGAATATACCCCCTCGGCATCACGGAACTGCCCTATCTGCATATAGCCTATAACCGTATCCTCAAAGAGCACGGGCATTATAGTCTCCATAAGCCCAGCGTGGCAGGTGTAGGACACTATCTCGCGTGTCCTCGCCGCCCTCTCCATATGAACGAGGTTCGACAAATTGCAGTTTTTCACGCAGCCCTTCTTCCTGCGTATGGTGCTGCAATAATGCGAATACTTCGGCGAGGTGGCAACCATTTTCATTGAGGAATCGTAAAAGGTGACGGCGATTTCGGTTGAAAGATAAAAATTCAGAAGAAGCCGTCTTATCTTCTCTCCGTTGAATATGTAATCCATAATTCAATTATAGCGTGGCGAGTTTAAAATGTCAATAAATTTTATTCTTCGGGAAAATTATGCTATTTTTTAAAACAAAAGTCACTATAATAACCGTCGCGCGTGTGCTATTATAAAAATGCAATATATTTATGGGGGTTGTTATGCCTATACAGGAAATTTTATCGGCGGTGGCAGAGGCCTTCTCGGCCTATCGCCGCGAGTTTGCACGCGGTAAGTGCGCCTCGGAGCTCTTTGCTCCGTTTCAGTCGGTGCTTAACGCGCGCCTCGGTAAGCACAAAATAGTATACGATTACCTCCTCGGTGCCGACACCGTGAATATCGACGGTCAAACCTCGGGCTCTTATATCCCGCGCGAGGGCGATACCGTGCTTATGGATATCAGTGTCGGAGTGGGGGGCGTGTGGTGTGACGTCTGCCGCACCTTCTTCGTCGGAGAGCCGACAGAGGAGCAGACAGAGGTATTTAATCTCGCGCTCGCCTCGCTTCGCGAGGGCGCTCGGGCGCTCGGGGCGGGAGCCGCCGCGAGCGAGGTCTACTTCGCCGCGAACCGTCCCTATAGAGAGGCGGGCCGCTCGCTCGTTCACCACGCGGGACACAGAATAGGCACGGCGCCTCTTCTTCAGCCTCAGTTTCTCGAGGGCTCGGACACGCCGCTCTCGGTTGGTGAATACTACACGGTGGAGACGGGTCTTTACTCGGGCTTTGGCCTACGGCTTGAGAACGATTATATCTTAACGGAAAACGGCGCGGAGGACCTCTTCGAGGAGCTTCTGCCGCTTAAAATAGAGGAGTATATACTGAAATGAAAAAGCATCTTTTTGGCCCATACGCCGTGCTTATGACACCCTTCGCGGGGAGCGAGGTTGACCTCGCGGCCTACGAGGCTCAGCTTATGCGCACGAGCGGAACCGGCATCTCGGGCTACGTAACCAACGGCACGACCGCCGAGTTCGTTCATCTCTCGCTTGACGAGCAGATGGCGCTCTCCGAGCTCGTTGCAAAAAAGAAGGACGCCGACAAGGAGCTCATAGTCAGCGCCTGCACGGCCAACGCCGCCGACACCGTCCGCCTTGCAAGACACGCGGGGGAGATAGGCGCACGCGCCGTCCTCGTCTGCCCGCCCTACTATCTTAAGCACCCGAAGGCAGAGCGCGAGGCCTACTATACGGAGGTTGCCGACAAATCCCCCGTTCCCGTCGTGCTCTACAATATTCCCTTCTTCACCGAGGAGCTCGAGCTCGACGTTATCTACCGTCTCTTTAAGCACGAGAATATCATCGGCATCAAGGACAGCAGCGCTAATATGAAGCGCCTTATGCATATGGTGAACGTCACCGAGGGCAGCGAAACGGCAATCCTCACGGGCACCGACGACATTCTTCTTCCCGCCCTCGTCGGCGGCTGTGTGGGAAGCATGACGGCTCTTGCGGCTATCTTCCCCGACAGAATTTCCGAGCTCTACCGCGCTATCGGCGAAGGTAACCTCGCCCGTGCGAGAGAAATACAGAGCTCTCTTATGCCCACTCTGCGCGAGGCAGATGCGCCCACCTTCCCGCGAGGCTACAAGGCGCTTCTCGAGCGCGAGAGCGGAATTCCCTTTGGCGATAAGGAGGTATCTATATGAAGGCTGCAATGTGGCGCGGCACGAACGATATTGAAATAGTGGACCTTCCCCTGCCCACTCTCAACGAGGGCGAGGCGCTTATCAAGGTGCGCGCGGCGGGAATATGTGCCACCGACTATCACATAATCTCGGGCAAGCTGAAGCTCAGCCGTGCCCCTCACGTGCAGGGTCACGAGATTTGCGGCGAGGTTGTAGAAATCAACGATGCGGGCTGCACCGTTCCTATCGGTCAGCGCTGCGTTATCGCGACCTCGGTTGGCTGCGGGCGCTGCCCCGCCTGCCGCGAGGGTAAGCAGTATCTCTGCCCCGAGGGCTCGGAAATCGGCTACTACCCCCACTCGGGCGGCTATGCCGAGTATCTGAAGGTTCCGACCTCGGCAATAGTTCCAATCCCCGACGAGGTAAGCGACAGGACGGCGGCTATTCTCGAGAGCTGTGTCTGCCCGACCGAGTCGCTTATGCGTATCGGCGTCACCCTCGGCGGTACCGTCGTGGTCTTCGGTGCGGGCCCCGCGGGTCTTGCGTTTATTAAGCTCTCGCGCATTTTGGGCGCGGCGCGCGTCGTATCGGTCGTGCGCAGTGAGCACTCCGAGGAGCGTGCGCGGGAGTTCGGCGCAACACACGTAATCAATACCAAGCTCACCGCCGACCCCGTCGGAGCACTTCTTGATATAACGGGCGGCACTCTTGCCGACCTCGTTGTCGAGGCTACGGGCGCACCCTCGGTTATCGAGAGCTCCTTCAACTACGTCAAGCGCGGCGGAGATATAATCCTCTACGGAATTCCGGGCGACGACGACGTCGTAACTATGCCGACGAAGAAAATAGTCGTCGAGGAGATTACCGTTCACGGCGCCGTCGGCAACACTAAGGCATGGGAGCCGCTCGTCCGTATGATTGCGGCGGGCAGCCTCTCGCTCGATGCTATGGTTACGCACGAGTTTAAGCTCGAGGACATCGACCGTGCGTTTGACCTCTACCGCACACACGATAAGTCACTTATTAAAGCGATAATTAAATTCTAAAGGAGAATATTATGAAAATTACAGACGTTGAGGTAATCGTTGTCCGTCAGGACGAGGTTAAAATGATTGGCGACGGAAGCCAGGACACCGCCGTTATTCTCGTGCACACCGACGAGGGCATCACGGGTATCGGAGAGGTTGACTCCTCCCCCGAGGTAGTGAAGGCAATCGTCGAGACCCCCGCCTCGCACGACCAGTGCCGCGGCCTTCGCGAAATTCTTATCGGTGAGGACCCCACTAACGTAGAGTACCTCTGGTATAAGATGTATCACTACAGCTACTACTACACGAGAAGAAGCGTTGGTATCCACGCAATGAGCGGTATCGATATTGCCCTTTGGGACATCACGGGTAAGAAGTACGGTCTGCCCGTATCTAAGCTCATCGGCGGCAGATTCAGAGATAAAATTCCCGCATACTGCTCCGTCCTTATGCCCGGCACTAAGGAGGAGATTGACGAGCTCGTCGCTCATCACAAGGCAGACTGCAACTACCACGGCTACAAGTTCGGCTGGGGCGCTCTCGGCGAGAACGAGAAGAAGGACGTACAGCTTGTCGAGTGGTGCCGCGAGGCCGTCGGCGATAACCGTCTTATGATTGATATAGGTATGAGATGGACAGACTACAAGTACGCTCTTCGCGTTTCGAAGGAGTACGAGAAGCAGGGCATCTATTGGCTCGAGGAGCCCTTCGCACCCGACAGAACGCCCGACTTCGGCCGTCTCTCGGACAACATCAACATCAGTCTTGCCTCGGGCGAGGAGTTCGGCACTATGTACGAGTTCCAGGATATGCTCGATAACGGCAGAGTTGATATAGTTCAGCCCGATATGAGCCGCTGCGGCGGTATCACCATGGCGAAGAAGATTGCCGATATGGCCGAGCTTCGCGGAAAGAAGCTTATCCCCCACGCCTTCAAGACCGGTATTCTCATCGGCGCAACGCTCCAGCTGATAGCGGCAATTCCGAACGCCGATATTCTCGAGTACTGTGCACAGGAGACCGTCCTCAGTAAGAACCTCGTTCGCCACCACTTCCAGCTTGATAAGGACGGCTACGTAACCATTCCCGACCTTCCCGGTATCGGTGTCGAGCTTAACTACGATATTCTTAATAAGTATAGGAGATAATAGCTATGAACGTACTTGCAATCGGCTGTCACCCCGACGACCTCGAGGCTCTCTGCGGCGGCACTCTCGCTAAGTGTTCCAAGCGCGGCGACAAAATCACTATGGTTACCCTTGCTAACGGAAGCGCGGGGCACAAGATTCTCTCAAAGGAGGAAATCGTAAAGGTAAGAGCCGTAGAGGCTAAAAACGCGGCCGCGGTTATCGGAGCCGACTATATCGGCCTCGGCCTTGACGATATGTTCGTCAGACGCGACTACGACGAGGGCGTAAAGAGGGTTTCCGACGTTATAAGACAGACTAATCCCGATTTTATAATTACCCACGGACCGAATGAGTACATGGTTGACCACTCCATCACGCATACGATAGTCTTCGACGCGACGATGGCGGCGACGGTATATCACTATCCCACCGCTCACCCCGACTACCCCGTGTACCAGGGCTTCTGCCCCATCTTCCTTATGGAGAACTCAAACCTTATTAATTCCTTCCCCGAAATCTTCGTTGACATAACCGACGAGATAGAAACAAAAATACAGATGTATGAAAACCACAAGAGCCAGATTGAGTGGCTCCGTGTTCACGACAACGTAGACCTCTCGGAATCTATCCGTGCATACAGCCGTTGCCGCGGCCTCCAGTGCGGAACCGGCTACGTCGAGGGCTTCACAATCTGCAAGCAGGCGGGTCACCTTCCCCTGAAGAGATATCTTCCCGAATAAAACGAAAACATTTATTTACATTTACCTACTTAAAGGAGATTTTCGATATGAGGATAACGAGAGGATGCTATAAGGATATCCCGGCTTATATTCTCGACACGGGGGTATATACCGCAACCGTGCTTCACGAGGACGGGGGCAAGATTGCTTCCTTTATCAAGAACGCGACCTCTGTCGAATATCTCCTTACCCGCGAGGGTGAAAGATACGGCAGAATAGGGCTCGGCGACGCCTTTGAGCGCGGAGAGTGCTCGGGCTTTGACGATATGTTTCCGACTATCGACCCCGAGACCCGCCTCTCCCCCTCGGGCAAAAGGCTCGAATATCCCGACCACGGCGAGGTCTGCCGTGTAAAGCACGGGGCGAGCGTCTCCCGGGACACGCTGACCCTCACCTATACCTCGGAGGCCCTCGGCTATACCTTTACGAAGGTATTCAGCGAGGGCGAGGGCGGTGCTCTTAAAATTTCCTACTCTATTTTAAACACCGAGGAAGAAGCTCTCTCGGCACTCTTCGCGGCGCACTGCCTCATTCGCGCCGAGGACGGCGGTCGGCTTATTCTCCCCTTTAATGAGGGCGAGCCGACGGATATTGTGTCCGATACCTCGGGCTCTCTTACTGCGGGCGAGCGTATACCGCTCTCGGAGCATCTTATCCGCACCGAGCGCGAGGGAGTGCCCCACAGTGACAAATTCTATTTTCCCCGCGAGTGTCCCGACGGCTTTATCGGCTACGAATACCCCTCGGGCGAGCGCTTTATGATGCGCTTTGATAGCGAGGAGCTTTCCTGCCTCGGCGTGTGGAGAAATTTCGAGGGACTTAACGGCTGCTACTGTCTCGGTCTCGAGCCTGCGACCCTCGGCTACGACACCGTCACCGAGGCAAACAGACGCGGGCAGTCAAGGCCGCTCGCGCCTCACTCAACGCTGGAGTTCTCCATTACCCTGTCGATAGAATAGTAAAAGGGGCTGTCGCATTTAGGCATAACCGAATAAAAAACGAGGGGTATTGTGAAAAATCACAGTACCTCTCTTAATATTATGTGTGTTTTGAGGAAATCAAGGTCGAAAACCTGCGGTTTTCCTCTTTTTATTCGTTTTTTATTCTATACTCTTTGCGGTGTAAAGATTTGAAATCTTTGGTGCTTTGCACCGCGCTCGGCTCCGCCGAGCCACCGCAGAGCAATCTGCGCGCGGCGCGCTTGTGTAAACACAGA
>JAFVQW010000054.1 GCA_017504605.1 Clostridia bacterium
AGCCTTCGGGTCCTTCTCGGGCTTCGAGAGGTTGACGGTGATGTCTATCTCGCCGAATTCGGAGGGCACCGTCCATTTAAGGTCGCGTGCAATTCTGTCGGTGCGGATATAGTTCGAGCCCTTGGCGAGCGAGTAGAAGTAGTCGGTCGCGGCCTCGGGGCTCCTTTCGTAAAGAGCGGCAAATTTCCTATTTACCTCAGAGGGGCGCGCGACGAAAATACCCATAATTTTCGTGTCGAAAAGGTCGCGGCGAACGACTCCGCCGTCCTCGATAAGTCCCGCAGAGAGGGCGTAGTCGGTGGCATCCTCAAGAATGTCGGCAAGCGCGCGGCGCTCGGTTATTTCCTCGCGAGTGTAGTCCGAGAGCGACAGGAGCGACAACAGCCCCGCCGCCGCATATGCCTCGTCCTCGGGGGTGATGAGCTCGGCGTTTATCGCGTAATCTATAAGCTCGCTGATAATTTTGTCAACATTTGTTTTCATTTTAGGGATTTGCCTTTCTTTTTCTGTTCTTTCAAGTGTTATTTTAGCACAATTACTATGCGAAGTCAAGCGGTGTGGGGGCGTGCTCGTTAAATTAATAACTATTGCCCGACTTATTGACACAGGGGGGCAAATATTGTATAATTATTAAAGTAAAATAATATAACGGAAGGAAATTATATGCCTTTGTTTAAGCTAGGGAGCCTACACGTTCCCCACAAAAAAAACACGGCAAGCATGGCGGCTGTGAGAATGTCACCGCCCGAGAGCGTGCTTATCCCCGTGACCCAGCATATCGGTGCGCCCGCGGCAATTACCGTGAAGCCCGGGGACGAGGTCTACGTCGGCACGCTTATTGCGACGGCCTCGGGCTTTGTCAGTGCGCCCATACATTCGTCTGTGTCGGGCAAGGTAAAGAAGATAGAGGATTTCCTCACTCCGCAGGGCAAAACCGTGCCCGCGGTGCTTATTGAGTCGGACGGTAATATGACGCCCGACCCGACCCTTCGTGCTCCGAAAATCGAGAGCGCCGACGACCTTATTAACGCTGTAAGAGAGAGCGGACTTGTCGGTCTCGGCGGTGCGGGCTTCCCCACCGCGGTTAAGCTCGAGGCGCAGAAGAAGGGAAATATTGACAGAATTATACTCAACGGTGCAGAGTGTGAGCCCTATATCACCGCCGATACCCGCACGATGCTCGACGATGCCGAGCTCGTACGTGAGGGCGTGGAGCTTCTCCTGCGCTTTTTAAAGGTTGACGAGGTCATTATCGGAATTGAGGCCAACAAGGCCGAGTGCATCGAGAGAATGAGCGAGCTGTTCGCCTCTAACCCCTCGGTGCGTGTTGAGAGGCTTCCGAGCGCCTACCCCCAGGGTGCCGAGAAGATGCTCGTTTACAATACGACCGGGCGCGTTATTCCCGAGGGCAAGCTGCCCGCCGACGTCGGCTGTATAGTGATGAACGTCACCTCGGTTGCCTTCCTTGCAAAATATGCGAGGACGGGTATTCCCCTCGTTGAGAAGTGCGTGACGGTCGACGGCTCCGCCGTTAAGTCGCCCGCAAACGTTATTGCGCCCGTCGGCGCATCTATCGAGAGCGTTATCGCCTTTACGGGCGGATACGCCGAGCCCGCGGCTAAAATTCTCTACGGCGGGCCTATGATGGGTGTTGCGGTCTATTCCTCCGATTACCCGATAATGAAGAACACGAACGCTATAGTCGCTATGGGCGAGCGTGAGGCTAAAATAAAGCCCACTATCCCCTGTATTCACTGCGGCAGATGCGTTGCGATTTGCCCTATGGGGCTTAACCCCACCGCCTATGCCAAGGCGATGAACGTTGACGACCACACCGACCGTGCCGAGAGGCTCACGGCGGCGAAGATTAATCTTTGCATCGAGTGCGGCTCTTGCTCCTACGTCTGCCCGTCGGGAAGACCTCTCGTCGAGACGAACAGGCTTGCAAAGACGGAGCTTCGCGAGTATATGGCAAATCAGAAGAAGGGAGATAAATGATGAATAAGCTCACCGTTTCCTCCTCTCCTCATTTTCGCTCGCCCCGCACGACGCGCGGAATTATGCTCGACGTTCTGATTGCGCTTTTGCCTGCTCTTATAGCGGGCTCGGTTATTTTCGGGCTTCGCGCACTGCTCGTTGCCGCGGTCTGCGTCGGCTCGGCGCTCCTTGCCGAGTTTCTCTTTAATCTTATATGCAAGAAGCCGAACACCCTCGGCGACCTCACCGCCGCGGTTACGGGACTTATCCTGGCGCTTAATATTCAGGTTAACGTTCCGCTCTGGCAGTGTGCCGTCGGCTCTGTGTTCGCGGTTATCGTGGTTAAGTGCCTTTTCGGCGGCGTCGGCTCGAACTTCGCAAATCCCGCCGTTACCGCGAGAATATTTATGCTCCTTTGCTTCACGGGCACCGTCGGCGCGGCGGCCGCACCGATAATCAGCCCCGTCGGTGAGAAGGTTCTCATCGGCACGAGTGCTACGGGTGCCACCGTTGACGTTGTTACGGGCGCTACTCCTCTTGAGCTTCTCAAGTGGGACGGAGCACTCCCGAGCCTATCCGATATGCTCCTCGGAATTTACGGCGGCGCTATCGGCGAGACCTGCACGGTTGCCATTCTTATCGGCTTTATCTACCTTGTCGCGCGCCGCGTTATCCATTTTGAAACGCCGCTTATCTTTGTCGGCACGGTATTCGTCCTTGCCCTTATCACCGAGGGCTCGGCCACTCTCGCTCTTTATCAAATTCTCTCGGGCGGACTTATGTTCGGTGCGGTATTTATGGCTACCGACTACGTCACCACGCCCATTACCCGCACGGGTAAGATGATTTTCGCCCTCGGTGCGGGAGTTATCACCTTCCTTATCCGCTACTTCGGCGCATATCCCGAGGGTGTTTCCTACGCTATACTTCTTATGAATATTCTCTCTCCGTACATTGAGAAATGGACGGCTCCGAGAGCCCTCGGAGGTGCAAAATGACGAAGAAGAATATAATGCCCGCAGTTGTCCTCGGGGCGATATGCCTCGTGGTTGCGGTACTGCTTGCAGTAGTTAATATGCTTACGGCCCCCATAATCGCGGCGAACGCCGAGGCGAAAATCCAGGCGTCTCTTATGGAGGTTATGGACGGCGCGACGGGCTTTGACGAGATTACCGTTTCGGGTGCACCGAGCACCGTCACCCGCGTTTATGCGGAAAAGGAGGGCCGCGGATACGTTATTATCCTCGAGACCTCTACGAGCTACACGGGCGGCGAAAATATGACGGTTTCCGTCGGTATCTCCGCTGAGGGTAAGATTACCGGTGCTAAGGTAACCGCATATTCCGAGTCCAAGGATATGGGCAAGGAGAGCTATCCCCGAAGCTTCGTCGGGCTTAATCAGTCCGAGGCGGCGAGCGTAGACACCGTTTCGGGTGTAACCTACTCCTCCGCGGCCTTCAAGGCGGTGATTAACGATGCCTTCCTCGCTGTAAAGGCGGCCGAGATATCGAAGGCCGACCCCGATGAACGCACCGCGGCGGCGCTTCTCGGCGTGGAGAGCGCTACCGAGATTACCGACAGCGTGACGCTCACCGAGCCGCTTATGCGGGTTTGGTATGCCGCGGGTCGCGGCTTTGCCGTTCTCTCGGCTACGAAGAACGATTACGACCCCACCGTTACCGATACCGAGGTATTTACCGCGGTCGGCCTTGACGGTAAGGTTATAGATATTCACATTAAGACCTGGGTGCACGGAGAGGGAACGACCTTCACCCCCGAGTTTGAGGATTCCTTCGCGGGACTTGACGGGGCGGGTGTTGACGGCGTTGACGTTATCACGGGCTCCACGGGTACCTCGAATAAGGTTAAGAATTCGGTTAAGGCGGCGCTCGAGCTTGTGAATAGCGGCATCTATGAGATGATTTCCTCGGCGCTCTTCGGCACGGGGGCTCTTACCGAGGTCGAGGGGCTGACCCTCACCGACCCCGTTAAGCGGGTATGGTCGTGCGCGGGCGGTTATCTTGTTTACACCTCGACAAAGCACGACTACGACCCCACTCTCACCGATACCGAGCTTCTCGTTATGGTAGAGGACAGCGGAAAAATCAAGGGTATTCACATTATGACCTGGGTGCACGGAGAGGGCACGACCTATAATCCCGAGTTTGAGGCGGCCTTCGGCGGCCTCGGTGCCGACGGCGTTGACGGCGTTGACGCTATCACGGGCTCGACGGGCACCTCGACCAAGGTTAAAAATTCTGTCAAGGCGGCAATCGGCGCGGCGAGCGATGCCGAGTGCGAGAGAGTTAAGGCTCTTATTGAAGATACTCTCGGCGAGAGCGTAGGTGTCGTTCGCGCGAGCCTTGGCGGTGTAGTTAAATTCATATATCAGACCTCGGACGGCTACGTTGCCTATACCGCGACGAAGCACGACTACTCTCCGACCCTCACCGACACCGAGCTTCTCGTTTCGGTGGATAACGGCGGAAAAATCAAAGAGGTTAAAATTCTGACCTGGGTGCACGGAGAGGGAACGACCTTTACACCCGAGTTTGAGGCGGCCTTCGGCGGCCTCGGTGCCGACGGCGTTGACGGCGTTGACACTATCACGGGCTCGACGGGCACCTCGAATAAGGTTAAGAATTCTGTTAAGGCGGCGCTTGCCTCTATCGAGGAAGTAAAGGGGGGCGAATAAATGAAAAATAATAAGCTCTCTATATTCCTTCGCGGACTTATTGCAGAGAACCCCGTTCTCGTGCTCGTGCTCGGCACCTGCCCCACGCTCGCGCAGACGGGCAGCGTTATTGCCGCGCTCGGTATGGGTATTGCGGCGACGATAGTTCTTCTTTGCTCGAATATGGTTATCTCGGCGCTTCGTAAGGTTATTCCCGACGTGGTGAGAATACCCTGCTATATAGTCGTTATCGCGGGCTTCGTTACCGTCGTTCAGCTGCTTATGCACGCGTATTTGCCCGACCTATACGAGATGATGGGCGTGTATCTTGCGCTTATCGTCGTTAACTGTATTATTCTCGGCCGAGCAGAGATGTTCGCGAGAAAGAACGGCGTCATTGACTCGGCGCTCGACGGACTCGGAATGGGTCTTGGCTTCCTTATTGCGCTGCTCGCTATGGCAACCATACGCGAGGTGTTCGGCGCGGGAAGCTTCGCGGGAATTACCATACCCTTCCTTGTAAATTACAGACTTCCCATTTTGACACAGGCACCCGGCGGCTTCCTCGTTTTCGGTATTCTTATCGCTATCATTAATAAGATAGGGCCGAAGAAGGGCGAGGGCAAGCGCCGTCAGGTAAGCTGCGAGGGCTGTCCCTCCGCGGCGTTTTGCAAAAAGGTTACCTGTACCGAGGTAACCGAGCTTGCCGCCGAGATTTCGGAGCAGGCGCTCGAGGCAGAGGGAAAGGAGGCAGACGAAAATGGAAACGGTTAAGAGCCTCATTCTTATTCTTATGGGCGGCGTTCTTATAAACAACTACGTCCTTCAGCGCTTCCTCGGCATCTGCCCCTTCCTCGGCGTGTCGAAGAAGTTCAGCCAGGCAAACGGTATGGGCATCGCGGTTATATTCGTTATGCTCTGTGCTACGGCGGTTACCTGGCCCATTCAGACCTATATCCTTAACGCCTTCGGGCTTGGATATTTGCAAACAATTGTTTTCATTCTTGTAATTGCGGCACTCGTACAGTTCGTTGAAATCGTGCTAAAGAAGTTCATACCCGCGCTGTACAACTCGCTCGGCGTGTATCTGCCGCTTATAACCACGAACTGCGCCGTGCTCGGTGTTGCAATCAACAACATCACCGACGGCTATAACTTCATCGAGTCTATGGTCTCCTCGCTCGGCGTGGGACTTGGCTTCTGGCTTGCTATGGTGCTCTTTGCGGGCGTGCGCTCGAGAATTGAGAATTCTCCCGCACCGCGTGCGTTCAAGGGTCTTCCCGTGACGCTTATCGCGGCATCGATAGTCTCGCTCGCCTTCTTCGGCTTCTCGGGTGTTGTCGAGGGGCTGCTCGATAGTATTTTCCCCACGGCAGAGACGGCGGCGGCCGCTCTTACCGCGGTGCTTTAAGGAGGTGGCGAGATGGTAGTACTCATTCCTGCTTTAGTCCTTCTTGCTATTGCACTCGTCTGTGCCGTGCTTCTCACCGTTTCCTCGGTATTCTTCGGCGTGCCCGATGACAGCCGCGCGGCAGAGATTCGCGACGCTCTGCCCGGTGCCAACTGCGGTGCGTGCGGCTTTTCCGGCTGTGACGGATACGCCAAGGCGCTCTCCGAGGGCAAAACAGCCGAGGTCAATCTTTGTACCCCCGGCGGTGACGGCACGGCTCGCCGTCTTGCTAAGATTATGGGCACCGAGCCCGGTGAGGTTATCGAGCGGGTTGCCTACGTTGCCTGCGGCGGTGACTGTAGCCCGAACGGACGTAAGTTCAATTACGACGGCCCCCACACCTGTAAGGCGGCCAACGTGTATTTCTCGGGTGACAGATTTTGTAACTTCGCCTGCCTCGGCTACGGCGACTGTATGAACGTCTGCCCGAGAGATGCAATCTCTATATCCGAGCGCGGCACGGCCGAGATTAACCCGAAGAAGTGCATCGGCTGCGGCCTTTGTGTGAAGACCTGCCCGAACGGAATTATATCTCTTATCGAGGATACCGAGCGCATTGTGGTTAAGTGCTCGAACCACGATAAGGGTGCTAAGGTGCGCCGCGCCTGCGACGTCGGCTGTATTGCCTGCGGCAAGTGCGAGAAGACCTGTCCTAACGATGCTATCCACGTCGTAAACAATCTTGCAACAATTGATTACGAGAAGTGCACCGCCTGCGGAGCGTGTGTCGAGGTGTGTCCCGTTAAGTGTATTCACACCGAGAACCTCATTTGCGGCTCGCATTTCGAGTAGTATAAAACGGAAAGGGAAGAGAAATGCAGACTAAGGCGAATTTTGCGAAAGACAGACTTCTTCGCGACCTTTTGCTCGCCGTAGCTCTCATTCTCGTCGCCCTTTCCGTTTTTTTCATTCTCCGCGCCACACGGGACGAGGGCGAGACGGTGGTGGTTACGGTTAACGGCGAGACCGTGGCGGAATATCCGCTCTCCCAAAGCGGAGAATATTCTATTAACGGCGGCACGAATATATTAAAAATTGAGGGCGGCGAGGCCTATATTCTCGATGCCGATTGCCCCGATTTGCTTTGCGTCAGGTCGGGTAAAATCTCGCTCGAGGGCGACAGAGTGGTGTGTCTGCCGAACAGGGTAATGATAGAAATTCGGGGGGCTGACCAATGAAAATGAGCTCCTCTCGCGTAAAGCGGCTCGCGACACTCGCCGTGCTCGTGTCTGTCGGTATGGTTTTATCCTACGTCGAGGCTATCTTGCCTATCCCCGTGGCGGTGCCGGGGGTGAAGCTCGGCCTCGCCAATATCTCAACCCTCTTCGCGCTCTATGCGCTCGGCTCTCCCGCGGCGCTCCTCGTCTCGCTTCTTCGCGTGTCGCTCTCGGCACTGCTTTTCGGCAACACGGTCGGCTTCCTTTACAGTCTTTCGGGCGCGCTTATGAGCCTTGCCTTTATGATGATTTTTAAGAGGCTCCCGATATTTTCCCCCGTCGGTGTCAGTATCGTCGGCGGCGTTATGCATAACGCGGGACAGATTATCGCGGCGGCGCTTATTATGAGGACGGCGGCTATCGCCGCGTATCTGCCGCCACTAATTATAAGCGGCACGCTCGCGGGTATTCTCGTCGGCTTCGCCTCGGGGCTCCTTCTCGCACGGGTCGGCAAATATATAAAATAAAAACCTACCTTAGCGTGTTATCCTTAACGGAGAACACGCTAAAACTAAGTTTGCCCCAAGCGGGCAAGTGAAGTTTACCGCGTGAACCCCCAAAATACACGCTGTGTCTTTCGGGAACCCCTATGTAAGTGAAGTTATCCTACGGATAGTGAAGTTTTGCCTTTGGCAAAGTGGGCAACCGCAACTTCACTTTCGCGTGAAAGCTTCACAAACAGAAAGAGAGAACAAATCGGATTTAATTCCGAAATGTTCTCTCTCTCTTTTTTGCTTACGGCCGAGCCGTGTATTAATTTTTACCGAAAAAGCGCTTGAAGGCGCCCTTGCCGTCGTCGTTCTTCTCACCGAGCGAGTCGGCGAGTTGACGGAAGAGCGAGTATTTTATCCCTTTGCGGAGCGGAGAACCGCCTTGGTTGTCTTTATAACCTCTGCTATAGACCTCAACTCGTCCGCGGAGCAGTCAAGCGTGAGCTCATCTATTATTCCTCGGGAAATATGCTCACAGCGCTTAAGGTTGTCGTAAACGAGCTCATCAAGGCTTACCCCAAGAGCGTTGGCAATTCCGACGAGCGTGGGAAGGCTTAGCTTTGTTGCCGCGCGCTCAATGTGCGAAATGTTCGACGGCTCAACACCCGAAAGCTCTGCAAGCGCCGCCTGCGTAAGCCCGAGCTTACGGCGAGCCTCGCGAATTCGTTTTCCTATTATTTTATAATCAATCACAATAATCACCTCAAAAAAATTGTCAATATTATTGTATATCCTATTCGGATATGATAAAATAATATAGGTGTCCTAATAGGACACACAATAATATTTTTGACAAAAAAAGAGGAAAAAATTTTGACTGTAACGTTTTTTGGACACAGAGATTGCCCTGATGCTATCCGTGCGAGGCTTATAACGGTGCTGGAAAATTTGATAGAAAACGAGGGGGCAGACACCTTCTTTGTGGGAAACAACGGCGCCTTTGATGCTATGGTTTATAATGCTCTGAAGAAGCTTCGGGCGCGGTATTCTCACATACGGTTTAACGTCGTTCTCTCATATATGCCGCGGGAATACCGAAGGGAAGACGCCGAATATTACAGGGATACCTTGCTTCCCGAGGAGATTGCCGAGGCAGTCCCGCGCTTTGCGATAGATAAAAGGAATTTATGGCTTCTTAAGAAAAGTGACACGGTTGTAACCTACGTCGTTCGCTCCTTTGGCGGCGCGGCAAAATTTAAGGCGCGCGCGAAGCGACTTGGGCGCACTGTTATCGAGCTTAGCGAGACCTTGTGAGCAACTTCACTGTGCGTAGCACAACTTCACTTTCGCGTCAGCGAAAACCTCACAAACAGAAAGAGAGAACAAATCGGCTTTAATCCCGAAATGTTCTCTCTCTTTTTTGCTTACGGCCGAGCCGTGTATTAATTTTTACCGAAAAAGCGCTTGAAGGCGCCCTTGCCGTCGTCGTTCTTCTCTCCGAGTGAGTCGGCGAGAAGACGGAAGAGCTTCTTCTGCTCGGCCGTGAGGCTCTTCGGCGTTTTCACCTTCACGGTGAAGATGAGGTCGCCCTTACGCTTCGGGTTGTTGATATTCGGCACGCCCTTGCCCTTTACGGTAAAAGAGCTGCCGGTTTCGGTGCCCTCGGGAATGGTGAAGCTCTCGCTTCCGCCGCCGAGGATAGGAATTTTAATATCCGCGCCGAGCGCCGCCTCGGTGAAGGAAATCGGAATTTCACAGTAGAGGTTATCGCCCTCGCGCTCGAAGATTTCGTGCGGCCTTACTCTTACCTCGATATAGAGGTCGCCGTTCTGACCGCCGCCGCGACCCGCCGAGCCCTGTCCGCGAAGAACTATGCGCTGTCCCGATGCGATACCCGAGGGGATAGTGGCCTCGAGCTTCTTGTTTACCTTTATATAACCCTTGCCGTTACAGTTTTTACACGGGGTCTTAATAATCTTACCCGTACCTCGGCAGGCCGAGCAGGCACGCTGGGTCTGCATATAGCCGAGCATGGTCTGCTGCTGAACGGTAACGCGACCCGTGCCGCGACAGGTCTCGCAGGTCTCGGCCTTCGTTCCCTTGGCCGCGCCGCTCGCGCCGCACTCGCCGCAGGCCTCAACCCTCGCGAAGCTGATTTCCTTCTTACAGCCGAAGGCCGCCTCCTCGAAGCTTACCGTCACCCGTGTAAGAATATCCTCGCCGTCGATAGCCGAGCTCCTCGCGCGCGAGCCGCCGTCCGCGCCGCCGAAGAAGGACGAGAATATATCGCCGAAGTCAAATCCGCCGCCGCCAAAGCCGCCGAAGCCGCCAAAGCCCGAGCCGCCGCCCGCCGCGGGGTCGAAGGCCGCGTGGCCGAACTGGTCGTACTTCGCGCGCTTATCACCGTCCGAGAGGACGGCGTAGGCCTCGTTGACCTCCTTGAAGAGGGCCTCGGCCTTCTCGTCTCCCGGGTTGATGTCGGGGTGATATTTCTTGGCAAGTGTCCTGTATGCTTTTTTTATTTCGTCCGCCGACGCCGATTTCGATACGCCGAGGACCTCGTAATAATCACGCTTGTTTTCTGCCATTGTCAAAGCCCTTTTCTAAAAGTGGGTAGGGGCTGCCTTGGGCGTTAGCCCAAGACAGCCTCTTTTGTATTGTCGCGCCAAATATGACGACCACAGCTTATAAGGGGAAGTCAGATTTAGGCGAGAAGAGTTTTAGTCTCGCCAAATAGACGACCCTTTTGGTCTCGCCAAATATGACGACCCTTTAGTTACCCGTCTTGTCTTCGAAGTCGTTGCTGTAGTAGTTGCCGTCAGCGCCCGTTCCGTTCTCGCCGGCACCGTTCTGGCCCGCCTTTGCCGCCTCTTCCTTGTAAATCTTCTCGGCGATGGGGTAGAACGCCTTCTGGAGCGCATCGGTGTCGGCCTTGATTGCCTCGGTGTCGCCGCCCGCGATAGTTGCGCGGAGCTTCTCGATAGCCGCGTTTACAGGTGCCTTGTCGTCCTCGGTAACCTTGTCGCCGAGCTCGGAGATGCTCTTCTCAATCTGGAAGATTGCGTTCTCGGCCTGGTTCTTGGTCTCGACGGCCTCCTTCTGCTTCTTGTCCTCCTCGGC
This sequence comes from Clostridia bacterium, assembly GCA_017504605.1. GTDB lineage: Bacteria > Bacillota > Clostridia > Oscillospirales > CAG-272 > UBA1740. Next base: position 10,870 of record JAFVQW010000054.1, read on the forward strand.
GAACTTCTCCGCCTCGCGGACTGCCTTATCTATATCCTCCTTCGACATATTCGTCGACGAGGTGATGGTGATGTGCTGCTCCTTGCCCGTGCCCTTATCCTTCGCGGTAACGTTTACGATACCGTTGGCATCGATGTCGAAGGTAACCTCAATCTGAGGAACTCCGCGGGGTGCGGCGGGAATACCGTCAAGAATAAATCTGCCGAGGGTGTTGTTGCCCGCAGCCATCTCGCGCTCGCCCTGGAGAACGTGAATTTCAACGGAGGTCTGGCCGTCTGCCGCGGTGGAGTAAACCTGGCTCTTCTTTACGGGAATGGTGGTGTTACGCTCGATAATCTTGTTGAATACGCCGCCCATAGTCTCGATACCGAGAGAGAGGGGAGTCACGTCGAGAAGAAGAACGTCCTTAACGTCGCCGCCGAGAACGCCGCCCTGAATAGCCGCGCCGATAGCAACGCACTCGTCGGGGTTGATGCCCTTGAAGGGCTCCTTACCCATAAACTTCTTAACTGCCTCCTGTACGGCGGGAATTCTCGTCGAGCCGCCGACAAGAAGAACCTTCGATACCTCGGATGCCGAGAGACCCGCATCCTTAAGCACCTTCTCGGTGGGAACCATAGTGCTTCTTACAAGGTCGTGGGTGAGCTCGTCGAACTTTGCTCTCGTGAGAGTAGCCTCAAAGTGCTTGGGGCCGGTTGCATCGGCGGTAATGAAGGGAAGAGAGATAGCCGTGGACATAACGCCCGAGAGCTCAATCTTAGCCTTCTCAGCCGCATCGCGGAGGCGCTGGAGCGCCATTTTATCCTTGCGAAGGTCGATGCCGCCGTTCTCGCGAGCGAAGGTATCTGCCATCCAGTTAACTACTCTGTCGTCGAAGTCGTCGCCGCCGAGACGGTTGTTACCCGCGGTAGCAAGAACCTCGAAAACGCCGTCGGAGATGTCGAGGAGCGAAACGTCGAAGGTACCGCCGCCAAGGTCGAATACCATAATCTTCTGGCTCTCCTCCTTATCCATACCGTATGCGAGAGCGGCCGCGGTGGGCTCGTTGATAATTCTCTTAACCTCGAGGCCCGCAATCTTGCCCGCGTCCTTGGTCGCCTGGCGCTGTGCGTCGGTGAAGTATGCGGGAACGGTGATAACCGCCTCGGTAACGGTCGTGCCGAGATATGCCTCGGCATCAGCCTTAAGCTTCTGAAGAATCATAGCGGAAATCTCCTGGGGAGTGTACTGCTTTCCGTCTATGCTTACCTTCTTGTCGGTACCCATATCTCTCTTAATGGAGATAACCGTCTTGTCGGGGTTGGTAACAGCCTGGCGCTTAGCAACCTGGCCGACGAGTCTCTCACCCGTCTTGGTGAAGGCAACGACGGAGGGCGTGGTTCTCGCACCCTCGGGGTTGGTTATAACGATAGGCTCGCCGCCCTCGAAGACGGCAACGCAAGAGTTGGTTGTACCAAGGTCAATTCCTATAATCTTTCCCATAATAATCTATTCTCCTTTGTGGGTTGTTAATTTGTTTTCTTTTTTATTTCGGTGAAGTCAGTTTACCGACTTGACCATTGCAAATCTGATGATTTTATTGCCCTTTTTATATCCCGTCTGGAATACGTCGGTGATTTCGCCCTCGCCGAGGCCCTCCGCCTCCTCGTGCATAACCGCATTGTGAAGGTTGGGGTCGAATTTGTCCCCGGGCTTACCGAAGCGCTCGACACCGAGCTTTGAGAGAGCACCGTCGACCGAGGCCGCAATCATCTTAAGCCCCTCGCGCACCTGCTCGCCGTCGGTAAACTGCGCGGCACGCTCGAGGTTGTCGAGAATGGGGAGAAGCTCCGACACCGCATCGGCAAGCGCGCTCTCATAGGTTGCGCTCCTCTCCTCTTTTGAGCGGCGGCGGAAATTCTCGTACTCTGCCGCCATACGAAGATATTTGTCGTTCTGCTCTACCGCCGCGAGGGCCGCCGCATCGAGCTCCTTCGTGAGCGCATCGACCCTCTCGCGAAGCTCGTCGCACTCGTTTTTCTTTTTAGTCTTTTTGGGCGCGCTCTCGCTCTCGCACGCCTCGGTGCTTATATCCTTTTCTTCCATTTTCGTCTCCATATCTACTTACTTCGGCGGCATCAGCCGTCCGCTGTCGTCCTCCTTAAACATTCGGTCGAAGCTGTGCGCGAGCTGATTAATCATATCGATAACCTTCGAATAATTCATTCGCTTCGGGCCGATAACTCCGAGGGCCACCTGACTTCCTCCGATATTCACGGTCTTGAATATGAGCGTCGTGTTCTTCATAACGTCGCCGTCGTCCTCGGTGCCGATATAGACCTGAAGTCCGTCTTTACCCTCGGTGTGCGTCGATATGACGTCCATAAGCTTATCCTTCTCCTCGAGCACGTCGAGAAGACCGCGAAGCTGAGTTACGTCGGAATACTCGGGGTAGTCGAGCAGCTTCGTTATGCCGTCGAGCTTAATATCCGCCGAGTCGAGCTCGTTCATAGCCTCGTAAATCATCTTCACCGCGGGGTGTACCATAGCGCCCGCCGTGCCCATAAGGGCCTCGAGCCTGACGATGACGGGCATCGAGATTTCCTCGCCCGTGAGATTTACAAGATAGATGTTAAGAGCATCGGTAAAGCGGCGAAGCGTATCCTCGGTGATAGCGAAGGGAAGACGAACCGTCTTCGACTTCACAATGTCCCCGTCGAAGCTCATAACGAGCAGAAAGTCGCGAGGGGAGAGAAGCACGCTGTTAAAGCGGTTAACGCGTACACGCCCCGCACCCGAGCGGAAGGCAATTCCCGTGTAGTCGGTGAACGATGCCGCGAGGCGCGATGCCTCCGAGAGAATTTTATCCATCTCGGTAAGCTTGTAGTGCAGCCTCTCGTTAATCTCCTCAATCTCGCGGCGGGTCTCGCCGTACTGCTGTATCAGAGTGTCAACGTAGAGACGGTAGCCCATCTCCGAGGGAACTCTGCCCGCAGAGGTGTGCGGCTGTACGAGATAGCCCATAGCCTCAAGCTCCGCCATCTCGTTTCTGATAGTCGCGCTCGAGCAGGAAAGCTCGGTGCCCTCCGAGAGATATTTCGAGCCGACGGGCTCGCCGTGGCAAATGTGTGCGTCAACTATTGCACGAAGTATTTGCATTTTTCGCGGTGTCAGTCGCGGGTCCTTCATGGGGGTCACCTCTTTTTTGTCGATTTTTAGCACTTACCAGAGGAGAGTGCTAAACTTGACATCTATAATATATACCTTTTTTGCCACCGTGTCAAGCATTTATCCGCAAAATATTGTGAACAATCTGTTAACAATTACAAAAATGGGTAGGAGAGTGCTAATTTAGGTGTTCACAAAGTTTCTCTTGACTTTATATTAGATTTAAGTTATAATATATACGTATGGTTATCGTGGGGACGTGTTATCTGCTACGTCCCGCGGTCTTCATATGGTAAAAGGATTTGAGTCGGGGGCCGTGAGTGTCCTCGGCCAAGACATAGGTTACAAAAGTAATCAGAAGGAGGTGTATTTTGCAAATCGATCTTTGGATTGGTATTGTAGGTATGGCTGCCACGGCTATCGTCGGTGTCGTTGCGGGCGTTTTGCTGCGCAAGGCTGCCGCGGAGAAGAAGCTCGGCTCTGCCGAGGAGCAGGCGAGGCACATACTTGAGGACGCTATCAAGAACGCCGAGAGCGCGAAGAAGGAGTCCATAATTTCCGCAAAGGAAGAAATTTTTCAGCTTAAAAGAGAGGCGGACTTTGACGTAAAGGAGCGTAGAAAAGAGGTTTCGAGGCTCGAGCGCAGAGTTGCGCAGAAGGAAGAGACCCTTGATGCTAAGCTTGAGGGTATTGAGAAAAAGGAGCTTGCACTCCAAGAGAAGCATAAGGAGGCTGACAGAGCGCGCGAGGAGGTTCGTGCGACTATGGAGAGCCAGCTTGCTATGCTTGAGAAGATTGCGGGACTGTCCCGCGAGGATGCTAAGGCAGAGCTCGTGCACAAGCTCGACAGTGAGATGCAGCACGAGACGGCGCTCAAGATTGCAGAGTATGAGGAGCGCTTTAGGGACGAGGCTGATGCTAAGGCGCGCGATATTCTCTCGCTTGCCATTCAGCGCTGCGCCGCAGACCACGTGAGTGAGATTTCCATTTCCACCGTGCAGATCCCCGGTGACGAAATGAAGGGAAGGATTATCGGCCGAGAGGGAAGGAACATCAGAACCATTGAGACCCTCACCGGCGTTGACCTTATTATTGACGACACACCCGACGTTATTACCGTGTCGGGCTTCGACCCCGTCAGACGAGAGATTGCGCGTATCGCGCTTGAGAAGCTCGTCAGTGACGGAAGAATTCACCCCGCGAGAATTGAGGAGACCGTCGAGAAGGCTAAGCGCGAGGTTGACGGTGCTATCAAGCAGGCGGGCGAGCGTGCGGTATTCGAGACCGGCGTTCACGGACTTCACCCCGAGCTTATCAAGCTGCTCGGCCGTATGAAGTACCGTACCTCCTACGGACAGAACGCGCTCCGTCACTCTATCGAGGTGTCTATGCTGGCGGGCGTTATCGCGGACGAGCTCGGTGTTGACGTTACGACGGCTAAGCGCGCGGGACTTCTCCACGATATAGGTAAGGCGGTTACCGCCGAGGTTGAGGGCTCTCACGTCCAGCTCGGCGTTGATATTGCCACCAAGTACAAGGAATCCAAGGAAATCATACACTCCATTATGGCGCACCACAACGATACCGAGTCTACCTCGGCGCTCGACTTCATTATTCAGGCGGCCGACGCTATCAGTGCGGCACGCCCCGGCGCACGCCGTGAGGACGTTGAGAATTACATCAAGCGCCTTCAGAAGCTCGAGGAGGTTGCGGGTGACTTCGAGGGTGTTGAGAAGACCTTCGCTATTCAGGCGGGCCGTGAGGTCAGAATTATGGTTAAGCCCGAGCTTGTCGACGACGACAAGATGAAGATTCTCGCAAGAGATATTGCGAAGAAGATTGAGGGCGAGCTCGACTACCCCGGTCAGATTAAGATTAGCGTTATCAGAGAAAGCAGAACCGTGGATTACGCGAAGTAGGCTTTATAAATAGGGCATCGGCGAGAACGGAAGCGTATCGGACTGTGCCCTATTTTTTCTCCCATTAAAACGAAAGGACCTTTAAATGCTACCACATATTCATATACTCGGCTTAAGTATACCGATGTATGCGGCGATGGTTGTCCTCGGCGCTATATCCTACCTAATCTATTATAAGCTCGTGCCCGTAAGGCGGGAGGGGATAGACCGCGTGAGCGATAACAGGCTCGTGCTCGTCTTTATACTCGGCTTTCTTTCGCTCGGCGTGTGGGCCTTTATACTTAACTCGCTCTTTCATTCCATAGAGGAGGGACGGATAGTCGTCGGCGGTATTACCTGGCTCGGCGGCGTTATCGGCTGTATCCCCTCGGTGTATTTGCTTATACATTATCTCGTTCCGAGGGAGAAGGGAAATGCCGTCAACCGCTTCTCAACTATGATGCCGGGCCTCGTGCTCGCGCACGGCTTCGGACGGCTCGGCTGCTTCTTTGGCGGCTGCTGCTACGGCGCCCGCACCGACGGCCCCCTCGGCGTTGTATTCCCCGCGGGCAGTGCGGCGGGTAAGCAGTATCCGAATACCGCCGTCGAGGCGGTGGTACGGGAGATTACCCACGCGAACGGAACGGTCGAGAAAATAGAGCTCTACCCGAGCCTTCCCGTTCTCCCGACACAGCTTATCGAGGCACTGTTTGCATTTTTGCTCTTCCTCGTTATGCTTATATTCTATAAGAGGCTGAAGCATATCAACGTTGAGATATACTGCTTCGCCTACGGCATCTTCAGATTTATTCTTGAATTCTGGCGCGGCGACGACAGGGGCACGACGGGCTTCGCCCTCTCTCCCTCTCAGCTGATGTCGATTATCATTATCATCGGCGCTACGCTTCTTATATTATATAAAAGGAAGATTATCTTCACCTCTCTTTACAAAAAATGCGAGCTTTGGAGCGCCGAGGCGAGAGCGCTTCCCGTGTCGAACGAGCCCCTATCCCTCCGCCGCGAGAGCCCTGCCGACACTATCCGTAAGCTTCATTCTCTTATGAAGGACGGCATAATTACGAAAGAGGAATTTGAGGAAAAGAAAAAGGAGCTTCTAAAGAAAATATAGAAGCCCAAAGAAAACAAAAAACGCAATTTGGGAAAATCCCAAATTGCGTTTTTCTTTATACCTTAAGCATTAGGTTAAGGTCCAGGTAATCCATGCCGATGCAATAATATTTCCCGCGTTGTTGCCGAGAGCGCGAATTCTGAAGGTGTAGTTCTGTGCCTTCGTAATATCGAACTTTGCACTCGCGTTAAACTGTGCATCGTAAAGGTCAAAGGTGTAGTAGGCGTTCGAGGTCGTGAAGGTCTCGGTCGTGCCGTCGTCGTAGGTAACCTCAATCTCGTAGCCGTTCGTAGCGTTGTTTACCGCACCCCAGGAGAGTCTGCCCGCCTGAGTGAGCTTAACCGTCTGTGTTCCCACCGAGCCGAGAAGGATTATGGACTTCGTATCGGTCGAGGGAGAGTTGATGTAGTAGACAAGGTTGCTATCAAATCTCGCGCCTACCGAAACAACGCTTATGCCGTAGGTGCCCGTCGCACTTGTCGCACACTCGTATCTGTTGCTTTCCTGTACCTCGGAGGTAGCGCCGCCGACGGTGAATACGAAGCCGTTAGCGTTCGGGTCGGTTGCGGTTGCATAGACCAGAATTTTCTCACCCGGAGCGTACTGCGTAGCCGAGTAGCTTACCTGGAAGGTGGGGCTCGAAATCTGAGCTACCTGCTGGTCGATGCGGTAGGGGGTCGAGTCTATCGCACTGTCGCTGACCGCGGTAACCGTTACCGAGTAGGTTGCGACTCTCGTGAAGACGTCAACGGGAGCGTAGCTGTAATAGGTAGAGCCGCCCGCCGCGGGTATCGTAGCAACGATGTCGCCGTTAACTCTGACAACGTATCTCTGTGCCTCGTCCACGCCGCGCCAGAAGTATACGCCCTGGTCTGCGTTTATCGAGACCTCGGGGGTCTCAAGCTTGGTAATGGTGATGCGGTCGGACTCGTCGGAGCTTATCGTGGTGCGGCCGTCGCCGATTGCCTTAACGGAGAAGGTGTAGGTGCCCGCGTCAAAGCCCGAGAGGTCAAACTCGGTGCCGACGTAAATGCCGGGGTATGCAAGACCCGAGCTCGTGTATATTTCGTATCCGGGGCTCGCGGTTACGTTCTGCGGTGCGTTCCAGATAAGAGCGCGGTTGTTGTGCGGGGTCTCGGGGAAGACGGGGGTCTGGAGCTTCGTCAGCGTGATAGCCGTCGACTTATCCGAGGAGAGACAGTATATCTGATCGTCCTCGTAGTAGGAGTCGGCAACCGCCATAACTCTTATCGACACGCCGGTCTCGGTAACTTTGCCCGAGTCGTAGATGTTCTCTTCTTTGCTGAATTTAGTGGCCTCTTCCTCTCCGTTAAAGAAGAAGCTGTAGCCCGTAGCACCTCTGACATCGTCGCACTCAATACGGCCCGCACTCTCACCCGAGGTAACGACGTGAAGGTCGGTGGGAGCGGCGAGCTTACGCACTCTCACGGGTGCGGAGAGCGGAGAGGCGAGGGTCGTCGAGCCGTCTCCTCTTGCACACACTCTTACGGTGTAGTCGCCGGGGGTGATGTTAATCTCGTTGAAGTCGAAGAGCTCGGTGCTCTTCTGTGCACCCGAGCCGATGCCGCTTACCTTATATCCTTGTGCGCCCTGCACCGATGCCCACGCGAGGACGGAGCCCTCTATCGAGAGGTCCTGTGGAGCCGAGAGAACGGTTATAATAAAGGTGTAGCTGTTTGCCGAGAGGGAGGAGAGCGTTACTACTCTGTTACCGCCCGTGAGGGTCTCCTTACCCGAGCCGATAGCCTGTGCGGCGTAGGTAATCTCCTGTCTTGTGGTGACGTTCGGGTCAACAATGTCGGAAATTTTGATTACGTTCGGGGTATTTCCCGAGGTGGTCTCGGCAATTACCGCGCCCTCCTTATATATTCTGTAGCCCATAGCCTTCGCATCTCTTACGAAGTTCGCGGTGAAGCCCGTGGAGATGTCGTCGGGGTTACTTACTATGAAGCTCTGAGTATCGGGAGAGGGGGGAGCGAGACGGATTACGGTAATGGGGTCGGAGGGTGCGGAGTCATAGAAGCCCGAGCCGCTCTCTGCAACCGCCTTAACCGAAATCTTATAGGTGCCCGACTCGATAAACGCATAGCCGAAGTTATCTCTGTCGGCGGAAACCTGCTGAGTCGTGGTGGTGCCGTCGGGGAGAACGAGAATAATCTCGTAGCCCGAAACGCCGGCCGACGAGGGCTCCCAGCGGAACGCGTTCATCTCCTCGCCGTCGAGGTTCATATTGTTGTTCCACGAGGTAGTGGGCGGAGCGAGAATATGTACGTTCTGCTCTACCGACCAGTCGGAGAAGTAGGTTACGTTCTTCTCGGCGGTGTTACCGACGGGCTTAACCTTTATAATATTGTCCTTGCCCGCGGGAATGCTCGCGAACACGGGCTCGCTAACAGATTTCTCAGTGCCGTTGATGGAAACCGCGTAGGAAACCGCGCCGTCAACCGCGTCCCAAAGAAGCTTACCGTTATCAACGACGAAGTTCGTCGCGGGTGCGAGGTAGACGTATCTGTGAGACTCGCTCTCCTTCGAGGAGAACACGCTCGTGCCGTTACCTATCGACTGAACCGAGAGGTCGAAGGACTGTCCGCCCGCATCGTAGAGGTAGAAGGACTGCGTCACGGGGTCGGAGTTAATCTTCGAGCCGTTGATGAATATGTCGTAGCCCTCAGCCTGACCGAAGCCCGACCAGGAAATACGGGAGCCGTCGAACTTGATGTTCGAGGGGGGTGCAAGATAGGTCTTCGTAACCGACTGGCTCCAATAGGAGTAGGTCGAGTTGTCGGTGCTCATCGCACGGACTCTTATGGTGTTGGACTTGCCGATATCGAAGCTGTTGTAGGAGCAGCTCGTGAGAAGCTCGCTCTTTCTTCCGTTTACCTCAACGAGATATGCGGATGCGCCCGCTACCGAGTCCCAGGACATTCTTCCCATCTCGTCGAAGCGGATAGAGGTAATGGTGTCAAGCTTCTTAAAGCTTCTCGACACGGTCTTACCCTCCTTGCCCCTGCTCGAAACGGGGGTAATGTCAATCGTAACCGAGGCTGCCTCGGAGCGATGTGCTATTGAGGTGGAGTATGCAACGTAGCTCGTGCCGTTGATTTTGACGTCGTATCTCTCGGTGTTCGAGGTCGAGCCCCAGGAGAGTGTCTCGCCGTCGTAGCTGATAGAGCCGGGGTCAAGCTTACCGGGCTTCGCCGCACAGCCGCTTGCTAAAAGGGTGACCGAAGCAAGTGTCAGCAAAAGAAGCGCGAGGGCTAAAATTCTTCTGACCTTCATTGTCTTATTCTCCTTGAAAATATTTTTGTTTGTATGCAGCGCCCGCGCGGGCGCCGTATAAATGAAAGCTTAGTTGTTGTCTACGGTCCAGGATGCGTAGAGCGTGACCGAGGTTCCGCTAAGACCGCCGAGGAGTGCATCGAGCCTCGTCGTCGCGTCGCCGTTGGGGCGGATGCAGAGCTCTCCGCCGCCGCCCGCCTGAGTGCGCCAGCCCGTGAAGGCGAAGCCGTCTCTTACGGGAGTGCCGTTAATCTTCACGCTGCCCGAGCCGTACTCGTAGGTTACCTGAAGCGTTGTCGAGCCGTCGGGGAAGGAGGCGCCCGTATCGGAAATTACGAGGTTTATCGTGTAAACCTTAGCCTCGAAGCGTGCCGTAAGGGTTATGTTACCCGTGACCTTCGTGTTCTCAAAGTCGTAGCGCACGTTTCCGTTATACCAGCCGACGAAATTATAACCCTTTCTCGTCGGAGCGGTGGGCTCGGTGATGTTCGTGCCGTGGCTGTAGGTTGCCGTCGTGGTCGTTATACCCTCGCCCGAGAAGGTTACCGTGTAGGTGTTCGGTATCCACTTAGCAAAGACGAAGACGTCAAGCTCGTAAATCGAGGGGTAATCGTAGCCGTTCAGTCTGTCGAAGGGCTTGAGCGATGCACCGCTCTCATCGGTGAGAGCCTCGCTCGAGTAGGTGGTGTAGTAATACCAGCCGCCGAACTTGTAGCCTGTTCTCGTCGGAACGGGGAGAGTGAAGTGCTGGCCGTAGGAGACCTGCTTCTCATAGCTGCCCGAGAGCGTTCCGCCCACGGTGTCCATCTCGACGGTAAATTTCTTCGGCTCGAATTTAGCGTAAAGCGTAAGGTCGCCCGTCGTTCCCGGCTGAATATTCGAGATTATAGAGCCCGAGAGCGAGGGGTTATCGTACCAGCCGACGAATACGCGGAAGTCATCGGTCGGCGTGGGAAGATTGTGGTATACGCCGTAGTTGTAGGTGAACGACATATATTCTCTCTCGCCGTCCATAAGCGTTACCGTGTACTGCGCCGTCTTGTACATAGCCGTGAAGAGCTCGCCGTTCATATCCGAGCTGACAGTCATCTCACCCTGATAGAAGCGCGTCAGCGTTTCGTTCGCCCACTTGTCAAACTGCTCACCGAGAGGCGCGGACTCGGGAACGGGGAGAGTTATAAGCTCGCCGTCGTAGTATTCGTAGGTCTTAACAACGGAGCCCATAGCGTCGTCAAAGGAGATGGTGACCGCATCGCGGTAAACCGCGTAAAGCGTTATATCGTCGTCAATCACCGTCGTCTTATCGAGAGGATACTCGTCGTAGTTGTTGGTGCTGAAGCCCGCGAGCTTCTGCTCGCCGATGCGAGAGGGAATGTAGGAGGTAGCCTTCGGATACAGCTCCTCGAGGGTCGTGCCGGGCTCTACGAGAAGGGTAACGTATTTACTCGTTCCGTAATCGCTGTAGTAGAGCGTAACCGTCTCGCGAATGTAGCTGTAATCGAGGTAGATTGACATCGTCTCCGAGCTGTTCCACCAGGAGCCGCCGTGGAAGCCGAGCTCTATGGGGTGGAAGACGTCGTACTCGTCGCTTATTCCGTAGCTGTCGCCGATTTTGATATTATAGTAGTTATCCTTAACGGCGCTTATCTGCTTGAACATCATATTATCAATCGCGGGAATGTTGGGAAGAACCTCTCTGAACGCCGCCTTAAGGCTCTCCTCAGCGTGAATCGTGGAAATAGTGGCTACGAGGTCCTTCTGAGTATACTGACCGTTCTCGGGATTGTAATATCTGTTATATATGTTTATCGTGAAGTTGATACCGGTGTAGGAATCTCTGTAGTAGGCGTATATCGTCGTGCCGCTGCCGGGGAAGATACCGTCGCCGTATCTCGTTCCGCCGCCGTTCGGCTCGCTGTAATAGCCCTCGAAGTACATACCGTCTACCGAGTCATAGGGGAGACTGTAGGTGTTGCTGTAAACCTTAAACTCCTCACGGTTGCCATAGTAGTCGACAATCCAAATCGAGTAGAGATAGTCGGGCTGATACTTCGGCGAGTCGGGGTCGTCCTTCGCATTACAGTAGGTTATGCAGTTAAGCCACCGTACCTGACGGAAGCCGTCGGCAGTCTCGTCGCAGGTGCAGCCAACGCCCGTGCCGCTCGTGCAGGCCGCCTCCCAGCAGGAGAGGTTAACGCCGCCGCAGTCGGTGTAGCAGTTACCGCACTCGGACTCACAGCCGTATTTGCCGAAGAGGCACTGATTTACGGCGCAGCCCGACGAGTATCCGCCGTCGTAGTTGTATTCGCCGCCGAAGCAGTCGAAGCAGACGTCGTCGCACTCAACGCTCACCTCCTCGCAGGACCTTCCGCAGTCCTCGTCAAACGCACCGCACCAGCAGGCGCAGAAGTCGAGAGGGATACAGCTCGTGAGCGTGAGCATAAGCATCACCGCCGAGGCGATAGAGAGGCATACGCCGAGCGTTTTTCGAAATAGGAAATCAAGAATTCTGTCTAACATATTTTCCTCTTAAATATTTAATAAACAAAATTAAATAAAATATTAATGCAATATAAATATTTTAGCATAAGAAAATATCAAAGTCAACCGAAATACCGAATTTTTATAAAAAGGTATATTGCGCTTTTTCCCGAACTCTGCTATAATTACCTTAAAGCAAAAAAACGCGCGCCACGGTGGCGCGGTAGAAGGAATAAGAAAAATGAAGATACTTGCAATAGGTGACGTGACGAGCCCCGCCGCGGCGGAGTACCTCTCCACCCGACTTTGGAGCTACAGGCGGGAGCGGGGAATAGACTTCTGTGTGGTGAACGCCGAGAACGCCGGCTTTATGACCGGGGCCTCGCCCGATATTGCGAAAATGCTTCTCGCGGGCGGCGCCGACTGCCTCACGGGCGGCAATCACACTATGAGGAACAGGAGCGTATATACCTTCCTTGACGACACGCGCGAGATGCTCCGCCCGATAAACTTCGGAGACTCGGCCCCGGGGCGCGGCTATACCGTGCTCGATGCGGGGGGCGTGCTCGTGCTCGTCATCTCGGCTATGGGGTGTATAGGCATTGAGCCGAGGCTGAATTCTCCGTTTGATTATATCGAGCGCGCGCTTAAGGACGCGGGTGAGTACGATATTGCCCTGCTCGACATACACGCCGAGGCGACGGGCGAGAAGCTCGCCATAGCCCACGCCTTCGACGGCAGAATACACTGTATTTTCGGCACGCATACCCACGTTCCCACCGCCGACGAGCAGATTTTGCCGCACGGGTCGGGTTATATATCCGACGTCGGTATGTGCGGTGAGTCGGGCGGTATTCTCGGTATGGAAATCGAGCGCACCGTGCTCCGTATGAAAACACAGCTGCCCTATCCCTTTATCGTAGCGCGGGGGCCCGTTGTGGCAAACGGCGTAATATTCACCCTCGATGACAAAACGCGCCGCGTAATTTCGGTCGAGCGCGTAAAATTGTAAATAAAGGTTAGAAAAATGACAGAAAAAAGAACCAAAATAGCCGTTATCGGCGCGGGTCACGCGGGAATAGAGGCGGCGCTCGCCTCGGCGAGAATGGGCGCTCCCACGGTGCTCTTTACCATGAGCCTCGATGCCGTGGCGAATATGCCCTGTAACCCCTCGGTCGGCGGCACGGCTAAGGGGCATCTGGTATTTGAGATAGATGCTCTCGGCGGAGAAATGGGCTATGCGGCCGACGCGGCAACGATACAGTCGCGCACGCTCAACCTCGGTAAGGGTGCCGCCGTGCACTCGAAGCGTGTTCAGGCCGACCGCGAGCTCTATAAGAAAAATATGAAAAGAACGCTTGAGACGACACCAAATCTCAGGCTCGTGCAGTCGGAGATTGTCGAGCTTCTGACCGAGTGTGACGGCGGGCGTGTAAGAGTATCGGGGGTTGTTACTCACCTTGGCGAAATCTGGCACGCCGAGCGTGTTATCATCGCGGCAGGTACCTTCCTCGAGAGCCGCGTTTTCGTCGGGGAGCGAAGCTTCTCGGCGGGGCCCGACGGTATGCTCCCCGCGACGGGGCTCTCGGCCTCGCTCCTCTCGCTCGGAATACCGCTCCGCCGCTTCAAGACGGGCACCCCCGTGCGAGTTTTGGCATCGAGTATAGATAAGAGCGTGCTCGAGGAGCAGACGGGCGAGGACTCTCCCGTGCCCTTCTCCGCGCGCAGTGAGGACGTTGGTGCCGCTGTTAACCGCGTGGCCTGCCATATAGTGTACACGAATGCTGACACGCACAGGGTAATTCTCGACAATATAGAGCGCAGTGCTATGTATTCGGGCGGCATCACGGGCCAGGGACCCCGCTACTGTCCGTCTATCGAGACGAAGCTCGTTAGGTTTTCGGGCAAGGAGAGGCATCAGCTATTTGTCGAGCCCTGCGGCCTCGACACCGAGGAGACCTATATTCAGGGCTTTTCAACCTCGCTCCCCGTGGATATTCAGCACGAGATGTTAAGAACGCTCCCGGGCTTTGAGGAGGCCGAGATTATGCGCTACGCCTACGCTATCGAGTACGACTGTATAGACCCGACCGAGCTCCGACCCACCCTTGAATTCAAGCGTATCTCGGGGCTCTACGGCGCGGGTCAGTTTAACGGCACCTCGGGCTACGAGGAGGCGGCGGCACAGGGGCTCGTCGCGGGAATTAACGCGGCGCTCGCCTCCCTTGGGCGCGAGCCCTTGGTGCTCGGGCGCGAGAGCTCCTATATCGGTACGCTTATCGACGACCTCGTGACTAAGGGCACCGAGGAGCCCTACCGTATGATGACCTCGCGCAGTGAATACCGTCTTCTTCTCCGACAGGATAACGCTGATATGCGACTTACGCCGATAGGCTACGGGGTCGGACTTATAGGCGAGGAGCGCTATCAGCGCTTCCTTGAAAAAAAAGCGGCGATAGAGCGCGAGATTTCGAGAATAGAAAACAAGATTATACCGCCGAGCGAGACGGTGAATTCCTTTTTGTCCTCTCTCGGCTCGACCGAGATAAAGAGCGGCGTGCGCCTCTCGGAGCTATTACGCCGACCCGAGCTCGATTACGAGCTCCTCGCACCCATTGACGGCGACAGACCCGCGCTACCCGCCGCCGTGAGGCGCAGTGCGGCGATAGCGATAAAGTACGAGGGCTACATCAAGCGGGAAATGGCAGAGGTGAGGCGCCACGCGGCGCTCGAGAGCCGTCGCTTGCCCGAGGATATAGATTACGGGAGCATCTCGGGCCTTCGCGCCGAGGCGCAGGAGAAGCTCGAGAAGATACGGCCGAGTAATATCGGTCAGGCCTCTCGTATAAGCGGTGTCAGCCCCGCCGATATCAGCGTGCTGTTGATATATCTCGCTTCAAGGTAAAGCTATACGGGCTTTTAGCTTCAAAAGGACAAAAAAGAGAAAAATTTGTCTTACCTCCAAATACCGCTCCGCTTGACGGCGGAGCGGTATTATTATATAATTTAAGTGAAAACCGAGAAAAAAGAGGCTTTTGTATGGTAATAAAGGAAAGAAAAACGGTATATTCGGGCGAGAACTGCCCCGCGCTTTCAAGCTGTGCGTTCCCCTCGATTACAACCCTGTCCGACGGACGAATTTTTGCCGCCTTCAAGGGGGCAAAGACGAAGGGGCCGTATAATAAAACCGACAGAGGTGTGGTTTGCATTTCCGAGGACGGCGGCGAGAGCTTCGGCGAGCCGCTCGAATTTTTCACACCGCCCGTCGTGGACGGTAAGCCAACCACGATACGCCTGATATATTTTGCCGAGGTAGCACCCGACAATCTTCTTGCGGTGTTTAATGCGGTAGATGCGACTATGGAGGAGCTTCCTTATTACAACGAAGAGACCGAGGGCTTGAAGGATACCTATATTATGGTATCTCACTCGGCGGACGGCGGGGGGCACTGGTCTATGCCCGAGCGAGTACAGGTTGACTCCTTCCGCGATACGCCCCTGCCTCTCACGGGCGCCCCCATCATAACCGCCGACGGCAGAGTAGGCATACAGTTCGAGGTAAACAAGCCTTATTACGAGCGTGAATATTGGGTTCACCACAGCGCAGTAGTATATTCCTCGGACGGAGGATATACCTGGGGTGACGAGGTCGTTATAACCGACTCACCTGAGATTTATTATTGGGATCAGCGGCTGAGCACCCTCGACGACGGCAGAGTTGCCGACATCTTTTGGACCTTCGACCGCACGCGCGGCGATTATATAAATATACATCAGTGCTATAGCACCGACGGCGGACGCAGCTTCGGCGCTCTTACCGATACCGGTCTTGTCGGACAGCCGGGCAATATTATCTCGGGAGAGGGCGGAGAGCTCATCACCGTGTATATCAATCGCGACAGCGTGCCCGTTATCAAGCTCGCGGTGAGCCGCGACGGCGGTGAAAGCTGGCAGGACGAGCTTACCGTGTTCGATTACGGCGAGAATACCAAGGGGAAGAAAAACAGCGGAATGAACGATGTTTGGAGTGAAATGGCGGCGTTCTCCGTGGGACACCCGTTTATAAAGCGTATGCCAGACGAAAAGATATGGGTTTATTTCTACAGCGGCCCCTCTACTCACAGAACCGATTTTCATATAGTAAAGGTAGCTACGAAGGAATAAAAAAAGAGCAGACCCGAGGTCTGCTCTTTTTAAATATGTTAGTTGCTTTCCTTCGCGGAAAAAAGCTTAAGAAGAAGCTTTGAGAGAAGCCTCGGACTTCTTACGACTATAATTTTCATAGTGCCGTTCCTTTCTTTGACTGTCCCGTTAATATTTTATGTGACAGTCACAAAAAGGGTTAATAGCCGAGGATATTCCTTATGACTTCCTTTGCGTTTTCGTAGTTTTTACTGTTCTTCTCGGGGCCGACCTTATCTGCAAAGGAGCTCTTGGCGCGTAAACAAATCAGCGTGTCGGGCGGGAGCTCGGCTATACCCGGCAGGGCGCGGAAGGCCTCGAGCGCGGGAGAGGTGAGCCTGATTGCCGTATCGGTGTAGTAGTCGTACTCGCGGCCCTCGGTAGTGAAGGGGGCGAGCGGAACGAAGAGGGGCGTGCCCTGATAGGTCGAATAGGTATCGTATACACCCTCGGAGAGAATACAGACGTAGTATTCGGAATATATAAGCGTGTGAATAAGGTTCTCGGTGTCGCCGTATATGAGGTTTAATTCCTCACCGGGCTTAAGGTTCTCCTTCGCCGCATCTATCTCCTCGCGCGTCATAGAGAGATAGTTAACGAGCGAGAGCGACACCTCACCGTTTCCGTCAAAGTCCTCGGCCACGCGCTTAAGCGAGGAGAGGAGCCTCGAATACTCCGAGATGCCGTCACCGTCCGCATCGGCGCGCGACGGATTAAAGCTTCCCGCATAGAGTATATAGGTGTCGTATTTTTCCTTTTTGCACATCTGGAGCGAGCAGACGAGTACGGTTATTATAAGAAACACGGCGACAATCGAGTGCCACTTATAGTGATACCAGAAGTTGTCAAGCCGCTCTCTTAGGGGGCGGCGGGGGGTTAGCTCCTCCGCCTGTATATCGTTTCTGTTTTCTTCCATAAACATTCCTAAAGAGCCGCGGCGAATGGATTTTTGCCGCGGCTCGAATTGTAAAATTAGGTTTCGGGTTTCATCGTCGGGTAGCAAGTCAAAAACCTTCTAAACGACGGTTTTTGACGAAGCGAAACCGCACCGAGCAAGGAGCGAGCAGAGCCGAGTGTACCGAGGCGATAGAACGCGACTATGCGAATGTGGAGGGGCTCGGTTCAAGGGTGATAAAAGGCGTTATACCTCGGGTTTCATTGTGGGGAAAAGCAACACGTCTCTTATCGAGGCCGAGTCGGTGAGGAGCATAACGAGACGGTCAACGCCGAAGCCGAGGCCGCCCGTGGGGGGCAGACCGTACTCAAGCGCGGTGATGTAGTCGTAGTCTACCTCTGCGCGACAGTTAGGCTCGTCCTTACGCTTAGCCTCGACCTGGCGCTCGAAGCGCTCCTTCTGATCGATGGGATCGTTAAGCTCGGAGAAGGCGTTGCCGAACTCGGTGCAGTTGATGAAGTACTCAAATCTCTCGGTGAAGCGGGGGTCGCTCGGCTTACGCTTTGCAAGCGGGCTGTTCTCGACGGGGTAGTCGTAGATGAAGGTGGGCTGAACGAGCTTGTCCTCAACGAAGGCGTCGAAGAGCTCGACGAGCACCGTGCCGCGGGTTGCACCCTCGGGAATTTCGACGTGGAGCCTCTTGGCATCTGCTCTCGCGTCCTCGTCGCTCTCCCAGGCGTAGTAGTCAACGCCCGCATACTTCTTAACCGCCTCGGTCATAGTGAGGCGCTCCCACTTACCGAGGTCAATCTCGATGCCCTGATAGGTAATCTTAGTCCCGCCGCAAATCTTCTCGGCGAGCATCTTGTAAAGCTCCTCAACGAGGTCCATCATACCGTAGTAGTCGGTATATGCCTGATAGAGCTCAATGGTGGTGAACTCGGGATTGTGCTTCTGGTCCATTCCCTCGTTTCTGAAAATTCTGCCGACCTCGTATACCTTGTTCATTCCGCCGACGATAAGGCGCTTAAGGTAGAGCTCGGTCTCGATACGGAGATACATATCCATATCGAGCGTGTTGTGATGAGTGATAAAGGGACGGGCAGCCGCACCGATTTCGAGCGGAACGAGAATAGGCGTGTCAACCTCGAGAAATCCGCGCGTGTCAAGGTACTGTCTTATAAGCGTGAGAATTTTCGAGCGCTTAACGAAGGTGTCCTTAACCTCGGGATTTACGATAAGGTCAACGTATCTCTGCCTGTATCTCTGCTCGAGATTGGTAAGACCGTGGAACTTTTCGGGAAGGGGAAGAAGCGACTTCGCAAGAAGGGTCATCGAGGTCGCGTGTATCGAAATCTCGCCTGTGCGGGTGCGGAAGAGCGTGCCCTCGACACCGACACAGTCGCCAACGTCCCACTTCTTGAAGGCCGCATAGGGCTCCTCTCCAAGTGCATCGCGAGCGATATAGAGCTGAATTTTGCCCTCGCCGTCAAGAAGGTGGGCAAAGGACGCCTTACCCATAATTCTGCGGCTGACAATTCTGCCCGCTACGCGGACAGTAATAGTCTCACCCTCGGCGAGCTTGTCCTCGCGCTCGGTGAACTCGGCAATACATTCGGGAGCGGTGTGGGTGTAATCAAACTTTGTAATCTCGAAGGGGTTGTTGCCCGCCTCACAGAGTGCGGCGAGCTTCTCGCGCCTTACGGCGAGCTCGCTCGTTGAATTTATCTGACTATTATCCATTTTCTTCTCCTATCAGTTGTCGCGAGCTCTCGATACGCTCTTAATCTGAAGGTGCTGCTCTCTCGCGCCGATAACGACGGCCTCGTCGCCCGCGCGGCAGCCGAGAAGCGCCGAGCCGATAGGCGAGGAGTCGGAAATCTTTCCGTTCTCGGGGTCGGTCTCGTAGGAGCCGACGATGTGATAGGTGAACTCACGCTTTCTCTCAACGTTGTAAAGAGTAACGATAGAGCCCACGCTGACAACGCTCTCGTCAATCTGGCTCTCGTCGATGACCTTCGCATTTGCAATCATATTCTTAAGCTCGTCGATGCGGGCGTGAATTATGCTCTGCTCGTTCTTCGCCTCCTCGTACTCGCTGTTCTCGGAGAGGTCACCGAATGCGCGTGCCTTCGATATTTCCTTCTTGTTCTCCTCTGCGCGAACGTTGATGAGGTAGTCGAGCTCCTCCTGAAGTGCCTTGAAGCCCTGGGGGGTGTAGAGTTTCTGTTCCATTTTTATATTCTCCCAAAATTGTTATTTGTAAATATTAGTTGTCAATGAGCTTCATAAGCTCGGAGTATGCGAGAGCCAGCTGCGCCTCGGGGTCCTCCTCGGTGTGCTCGGGGATAACTCCGATACCGTCAAAGTTCACGTCGCAGGGCGGGTTGTAGTAGGCAATCGTCATAGTGAGCGCCGCGCCGTCGGGGAAGGGGAAGGTGGACTGCATAACACCCTTACCGTAGGTGGTGGTGCCGACGGTCGTTGCGCGGAGCACGCCGTCCTTAGCAAAGTCGCGCACGGCGGCGGTAAAGAGCTCGCCCGCCGAGGCGGTGTTCTCGTTACAGAGCACGACCATAGGCAAATCGAGCGCCCGCTCGGTGGCGGATTTTATAGTAACCTTGCCGTCTATTCTGTCGAAGTAGGTGGCGAGGACGAGGTCGCGCCCGACGAGAAGGTCGAGGGCGTTAAGGACCGCGTCGAGATATCCGCCGGGGTTCGAGCGAAGGTCGAATACCACGCCGACGGCTCCCGCCGTCTTTATGGCATCGAGGGCCTCCTCAAGAAGCTCGTCGGTGTTGTCCTTAAAGCTCGTTATCTGAATATAAGCAATTTTGTTCTCGTCAACCGAGTATCTTACCGTTTTGTTGACGACAAGACTGCGGGTAACGGTGAAGGTAAGCTCCTCGGTGCCGCGAAGGACGGTAACCTCAACCGTGGTGCCCGCCTCGCCGCGAATTTTATTCGTCGCGCCGTCGACGCCTATATCGGTCACCGCCTCACCGTCAACGTGGGTGATGAAGTCTCCCGCGAGAAGGCCCGCCGCCTTAGCGCCCGAGTCCTCCATTACGTAGGATATCTTAAGCTCCGAGGTGAGCTGATTGTACTCAATCTCGACGCCGATGCCGACGAACTCGCCGCTCATATCGCCCTCGTAGTCCTCATACTGCGCGGGCAGACGGTAAACGCCGTAGGTGTCGCCGAGGGCGTAAACGTAGCAGTTTATAAGAGCCGCCGTAACGACGGTCTTATCGTTAAGGTCGATATTGTCGTAGAAGTATTCGAGAAAGGCACTCGCCGTTCCCTTTGCAAGAACGAGGTCGGTGGGAAGCTCGGTCTTGTAGTAATACATAGCATAGTTAAGCTCGACCGATACGAAGCGCGAGGGGTTAAAGCGCGAGATGCCGAAGTCGTTAAGGTATTCTATAACCGTGTGGCCCTCTTTTTCCTCGGCCGCCGCGATATTTGCGATAATCTCGTCCTTACTCGCAATCCCGGGCGTGCCCGAAAGACAGGAGACGAGAATTATACAGGTGAGCAGTGCCGCGAGCACCGCCGCCGCGACAACGACGGCAATTCTTGCCCGCCTTATCGCTGTATTTGAATGATTTTGCATTTTTGCTCCACTCGATATAATAATTTTTTCGGCTGTCCGAGCGAGCCGTGCTCGGTCGCTACAGACAGCCTGATGTATTTAGAATTTCGTAGGCTTGCTCGTCAGGTATTTCTTAACCATAAGGGCAACCTTGAAGGTAACGGCGTGGTCAAACTCGCGAAGGTCGAGCCCCGTGAGCTTACGGATTTTCTCAAGGCGGTAAACGAGAGTGTTTCTATGTACGAAAAGCCGTCTCGAGGTCTCGGATACGTTAAGATTGTTCTCAAAGAAGCTCTGCACCGTCATCAGCGTTTCGCGGTCGAGAGACTCGAGCGAGCCCTTCTTGAACACCTCGCCGAGGAATATCTCGCAAAGGGTGGTGGGGAGCTGATAAATAAGACGGCCGATGCCGAGGTTCTCGTAGGACATAATCGGGCGCTCGATGTCGAATACCTTACCGACCTCGAGGGCAATTCTTGCCTCCTTGTATGCGCGGGCGAGGTCCTTGAGCTTCTCGACCGCAGAGGAGATACCGATAAGCACGCGGGCATCGTACTCGCTCGCCGCGGTGCGCATAAGCTGCGCCGCATAGGCCTCGAGCTCCTCGGGCTCGGCGCTCTCGCTTACCTCTTTAACTATTACTATGTCCTGCTCGTTAATGTTAATGACGAAATCCTTGGTTTTGTCGGAGACTATGCTCTGAACAATCTTGTAGGGGGCAATCTCGGTCAAGCCCTGGAACTTAACCACGAGAACGCATCTCGGCTCGTCGCCCGTAAAGTGAAGCTCGTTCGACTTGATATAAATATCGTTCGGAAGAATGTTGTCGAGAATGATGTTCTTGATAAACGAGCCCTTATCGTACTTCTCGTCGTAGAGGCTCTTAATGTTTCCGAGCGAGATAGCGAGCATCTGCGCGTACTTATCTGCCTCGGAGTCGCCACCCTCGACGAACACGATGCACTCACCCTTACCCGACGAGGAAACGAAGCGGTACGTAAAGCCGTCGTAAACAACCGAGTCGGCGGAGTAGGAGAGCTCCTCTCTCACTCTTTGCTTAGACTCACCAATCTTTGAGAGCTCGCTACAGGCGATGACGATACCGTTCTCGTCGATAACGCCGAGAGTTCTGCCAACGACGTCCTTCATCTGATGAATAACTGTCTGGAATAAGCGGTTGGACATACAATAACCTATCCTTTCAAAAATAAAAAAGCCCCATTGTTCAATCGAAAACCCTGCCGAGCAAGCGCTCGGCAAGGTCCTTTTGGCTATACTGTACTATATTTTACCGCATTTTTGGATAAATTTCAATAGTTTTTTTAAAAAACATTACGAAATATACAAAAAAGTAACAAAAAGTTTGTTTACTTTTGCCTCAAAGCTCGAAGAAAAAGGAGAGCGCCGAGAGGCAATATGCGGGTGCCGTCTCGCATCTGAGAATTCTCGGGCCGAGGTTAACGCCGACGGCCCCCGCCCCCTCGATAGCCGCGGCCTCCTCCTCGGAGAAGCCGCCCTCGGAGCCGACGATGACGGCAATAGAGGTCGGAGACCCGCTCGCCGCGAGCACGCTCTTAAGGCTCCTCGTGCCCGAGCCCTCGTAGCAGAAGAGGGTGAGAGGGAAGCTCGGAATACGAAGGAGAAGCTCGGAGAGGGTAATCGCGCTCTCAACCCTTGGCAGGCGCGAGCGGCCGCACTGCTTCGCCGCCTCCTCGGCTATACGCGTGTGGCGTGCGAGGAGCTTGTCGCGGCTGTCGGCCTGCGGCCTCTTTATACAGCGAGAGGAGGTGAAGGGAACTATCCTGCCGGCGCCGAGCTCCACCGCCTTCTGTATCACGACCTCGAGCTTGTCGCCCTTGGGATAGGCCATAAAAAGGGTAATATCGCACTTGGGCTCGCTTTCGGAGGGGGCAGAGCTTATAAGCTCGCAAAGGCACTCCTCGTCGCGGATTTTGGTGAGGCGGCAGAGGTAATCGGTTCCCTCGCCGTCCGAGAGGGTGAGCGTGTCGCCCTCGGCCATTCGTAAGGAGCGCGCGATGTGGCGCGCGTCGTCTCCCGCGACCGAAAAAATACCGTCCGAGAGAGCCGATTTGTCAACGAAAAATCTTGGCATAGCGCTACCCCCGTTTAAAGGACACGGCAGAGAAGGCCGACCCAGTCGTTCTCGGTGAGCCGTCTTTCAACCGTGAAGCCCGCGGCGAGAGCCGCACTGATAACCTCGTCCTCCCTGTCGGCAATTATGCCCGAGAGAATAAGCGGTGCGCCGTCGCGAAGGTAGCGGCGTATATCGGGTAGCATACGGATAATAATATCAGAAACGATGTTCGCGACGCAGAAGTCGTATTTACCGCCCGAGAGGTCAACACCCGCGAGCAGGTCGGAGACCCCGACGGTGATATTGTCACACCCACCCGCCGCGACGTTCTCGCGCGCTACGCGCACTGCCACGGGGTCGATGTCGTAGGCGTTACAGCTTTTCGCCCCCATCTTAGAGGCGCAAATCGAGAGAATTCCCGAGCCCGTTCCGACGTCGAGCACGCGCTCGCCGCCGCGAAGCTCGTCCTGCATAAGCAGGATAACGAGGCGGGTCGTCTCGTGCGTTCCCGTGCCGAAGGCCATACCGGGGTCCATTCTGACGACTATCTCGTCCTCTCTTGCCGTGTACTCCTCCCAGGCGGGAACAATGGTGATTTTACCGAGGGGCACGGGCTTATAATACTGCTTCCAGCTCTCTGCCCAGTCGTCCTCGTTCACGCCCGAGAGCGAAATTTCGGCATCGATGCCGAGCGCGGCGAAGCGGTCGACAAGGTGGGCGCGGTACTCCGCGGGAGACTTCTCCTCGGGTACGAAAAGCGACACGCGCGCGGTCTCCCTGTCGGCGTTCAGTATCTCGTCGTCAACGAGCTCGCCGTACATTCCGTTAAGTGAAAAGTCGCTGTAGTCCTCTATCATAAGCCCGTTGTCGAGCATACTCATTACCGCTGTAACCTCGTCGAGCACGGCAGTTTTACAGCTAACCGTTAATTTTGTCCAAAGTCCTGACATAGTCCACTCTCCTTTGCCGCCTCGACGTCGAGGCGTATTCTCTCGGACAGCTCCGCCTCCGAGGAAAATTTTATCTCATCTCTTAAAAAATCAAGGAAAAAAACCGTGCACTCCTCGCCGTAGAGCTCGCCCGAGAAGTCTATAATGTGGGTCTCGGCGTGCATCTCGCGCTCGCCGACCGTCGGGCAGACCCCGATATTCGTAACACCGAGAAGCCGCCGCCCCGAAATCTCGACGGCCGTGCGGTATACCCCGTGCCGAAGCGGGCAGTCGTGGGAGAGCTCGGTATTAACCGTCGGATAGCCGAGCGAGTGCCCGAGGCCGCGCCCGTGCTCTATTTTCCCGCGCAGCCTGTAGGGGGCGCCGAGCATCTCGCCCGCGAGGCGTATATCCCCCGCCGCGAGCGCGCGGCGTATCTCGGTAGAGGATAGCGGCATACCGTGAAATTTATACTCGGGCGCGATATATGCTCGCGCACCGACCGAGCGGAGAAGCGCCTCGAGCTCGTCGGCCCCCGCCGTGCCGCCGCGGCCGAAGCGGTAGTTGTAGCCGAGGTGTGCCTCGCGCGCGCTGAGCTCTCCTGCGAGGAGCTCCCGTGCAAAGTCCTCGGCGGAAATATGCGAAATCTTTGAAAAATCGGCAATAATAACCTCGTCAACCCCGAGCGTGCGGAATATGCCGAGCTTTTCTTCCGTGGAATAAATCCTAGGGGCCGAGGGCTTGAAGCCGCCGCGCTCGCCGAAGAAGGTGAAAACCGCGCTCGTCAGCGAATTTCGCTTAGCCGAGGCGACGGTGTCGCCGATTATTTTTCTGTGGCCGAGGTGCACCCCGTCGAAGAAGCCGAGTGCCACGGCTCTTTTTGCCTTCGGCAGACGGTCCTTACCGTATTCATAAATTTTCATAAGTGCCCCCCTTCCTCAAAATATTTATATATAAATTATACAACCTCGCGTGCAAAAAGTCAACGAGCGTATTTATTTTAATTGACAAAATTACCGCTTTATGCTAAAATACCCTTGTACTTGCTTAAATTAAATAAAAGGAAGGCAAAAATTAAAATGAAACTCAATTACAAGAGAACAATTCTCGTCGGATTTGCGTTCTTTCTTATCAGCGCATTCTGGCAGGCGTACGATACTATCGTACCGCTTATACTTACGAATAAATTCCATATGGAGCAGGTTTATTCGGGAATTATTATGTCGCTTGACAATATATTCGCCGTTTTCCTTCTCCCCATTTTCGGCGCTCTTTCGGATAAGGTGACGACCCGCCTTGGCAGGCGTACTCCGTTTATCCTCTTCGGCACGATTTTCGCCTCTATCTTCCTTGCGGTGCTCGGCTTTATTCCGTCACTGTGGGCGTTCATTTTCGTGCTTCTTCTCTGTCTGCTTTCTATGGCAACCTTCCGCTCTCCTGCGGTCGCGCTTATGCCCGACGTAACTGTTAAGCCCCTGCGCTCGAAGGGTAATGCGATAATCAACCTTATGGGAACCGCGGGCGGTATGATAGTTCTCGGTCTCAGTATGGTCTTTGCCACAAACGAGAAGGGTAAGACCGACTTCTCCGCTTATCTTATTTCGGTCAGCGTGCTTATGATTGCCGCGCTCGTCGTTTTCCTTCTTACCGTAAAGGAGCCCCTTTGGGCAAGGGAGGCGGACGAGGCGGGTGCCGCTCTTGAGGACAAGGACGACGAGAAGTCGCTCTCGGGAGACAGAAAGCTCACGAGGTCAGAGCTTACCTCGCTTATTCTTATTCTTGCCTCGGTTGCACTTTGGTATATCGGCTACAACGCCGTAACCTCGAAGTATTCGGTTTACGCGAGCGAGGTTCTTAACGTTCCCTATAACACTACGCTTCTTATCGCACAGGGTGCGGCTATTATTGCCTACCTTCCCGTAGGTATGATTGCCTCCCGTGTTGGCAGAAAGAAGACTATTCTCGCGGGCGTTCTTATGCTTACTGTGGCCTTCGCGGCGGCGGCCTTCATCAAGGAGGGAACCTCGCCCGTAGTTATGTATATTCTCTTTGCTCTTGCGGGCATCGGCTGGGCTACCATTAACGTAAACTCCTTCCCGATGGTCGTTGAGCTTGCCAAGGGCGGCGACGTCGGTAAGTATACCGGCTTCTACTACACCGCATCTATGTCGGCACAGATTGTAACGCCTATTCTCTCGGGCTTCTTTATTACGAAGCTCGGCTGGTGGGTATTCTTCCCCTATGCCGCAATCTTCGCGGGCCTCGCATTCGTAACTATGTTCTTCGTCAAGCACGGCGACTCCCGCCCCGAGAGACAGGGTGCGCTCGAGAGCCTCGCGGGCTCTGACGACTAAGCGGAGTAAATTAATGGAAGTATATGAAATAATTTTACTCGTGCTCGGTATTGCCGTCGGCATAATCGCGCTCGGAATTTTGCTCTTTCTCTTTCTCGTCAGCACACGTCGGAGCGACGGACGAATGGAGAAGTACAAGAGCGTTAAGTTCGCGCACCGCGGACTTCACGGCGAGGGCCGTGCTGAGAATTCTATGTCTGCGTTTATGCGGGCGAGGGAGAACGGCTTCGGTATTGAGCTTGACGTGAGGCTCTCCGCGGACGGCGAGCTCGTCGTATTCCACGACAACGACCTTGACCGCGTGTGCGGAAAAGAGGGACGGGTCGCAGATTACACCGCCGCCGAGCTTCGGGAGATGAAGCTCGCGGGAACGAACGACGGCATACCCACCTTTCGCGAGGTTCTCGAGGCTATCGACGGTGCCGTTCCGCTTCTTATAGAGATTAAGTCGGATAAGGTGAAGGACGGCGTCTCCGAGCGCGTGCTCGAGGAATTAAAGGATTACCGCGGTGACTATATCGTCGAGTCCTTTAACCCCTTTATGCTCCGTAAGATAAGACGGGGCCGCCCCGATATTCTTATCGGTATACTCTCCTGCATATACAAGAAAAACGAGAAAACGCGCGGAAAGCCGCTCTATTCTCTTCTTGAAAACCTTTATCTCAACTTCCTTATGCGCCCCGACTTTATCGCCTATGAGAAGGACGGATATGCTAAGCGGAATTTGAGATTTCTCCGACACACCTACCGTGCGCCTCTTTTCGCTTGGACTATCGAGAGCGCCGAGGAGGAGGCGGCGGCTATCAGCCACGGCTTCGACAGTGTGATTTTTGAGGGATATATTCCCGAAAAGTAAATAAAGGTTAACAAAATGAAGCTTGAACTTGTTGCAACCTGCCTGTTTGGCCTCGAGAAGCTGCTCGGGCAGGAAATAGACGCGCTCGGATACGAGCGCGTCGCTACTATAAACGGGCGCGTAACCTTCCTCGGTGACGAGGAGGCGATAGCCCTGTCTAATATATTTCTTCGCTATGCCGAGCGGGTTATGATTAAGCTCGGCTCCTTCCGTGCCGAGACCTTCGATATGCTCTTCGAGGGCACGAGGAGCCTGCCCTGGCACGCCTTTATAGGAAGGTCTGACGCCTTTCCCGTCAAGGGGCACTCTATAAAGAGTACGCTGCGCTCGCTCCCCGACTGCCAGGCGATTATAAAGAAGGCGATAGTTAAGAGCCTCGGTGAAAAATACGGTATGTCCTACTTTCCCGAGGAGGGTGTAAAATATCAGGTTGAGTTCTTCATACTTAACGACGAGGCAACGCTGATGATTGACACCTCGGGAACGGCTCTACATAAGCGCGGCTACCGCCGCGACTCTCTCGCCGCACCCATTCGCGAGACACTCGCCGCGGCTATTGCCGCGACCTCTCGCCCGCGCCCCGACGTGCTCCTTTGGGACCCCTTCTGCGGCAGCGGTACTATTGCTATTGAGGCGGCGCGGCTTATGCTGAATATTGCACCGGGTGCCGACCGCTCCTTTGCGGCCGAGAGCTTTCCCTTTATTGAGAAGCGACACTGGGAAGATGCCAGAGAGGAGGCGCGCGAGGGCGTGATACGCGACTCGGGCTTCGAGGTCTACGCCTCGGACATCGACCCCGCCGCCGTCGAGCTCACGGTGAAGAACGCATACCGTGCGGGGGTTGGCAAGGTCGTGCGCGGCTTTATAAAGGACGCCCGCGATATAACGAGCGGCGGCAGGCGCGGCACTATCGTTACGAACCCGCCCTACGGTGAGAGGCTCGGCTCGCTCCCCGAGGTCGAGGCACTGTATCGGGATATAGGAAGAAAATTCCGCTCGCTCTCGCCCTGGCAGGTCTACGTGATAACCTCGCACGAGGGCTTCGAGCGCCTCTATGGCAAGAGAGCCGATAAGGTAAAGAAGCTCTATAACGGAATGATACCCTGCTATCTTTACGAGTATTATAAAAACTAACCTCGCTGATAAGGAAAGGAAAAGCAAAATGACAAAGCAGGGAAGAATAGAATATTTGGTTTGTACTCTGTGCGTTTGGGTCAGCGGCTTCGTTATATACGGGCTGCTCGGCTCCATACAGCCCATTTTCAACGGCAGTGGGTGGATTTCCTTTTTAGTAATCGGCTTGGCTGGCGGGCTTTTTTTAGGCTCGATTGCATCTGCGATTATTCTTGCGGCGGTCTTTTTCAGAAAGCAGGGTATTAGCCTTAAAATAATCGCCGCGCTGCTGTGGCCGCTTACGATGGCCGTGTGTATGTACGTTGGTATATTTACATATCTTCCGTATCAGATTTACAACGTCATAAAAATTCTGAGTATTATTCGTACAGAGAGGCAAAATCCCGAGGCAGGGGCCATTCCCGAGGCAGAGACCGCCCCAATTGATACGCAAAGCAATAACTAAATTTAAAGAAAAAGGAAAGAGAGCAAATCGGAAAAACCGAAATGCTCTCTTTTTGTGCGCCTTGGCACAAGGCTTTTTTATTTTAATCCTTTACGGTGTGCACCGAGACCTCGCCCGTGGACAGGGAAATCTCCTCGCCGCCGTCAAGGCGAAGACGTAGTGCACAGCTGTCGCTGACGCCGAGCACCTCGGCGGTGAAGCTCTCGCCCGCGCGCTCTACCGTCACGCGCCGCCCTGTGAGCATCTGGCGTGAGCGGTATTCCTCGGTGATTTCCCGCTCTCCGACAAGGTGAAGCGAGGAGTAGAACTCATCTATAAATGCGGCGGCAAAATCGGGGAGCGATACACCGCCGTAGCCCTCGCGCTCGAGCGAGGTGGCAATATCCCGTATCTCGCGGGGAAAATCGCGCCCGAGAATATTTACGCCTATGCCGACGACGGCAAAGTCGAGGCCCCGGCCGTCTTCCGATACCTGACCCGTTGCGAGAATACCCGCGAGCTTACGCTCGCCGAGGTATATATCGTTCACCCATTTTATAGAGGGGCGAGCACCGAATAGCCGCTCAACCGTGCGCGAGAGCGCCACGGCCGAGTAGGTTGTGAGGGATAGTGCCGCCGAGGCATCGGGCTGTCTCCCGAGGAGAAAGCTGATATAAAGCCCCAGGTCTCGCCCCGAGATAAAGCTCCGTCCGCGCCTGCCGCGCCCCGCCGTCTGCTCGCGCGCGACAAAAACCGCCTCGGTGCCGCCCTCGCGCGCGAAAATCTCGGCACGGGTGTTGGTGGAGTCGGTGGTGTCGTAAACAAATATTTGCAAATCGCGGTACTTTTCAGGAAGCGCGGCGCGAATTGCCGCCTCGGTGAGTATATCCTTGTTCATAATATCTCTCTTAAAAGAGGGCGAGATTTTTCTCGCCCTCTGAATTTTAAAGCTTTTCTACCGAAATGGTAACGGTCTCTCCGTTGATATTCCACTCCTTCGAGTGGGTGAGGGTGCCCTCGATAAGCTCCTCGGCGAGAGTTTCGCCGCAGATATATTCCCCGTTGCGCCTTGCAACGCCGAGAACGGTGTCGTTACCCGAGACGGCAATACGGATTTTATCCATAACCTCAAATCCCGAGTCCTTACGCATCGTCTGAATCTTCGAGATAAGCTCGCGGACGTTACCCTCCTCGATAAGCTCGGGGGTGAGCGTTTTGTCGATAACCACGGTCACACCGCGGTCGGAGAGAGACTCGTAGCCCTCCTTTTTCGTCATCTCGATAAGCAAATCGTCGCGGGTGAGGACTATATTTGCGTCGGCGACGGTGAAGCTGATTGCTCCGTCGCGCTCGAGCGTATCCATAGCCGCGTTGCCGTCGAGGGCGGAAAGCGCCGCCTTAATGCCGCCGAGGTACTTACCGTACTTCGGGCCGACGGTGCGGAGCTGGGGCTTGAAGGAATAGGTGGTGAACTCGCGAACGCTCTCGGTGAACTCAACCGCCTTAACGTTAAGCTCCTCGCGGATAACCTCTATGAAGCTCTCGGGGAGCGTAGATTTTGCCGATACGAGCATCTTAGCCACGGGCTGACGGTTCTTGATAGCCGCGGCGTTACGGCAGGCTCTGCCGAGAACGACTATATCGATAACCGCCTTCATATTCTCCTCGAGCTCGGGGTCGATAAGCGCGGGGTCGCTCGTCGGGTACTGTGCGAGGTGAACCGACTCGACAGCCTCGGGGTCGGTGCGCACGACGAGATTTCTGTAAATCTCCTCGGTCATAAAGGGAATGAGCGGTGCGGCGAGCTTTGCCACCGTGACGAGCGCGGTGTAGAGCGTCATATAAGCCGCAATCTTATCGCTCGGCATATCCTTTACCCAGAAGCGCTCGCGCGAGCGGCGGACGTACCAGTTCGAGAGGTCGTCAACGAAGGACTCGAGAGCTCTCGTGGACTCGGTAATCTTGTAGGCATCGAGATAGCCGTCAACAAGCCCGACGGTAGTGTTAAGGCGGGAGAGTATCCACTTATCCATTACCGAGAGGCTCGCAGGGTCGAGCGTGTAATTTTTAGGATTAAAGCCGTCGATGTTCGCGTAGAGCACGAAGAAGGCGTAGGTGTTCCAGAGCGTGCCCATAAACCTTCTCTGTCCCTCGATTACCGCATCGCCGAAGAAGCGGTTGGGCAGCCAGGGGGCGGAGTTCGAGTAGAAGTACCAGCGGATAGCATCGGCACCGTAGGTCTCGAGCGCCTCGAAGGGGTCAACGGCGTTGCCCTTCGACTTCGACATCTTCTGTCCGTCCTTATCGAGCACGTGGCCGAGAACGAGCACGTTCTTATATGGCGCACAGTCGAAGATGAGGGTCGAGATTGCCATAAGCGAATAGAACCAGCCGCGTGTCTGGTCTACGCCCTCGCTGATAAAGTTCGCGGGGAACTGCGAGTGGAAGATTTCCTTATTTTCAAAGGGGTAGTGCCACTGTGCAAAGGGCATCGAGCCCGAGTCAAACCAGCAGTCGATAACCTCGGGAACGCGGCGCATCTTACCCGCGCACTTAGGACAGCGAAGCGTTACGGCATCGATGAAGGGGCGGTGAAGCTCGATATTCTCGGGGCAGTCGTCGGACATAGACTTAAGCTCCTCGATAGAGCCTATGGAGTGGCGGTGTCCGCACTCGCACTCCCAGATGTTGAGGGGCGTGCCCCAATATCTGTTTCTCGACAGGCCCCAGTCCTGAACGTTCTCGAGCCAGTCGCCGAAGCGGCCCTTGCCTATACTCTCGGGAAGCCAATTAACGGTGTTGTTATTCTTTATAAGGCTATCGCGCACGGCGGTCATCTTGATAAACCAGGTGTCGCGTGCGTAGTAGATGAGGGGCGTGTTACATCTCCAGCAGTGAGGATAGTCGTGCTCGAACTTCGGCGCCGAGAAGAGCTTGCCCGCCGCATCGAGGTCGCGAATGATGAGCGGGTCGGCATCCTTTACGAAAACGCCGCCGTAGCCTGTCTCGGCCGTAAGCTCACCCTTACCGTCAACGAACTGAACGAAGGGAAGGTCGTATTTTTTACCGACACGGGAGTCGTCCTCACCGAAGGCGGGCGCGATATGTACGATACCCGTACCGTCGGACATCGTTACGTAGCCGTCGCATACGATGAAGTGAGCCCTCTTGCCCTGCTTCTCTGCCGCTATGCCGGCCGCCTCGAAGAGAGGCTCGTAGGCTCTGCCCTCGAGCTCCTTACCCTTCATCGTTTCGAGAACGGTATAGGCGGTCTCACCCTCCTTCGCAAGAGGTGCGAGCACCTTATCAAGAAGGGCCGTGGCCATATAATAGGTTCTGCCGTCGATGCAGGAAACCCTCGCATACTCGTCCTCGGGGTTCACGCAGAGCGCGACGTTCGAGGGGAGCGTCCAGGGGGTCGTCGTCCAGGCAAGGAAGTAGGCGTCCTCGCCGACACACTTAAAGCGTGCGACGGCCGAGCGCTCCTTCACCGTCTTATAGCCCTGGGCAACCTCGTGAGAGGAGAGGGGAGTGCCGCAGCGCGGGCAGTAGGGAACTATCTTGAAGCCCTTGTAGAGCAGGCCCTTGTCCCAAATCTGCTTAAGCGCCCACCACTCCGACTCGATAAAGTCGTTAGTGTAGGTGACGTAGGGGTTCTCCATATCGGCGAAGAAGCCGACGGTAGCCGAGAAATCCTCCCACATCTCCTTATATTTCCACACCGACTCCTTACAGTGTGCGATAAAGGGCTCGAGACCGTAGCTCTCAATCTGGTCCTTGCCGTCAATGCCGAGCTTCTTCTCAACCTCGAGCTCGACGGGAAGTCCGTGGGTGTCCCAGCCCGCCTTACGAAGCACGCGACAGCCCTTCATCGTGCGGTATCTCGGCACCATATCCTTGATTACTCGGGTGAGGACGTGGCCGATATGGGGCTTACCGTTCGCGGTCGGGGGGCCGTCATAGAAGGTGAAGTTCTCGCCGCCCTCGCGGGTATCGATGGTTTTCTTAAAAATATCGTTTTCTTCCCAGAAGCGACGTGTCGCCTTCTCTCTTTCGACGAAGTTCAGGCTCGTCGGCACCTTTTCGTAGATTTCGCTCATATACAGTATCCCTTTCTTTCGGGTTTATTTAACAAACAAAAAATCCGTCTCCTATATGGAAACGGAAAAATAACCACCTTTTCACATATCAAGCAATATGCGCCCCGTTACGCGGGAGCCCGCGTCGCCGCCTACCGCAATACTGCCTCGGGGCGCGGCTCGGAAGTGATTTTCACCCGTGTATACTCGGTATTGGCTCGCACCGCGGCGCGTGAGCGCCCGCCAACTCTCTTTAACCTTTCTACACAGCTACTGTCTTCGTCATAGCCTTTATGGTAATTATAATATAAATTTATTTCAAAGTCAAGAGGTAAAGGAAAATAAAAGGGCAGGGCAAATTTTTGCCCCGCACGCGCGGGGTGCCCACGCTTTTCTCGGCCCCCGCGCGGGGCTAAAAATAAATAAAGCGTTAATTATTCGGCGACGAGGTTGACAATCTTTCGGGTTTTTATTATAATTTTATTATCAAATTAATTTTAATTCATAAAGTGGGAGATAAAATGAAGCAACAAAACAACGTCGAGGACGGGCGCGTTTATTCCGTCGGCCTTACCTCGGAGCGCGCGAGGGAGCTCGCCGAGGGCGGCTTTGCCAACGTTTCGCGTGAGCGTAGCGGCAAGAGCTACCTCGAGATTATAAGAGACAACCTCTTTACCTACTTTAATATGATATGGGCGGCGGTCGCCGTCATTCTCATACTCGTCGGGAGCGCAAGCAACCTTACCTTCTTAGCCGTAATAATCCCAAACCTTCTTATCTCCACGATACAGGAGATACGGGCGAAGGCGGCGGTCGAGCGCCTCTCGGTTACGACCGAGCCGCGTGCTCTTGTCGTGCGCGACGGACGGCTTACCGAGATTAATTCGAAACAGATAGTTCTCGGCGACGTGATGAAGCTTTCGATAGGCAAGCAGATACTCTCCGATGCGATAGTCACCGAGGGCTCCTGCGAGGTCAACGAGAGCCTGCTTACGGGCGAGAGCGTCCCCGTTAAAAAGGCGGCGGGCGACAGGCTCCTTGCGGGCAGCTTCCTCGTCAGCGGCGAGGTGCTCGCCGAGGTTGACAGGGTCGGAAAGGATAACTACGTTCATAAGATAGAGAAGGAGGCGAAGGCCTTTAAGAAGCCCGCCTCAAACCTCTTCCACGACCTTAACAGCCTCATTATGAGCATCGGCGCGATTATTATTCCGATTGCGGCCGCCACGGCGGTTATGAACTGGGTGTCCTACAAAAACGACTTCGAGGGCTTCGAGCTCGTCAAGAAAATAGTGGAGATGACCGCGGGCTCGGTCGTCGGTATGATACCTGCCGGAATTTACCTGCTTATTACGCTTACTCTTTCCCTCAGCGTTATCACTCTCGCGAGGAAGAAAACGCTCGTTCAGGATATGTATTCAATCGAGATGCTCGCCTCTGCCGACGTTATCTGCCTTGATAAGACGGGTACGATAACCGACGGAACGATGCGCGTGAGTGAGGTTATATCGCTCGACGGTACCGAGATGCATGACATCGTGGATATAGTTGCCTATCTTGAGGGCATCGACAACGGACAGAACCAGACCTCGCGCGCTCTGTCGCTCCACTTCGGACGGCAGTCGGGTGAGA
This sequence comes from Clostridia bacterium, assembly GCA_017504605.1. GTDB lineage: Bacteria > Bacillota > Clostridia > Oscillospirales > CAG-272 > UBA1740. The sequence goes on from JAFVQW010000054.1 coordinate 44,997, forward strand.
TACTCGGCCAGATACCCTTCTCCTCGGACAGGAAGTTTTCGGCGGCGAACATCGCCGAGGTCGGCTGCTACGCCATAGGCGCGCCGCACTTCGTCCCCTGCTACACCGACCTTGAGCTTGATGCTCTCGTAAACGAGCACGCCGCACGCGGCGAGCGCGTGCTTCTTCTCTCCCGCCTCGAGAGCCTCGAGGGAGAGGGACTTCCCGTAGCGCTTATCGCTATCGAGGACACGATACGCCCGAACGCCAAGGAGACCATAGCCCGCTTCCAGAATAACGGCGTTGCGGTAAAGGTTATCTCGGGCGACCACGCGAGGACTGTTGCCTCGATTGCCGAGCGCGTCGGAATAAGAGACGCCGATAAATTCATCTCCTGCGAGGGGCTTTCCGACGAGGAGCTCGTCCTCGCGGCCGAAAATCACACGGTATTCGGCAGGGTAACGCCCGAGCAGAAGGTGCTTCTCATTAAGACCTTGAAGCAGGCGGGTCACACCGTCGCTATGACGGGTGACGGCGTAAACGACACCCTCGCGCTTAAGGAGGCCAACTGTGCTATCGCTATGGCCGACGGCTCCGAGGTGGCACGGAAGATTTCGCAGATAGTTCTCACCGAGTCCGACTTCGGCGCGCTGCCCGCGGTAGTTACCGAGGGCAGACGGTGCATAAACAACGTGCGCCAGTCGGCTACGCTCTTCCTTATGAAGACTATCTTCACTATACTTATCTCGCTTTTCTCTATCGTTACGGCGCAGGGCTATCCCTTCGCACCGAACAATTTCCTTTTCCTCGAGCTCTTCGTTATAGGCCTTGCCTCGGTGCTTCTCGCCGTCGAGCCTAACGACAAGAGGATTGAGGGCTCGTTTATAGGCACCGTCTTCGTTAAGAGCGTGCCCTGTGCCCTCGCTATGTTTATACCCGTGGCGATTACCCTTCTTATCGGCCTTTTCGGCGGCGGTACAATCGGTGTCGAGACGAGAAACTCGGTTGCTATGTGCGTTGTTACGCTCGTCGGATTTATAAATCTTATCTACATCTGCCGCCCCTATACCAAGTGGCGTACGGGTGTCGTCGTGCTCGTCGGCGTGCTCCTCGGAGTGGCGGCGGCGCTCGCGACCTTCCTTGACAGCTTTATGGTGGAGAACCAGGTGTTCGGCTTCCTTCACGTGGCCGACAACCCCGTCTTCTTCGGCGCTATGCTCGCCCTCGGCGTTGCGAGCGCGGTTATGGTTAACATTTTCCGCGGTCAGCTTGAGGCCTGGGCGGCGAAGAACAAGAGGCCGCAGTCCTTAAAGGAGACCATAAAGGAATTAAAGGAGCGCGGAGGACGTCGCGGTGCATAATTTATGGCTTCGCGTTCACTCGCGCCCGCGCCTCGTCCTGGCGCTTCGCGTCCTCGATATTATATCGGTCGCGGCGGTCGTGATTTCCTTTGTCCTTGGCGCCTATATCACGCTTTCGACCTCGGCGCTTTTATTCGTGCGGTATCTTGCCGTGCTTTTCGTTCCGTTTCTTCTTGTCAGTATTCTTCGGAGAATAATAAACGCTCCGCGGCCGTGCGAGCTGTACGATTTTCTCCCCGCGACAAGGAGGGGGGCGGCCTTCCCGTCGAGGCACGCTTTTTCGGCCCTCGCGATAGGAACGCTGATGCTCTTTATATTCCCGCCTCTTGGGATTATGACGCTCGTGTTTGGCGTTTTGCTCGGGGCGTGCAGAGTTTTTCTCGGTATTCATTTCCCGCGCGACGTTATTGCGGGCGGGCTCATCGGCGTTATTTCCTCGCTTGTCGGAGCGCTGATTTTATAAACTTTAATTTACATTTTATGCAAAGGAGTGGCTAAAATGAGAGTTACACTTACAGGACACGCAGGACTTCTTTTTGAAAACGGGAGGGTGACGGCGCTCGTCGACCCGCACCTCACCGACGGATTTCGGGATATACTTCTCTCGGCCACGCCCGACGTAATACTCTTAACCCACGCGCACCCGGGCCACTTTGACGAAGAAACCCTGAAATGCTTCGCGGGTCGGGGAATAACCGTCCTCGCCTCTCGCTCGGCATACGAGGCGCTCGCGACCTTTGGCGCCGGCTTCAACCGCGTTCTTCTCGCACCTCACTCGGTGTACAGCGTCGGCGGCGTTACCTTCTACTCGGTTAAGGCAGAGCATAACGACCCCACCGCCGTCGGCTTCATTCTCGACGACACAGATAAGACCTACTACGTAAGCGGCGACACGCTCTATAACTTCGACGTTATAGACGACGTGCTCGATTTGGTTGAGGACGGAGTAGATTATGCCTTTCTTCCCATTAGCGGCAGCGGCTGCGTAATGAACGCAAAGGATGCGGCCGACCTCGCCTACGAGATAGGCGCGGGCTACGCCGTGCCCGTTCACTACGACGCGCACAGCGCGGCCGATTTCGACTTCGAGGACGCGATGATTATACCCTTTGGTGTTCCGACCGAATTATAAAAAGAGATTAAAAACAAAAAGCGTTGTGCCGCGGCACAACGCTTTTTGTCATTTTTAGTTTACAAAGCCTATCTTTCTTCTTACCTTTGACATCGTTTTTCTCGCGTGGTATGCGGCGCGCTCGGCGCCCTCCCTCATAACCGTCTCGAGATATGCCTTGTCGGCAATAAGCCTGTCAAACTCGGCCCTCACGGGAGCGAGCCCGTCGGCACACGCCTCGCCTACCGCCGCCTTGAAGTCGCCGTAGCCGCGGCCGTCGAACTCGCGCTCGATTTCCTCGAACGACTTGCCCGTGAAGGCGCGGTATACGGTCATAAGATTGGACACGCCCGCCTTGTCGGGGGAGTAGCGAACGGTGCAGTCGGAGTCGGTGACGGCACGCTTGAATTTACGCATTATATCGTCCTTCGTGTCAAGAATGTACACGACGGCGTTCTGATTTGGGTCGGACTTCGACATCTTGGCCGTGGGCTCGGCGAGCGACATAATCTTCATCGTGTCCTCGGAGATGAAGGGCTCGGGAACGGTGAAGGTCTCGCCGTAAACCTGATTGAAGCGCATAGCCACGTCGCGAGCGAGCTCGAGATGCTGCTTCTGGTCTACGCCGACGGGAACGAGGTCGGTCTTATAGAGCAGAATATCGGCCGCCATAAGCGCGGGGTAGGTAAAGAGACCCGCGTTGATATTCTCGGCGTTCTTCGCACTCTTGTCCTTAAACTGTGTCATACGCGAGAGCTCGCCGAACATAGTGTAGCAGTCGAGTATCCAGCCGAGCTCGGCGTGCGCGGGCACGTGGGACTGGACGAACAGCGTATTCTTCGTGGCATCGAGGCCGGCCGCCATATAGAGCGCGAGGGTCTCGTAGGTGCGGCGGCGAAGCTCGGCGGGCACCTGTCTTACCGTAATGGCGTGAAGGTCCACGACACAGAAAAAGGTATTATATTCCTCGGAGAAGCGGGGAAAGTTCTTTATCGCTCCGAGATAGTTTCCTATCGTAAGGTTTCCCGAGGGCTGTACCCCCGAGAATACTGTTTTTTTGATTTCGTTTTCCATATATCCTCACTCGGTTGACTTAGAAAATCATTATACAATTGATTATACAACCCTTTTTTGCTTTTGTCAAGCCCGAGGGGGCTCCTCGGCCCCTATATATTAAATTTTATTACGATTTGTTATTGATTTGTTTATAAATATATGTTATAATTTAAAATTGACGAATAGTTTGTCCAATTTTTCCGAAAGGATTTAAGAGAAATGATTAAGATTAAAAATCTTGTGAAGCGCTACGGCTCGAATTACGCGCTCGACGACGTCTCCTTCGAGATTGGCGAGGGCGAGATCGTAGGCCTTCTCGGCCCCAACGGCGCGGGCAAGAGCACGGTTATGAATATACTTACGGGCTATCTGTCCTCGACCTCGGGCACGGTCGAGATTAACGGCGTTGATATGCTCGAAAGCCCGATAGAGGCCAAGAAATATATCGGCTTTCTGCCCGAGCAGCCGCCTCTCTATCCCGAGATGAAGGTTATGGAATATCTGAATTTTGTCTATGACCTTAAGGGCACCGACCTGCCGCGTGAGGAGCATCTCTCGGAGATACTCTCGGTGGTCAAGCTCTCCGACCTTAAGCACAGGCTTATAAAGAACCTCTCGAAGGGTAACAAGCAGAGGGTGGGAATTGCCGAGGCACTTATCGGCGACCCGCGCGTGCTCGTGTTTGACGAGCCGACCGTCGGCCTCGACCCGAAGCAGATTCTCGCGGTCAGGAGCCTTCTGCGCACGCTCGCGAGGCGGCACACGGTTATCCTCTCCACCCACATTCTCGGCGAGGTTCAGGCGGTGTGCGAGAGAGTTATCATTATAAACAAGGGCAAGATTATTGCCGACGAGCGCACCGAGGACATCGTGCGCACAATTGAGGACAGCTATCGCCTGCGCGTGAAGATTTGCGGAAGCGCGCGCGAGGTTGAGGCGGCGCTCTCGAAGATAAACGGGGTTCGCGGCGTTACTGCTACGGGCGAGCGCGACCTCGATGCCTATGCGTATATAATCGAGACCGAGAGCGGCACCGACGTACGCCGCGCCGTGTTCTCGACCTGCGTTTCGCGCGGGTTCGTTCTGATAGGAATGGAGAACGTCGGCACCGACCTCGAGACGGTATTTATCCGCCTCGTTGACCGCTCGGACGGCGCCCGCACCGACAAGAAGAAAAGGGCTAAGAGATAAGGGGGAGAAAAAATGCTTGCAATTTATAAAAGAGAGCTTCGCGCTTATTTTACCGGCGTTATCGGCTACGTATTTCTCGTGATTTATCTCGCTGTGGCGGGAGTGCTTTTCTGCTACTCCACGCTCTTCTCGATGTCGGCAGACGTCACCTCGTATTATTCGCTTATGCTTATATTCTCGGCGATAGTGCTCCCGCTTCTGACAATGAAGTCCTTTAGCGAGGAGCGGAAGATGAAGACCGAGCAGCTGCTTATGACCTCTCCCGTGTCGATAACAGGAATGGTTATGGGTAAATTTCTCGCGTCCTATACCGTCTTTGCCGCGGCACAGCTCTTCACCTCGCTTTACTTCCTTTTCCTTATTCCTTACGCGAGGCTGCAATTTGCTACGCTCTTCGGCAATATGCTCGCGATGCTCCTCGTCGGGCTCGTGTTTATCGCCGTCGGTGTTTTCGTTTCCTCGCTTACCGAGAACCAGCTCTCCGCGGCTATCGGTACGATAGCGATTATCCTCGGCTTTATCGGCGTGGGGCTTCTCTCCTCGCTGCTTCCGACGAGCTATTGGCTCCGCTACGTGCTCGACACCTTCTCGGTGCTCTCGCGCTACCAGAGCTTCACTAACGGCTACTTCGAGGTTTCCGCGGTGTTCTACTATCTCAGCATAGCGGCACTCTTTATATATCTCACCGTCCGCGTATTTGACAGAAGAAGATACAACTAAGAGGGCGGAAGATGAAGAACTTTTTCAAGAAAATGAAGGGAGCCCTCACGGGACGGGGCGGGCAGTCGGCGCTGATTACCGCGCTCGTTGTTCTGCTCGTCGTTATCGTAAACGTCTTTCTCTACTCGCTCGGCACGGCGCTTCGGTGGTATAAACGCTACACGCCCACCGACGACCTCTCGCTTATGGGCGACACCGACGCACTCTTTGCCGAGGCGATAGAGGACGGGCGCGAGATTACCATTACCTTCTGTCGCTCGGAGGGGGAAATGTGGGCGCACTCCTCGGGCAAATACGTTATCAATACCGCACGGCTTTTACAGGAGAAGTACCCCACGCTCCTAAGGCTGCGCTTTGTGAATATTATCACCATGCGCGACCACGAGACCGAGGAGCGCGTAGACCTTAATAAATACCGTACCGATATGAACGGCAACGAGACGGTGATAAACTCCACCTCGGTTATATTCTCCTCGGGAGACAATTACCGCGTTATTACCGATACGGTGTCCTCGCTCGGCTACTCCGACTTCTTCGGCATCAATTCCTCGGGCGCGGTCTACGCCTACAACGGAGAGGAGATTATCTCTTCGATGATGTCCTGGGTGCTGACCGACGAGCATAGGACGGTTTACTTCACGAAGGGACACGGCGAGACTGCCGACGTCACCCTTACCAATCTCATATCCTGCCTCGGCTTCTACGTTGACGTTATCGACCTCTCGCACCACAGCGTGCCCGAGGATGCCGCGGCGGTTGTCATTTCCAATCCGAAGAATGACTTTGAGCGTGCGGCCGCGGGCTCGTCGATAAAGATAAAGGCGGAGCTCGAGAGGCTCGACGAATATCTCTTGTCGGGCGGACGGCTGCTTGCCGCGTTTGACCCGTATTCCAAGAGGCTGCCGAAGCTTGAGGCCTTCATCGCCGAGTGCGGAATAGTCCTCTCGGGCGGCACCGATGCCGACGGCGTTTACTGCCGCGATATTATAAAGGACTCGGCGCTCTCGGTTAACACCGCGGGCACGACCTTCGTTACCGAGCCCGGCTCGGGCGAGGCGGCACAGAGGCTCGCCTCCGTCGTGTCGAAATATTCGGCCGATAAGGTGCTCGTCTCCGAGTGCTCGGCCCTCACCCTCTCGGGCGGTGCCGAGGCGCTCCTCGTATCCTCGGGCAGCTCCGAGGCTACTCGGGGCGACGAGACCGTGTCGAGCGACGGCGGCTTCGCCACCGTCGCCCTTGCCGATTACGGCGAGGCGGGCGGCTCGGTGTGCGTGAGCTCGACCGTGCTTCTTACCACGGGTGACGTTATGGCCTCCTCGGGATATGCGAACAGGACCTTCGTGATTGCTCTTCTTGACGAGCTCACCGATGCGCCCTGCACGCCCTACGGCTGTAATATAGTCTCGACCGACACGACCACGCTTCAAAATCTCACTATGAGAGAGGCGAAAATTTATACGGCCGTAATACTCGCCGTGCCCGTGCTTCTTGCCGTGCTCGGTGCAGTGCTGATAATAAAAAGAAAGAATGCTTAAACGATGAAAAAAAGCCTATTTTCAGGAAAGAGCAGGCGGACTAAGGCCTTCGGCGCGCTCAGCGTGGCGCTTATAGTCCTGCTTGTCCTCTGCAATCTGATATTCAACTACCTCGGCGGACAGCATCTCGTGCAGATAGACCTCACGCGCGAGCGCTTCTACACCCTCTCCGACAATATGGAGAGGATAGCGGGCGGTATACTCGATTCCCGCGACGGCGAGGGAAATTATAAGCTGAAAAATCCGATAAACATAATTTTCTGCGCCGACCCCGACAGGCTCGTTGACTCGGACGCTCTGCGCCCGACCTATTTTATGGCGCTTGCTCTGCGCAACAGGTTCGAGAACCTTAACGTTGAGACGGTCAACCTCGCGACGAGCCCCGAGAGGGTGGCGAAATATAAGACCACCTCGCTCGACACGATAGTTGCGGGTGACATAATAGTTACCTACGGCGCCAAGTACAGGGTTGTTGACGGAGCCTCGTTCTGGTCGGATAACAAATTTTCCTATGACGGAGAGTACCGCCTTGCCTCGATTATGCTCTCGCTTACGGCGATAAATCAGCCCGCGGCCTACTTCCTCACCGACCACGGTGAGAGCTATTACGACCCCAAGAACCGCGAGAGCGAGATGAGCCTCGAGCTCGCCGAGTTCGCCGATTTGCTTACCGAGCGCGGCTTTACAATAAAGCTCGGCGAAATATCGGCCTGGGAGTCGGTGCCCGAGGACTGCGCACTGCTTATAATCAACAATCCCACCGAGGACTTCAAGTCCTATCCCGACAGATACGACGAGATAAATTATATCTCCGACCTCGAGAAGCTCGACAGATACCTCGTGCGCGGTAACGGAGCGATAATTATTAACAAGGATTACAGAGTCGATTATCTTGACAACCTCGAGCTCTTCGCGGCCGAGTGGGGACTCGGCTTCGGCAATCTCCAGGTGCGCGACACCGCGAGCTCTCTTGAGAGCGAGCTCGACGAGACGCTCGGTGTGGGCTCGACGATAGTTGCGACCTACGACACCAACCCCGAGAACCTCGGTATGGCCTACTACGAGAAATACGCAACCCTCGACAGCGCTCCGAAAATGGTATTCACCGATGCGGGATATATTTATTGCGCTTATCCCGACGGCGAATCTATGTTCGAGACAGGCGACACCTCGGCCGACAGGGTTTACGCACATTTCATAGGCACGAGCGCTACGGCGAAGGCCTACGATAAGGTCGGCGACCTCGCTCTTGACGAGGGCGAGAGGACGCTTGCGGCCATGGCGGTCAGGAAGACCACCGACTCCCACACGGGTAACAACGTTTATTCCTATATGTTCTGCTCGAACAGTAAGGAAATGTTCTCGAACGAGCTTATCGGTAACGCCTCGTATGCGAACAGGGATATACTCTCTGCGGTTATACAGAACATATCGAGAACCGAGAGCTACGCACCCGACGAGCTCGGCGGCCTCAGCCTTAATTCGACCTCGTTTGCGGGCAAGCAGACCGTCAGCACCGAGCTTACCGAGCTCGACACGCCCTACTACAACGGCGACGGCTCGCTCGGCGGGTATAAGAGCGGTATATCGAGCACCGCGATTACCGTATACACGGTTATAGTGTTTGCGGCACCCGTCGCCGCCTTGGTGCTCGGCGCGGTCGTATTCGTGAAGAGAAAATTCCTGTAAGGAGGAGAGAATGAAGCAAGTAGCAAAGAAAAAACTCGGAAAAAACGCAATAGCTCTCATTGCTCTCTGTTCGGTTATAGCTTTCTTAATAGCGATTTACTTTATCGTCGTGGGCATAGCCGCGAAAAACCAATCGGGCGGCGGCGGGAGCCGTCCTCCCGAGCTTCTCGAGGGCGAGGGACTCTATCTCAACGTCCCGACGGCCTACCCCTCGGTGAGAGAAAAGGATATAATTTCCATTCTCGTCGTCCAGGGCGAGGAGATGTTCGACTTCACCAGGCTTGAGGAGAACGGCAGCTTCTGGATAGGCTACGGCAAGAGCGATGCGGGAATTAAGGAAATGGTACAGTACATTCCCCCCGTTGCGGGCGCCGAGGGCGGCTTCGACTACGAGTCGCTTTACGCCGTCGAGGAAAACGACGGCTACGGCAGAATTTATCTTCTGACCTATCTGTGCTCGGCTATCGGCACGCCGATATTCGACCAGCGAATTCTTCTGCCCACGGGCACCGACGAGGCGAGCCGTGAGGAGAGGGCCGCGCTGATTGAGGAATACGGTGTCAGCGCCGACCGGGCTGTGCAGATTTCCTTTGTTGCCGAGGTGGAGAATGAGGACGGAGAGACCGAAAACCGCCACTACGCCATTCTTCTCGGTGACCGCCCGATAACGAACAAGGGCTTCTATTACCGAATAGTCGATTACGATGCCGAGGGCAACGCCAAGGCACGCGACTGCATTTACTACACCAATTCCAACTACTTTGAATATGCTCTCGGCGGAGTTCATACCTTTGTTAAGGGTATGCTCGTCTCCGAGGGACTCGCATCGGACTCCGCGTTCGAGCCCTATCTCACCACCGACTTTAAGTCCTGGGTGAACGAGAAGCACGAGGCCGAGGGTGATGCCGTTCTCGAGGGCTCTAAGGTTATTGCCTTCGGCAAATCCGAGCTTCCCGTCGATGCGGGAGCCGACTATACCCCGGGCGACGACGGATACGAGAGGAACGAGGGCGGATACCTTACCTTTGACCTTGCGGCCCTTAAGTCGCACCGCGACTTCGAGAGAATAAAAAATATTCTCACCGGGCTTAAAATCGGAGAGGATTATACACTCGACCCCGCGGGGCGTGTCGTAATTACGCTTACCGCCCGCGCGAACGAGTCGGACAGGCTTCTTATCGATTTCTCCTCGGCCGAGAAGAATACCTACACCGTCTATATTTCATCGGTGGACAGCATTACCTCGGGCGGCACGGTTATAACGAAGCACGGTACTAAGGTTGGCAACAATAATGAAATTACCGTCTCGGGCAGCTATACCGTGGGCGGCGAGCGCGTGAGCTTTACGAACGCGACCCTCGACCTTAAGGACCATATCCTTCCCGCGAAGGTCGTTACGGCCCTGCGCGGGCTGTCGATAGGTGCGCTCGAGGAGCCCTATTCCTTCGAACTCACCCTCTCGCGCTCGACCTACGAGTACACCGTCACGGCCGTCGAGGCCGTGCTTGACGGCTCGGGAGAGATAAGCGCCCTCGGCACGCCGACGGCAGGCTATGAAAAAATTAAAATAACCTATACTCTTAAAATCGACGGCAGGTCTGTGGGAGACTGCCCGCTTCACGCGGTGCTTGACCTCTCCGAGGAGCTTATCCCCCCCACCGTGCGCGATTACTTTGCCATCTCGGGCAGTGTCGGAGTACTTTCCGAGCCCCTCGTATTCGAGATTGCCTACAGCGAGCGCTCCTCTTTGATATTTAACGAGAAGCTCGTCGTGCGCGAGATTACGAATATATTCAGCCCCGACGGCAGGATTATGGATAAGGTTGACGAGACCTCGTTCGTATCCTTTATATACTACGAGACGGTAAACGGCGTGCGCGGAGAGGATAAGACGGCCAACATCTCGCTCTCCGACGTCTCCGAGAACCCGAAATGGGCGGGGCTTGTAGATGCCCTCGTCGGCAAGGGGGCGGGCACGAAGCTTAACAGCACGGTCTACTCGGAGTATCGCTACTACGAGCCGCTGCTCGACTTTACGGCCTATGAAATCGAATACGTCGATTGCTTTATCACCTCTGAGATTGTCGCCTCCTTCCGCTACGTCAACGCCTCGGAGCGCGACCCCTACTTCGGCGAATCCTTCTTTGAGAACACTCTCAACAACGAGTACAAGCTCTACGGACTTAACGCCTCTGCCTGCGAGGGTGTGGTGCGCTTTTTCGGCGGCATCGCTCGCGAGGGCAGCTCCTCGCATTCCGAGGGTCTGTCGGGCAAGACGGTGGCCCTCGGCCTCACGCACGAGAATATGGAGAAGTACGGCCTCTACGCGCATACCGTGTATTTCGAGCTTCCCCGCGGAATTTACGAAATCGAGCGTGAAATAGAGGACGAGAGGGAGGACGGCGGTGCTCCGTCAATTCTTGACGACGTGGTTGACTACGCCTGGTACGGCACGCTCGGCTTCACTCTCTATATCAGCGCCGAGACGGTGAATGAAAGCGGACAGCGCGTGCGCTATATCGGCTCGGATATGTACGACCTTATCGCCGAGGTCGATGCTACCGATATGTACTTCCTCGATATGACGTTCGTTGACTTCTACGCGAGACGGAATATCTTTCTTACCAACCTTCTCGAGCTTAAGGAGCTCGACGTCGAGTTCTTTATGGAGGACGTATACGGCAGCTACGATTTTGATATAAGAACCCAGGTCGTGTATCTTATATCCGGCGACGGATATATTACGCCCACGACGCAGAAGCCCGAGGCGGGTGTCTCCTACACCAAGAGCGAGCAGTATATAATCAGCGCCGCGGCCTCGGCCGACTCTATGCCGACCTATCTTAAGGAATACCTTACAAAAAACGGCAAGAGCGAGGTCAGCGTAAGCACGCTTTACAATTACACCCTCGGCGGCGGCAACAAGCTGCCGAACACCAGCCCCACCGAGACCGTGGGCGTGTCGAATTTCCGCACGCTCTACCATATGCTCCTTAATATCCGCTACCAGGATACCTTAAGCGAGGAGGAGCAGAGCGCGGCCCTTCGGACCGAGCTTCTTATGAGGCTTAAGCTGAAGCTGCGCGACGAGCAGAACGAGTATTACGTCTACGACTTCTACCGTATCGACGACAGACGGGTTATGGTCTCGCTCTACAAAACCGATAGCGAGGGTAACGAAATCGGGGAGATGAAGGTGCAGGATTTCTATATGACGACCTTCTCCTTCAAGACCGTGGTGCTTAATTTCGTGGGCCTCTTTAACGGCCGCGAGCTCACCACCGATATACCCTATCCCGACTATCCCGAGTATGAGGAAAAGTAATTTTTAAATAAATATAATATTTTTTAAAAAAACATTTGCATTTTCTCTCTCGTTGTGTTATAATAGACAAAGCATTGATAAATGTGTTTAAAAAAACAATCATATAGAAGGAAAAACGACAGATGAAAAAGAGAATTATTGCACTTATTCTCGTTACGGTTATGGCACTTCTTTCGCTCGTTGGCTGCGGATACAGCTATGCGAAGGACGATATGTCCGACTACGCGACGATGAACGGTCAGATTGACGGGAAGGATTTTGCTGCCGCGCTGCTTGCGCTTGCTATTGCTGACGGCGACTTCGGCACCGACGAGACCGTAAGAATTGAGAAGGTAAACGACGTTATCTTTACCGCTCTTGCGAAGGAGGCTGACACCGAGGCAAAGAAGACCGAGGGCACTCCCGACAAGTACGACCTCGTATATTACGTATATTACTGCACCGCAGAGGTTAAGGGTGAGACCGAGGGCTCTACCAAGACGGTTACCCTCTTTGCAAGCAATATGAAGCAGTCGAGCGCGGTTAAGGTTCAGACCGGCCTTTACTCGAACGAGGGTCTTAGCAAGGATATCGCCGATGCGGTAGCCGCTATCGACTTCTCGACCTATGCATACAAGACCAGAACCGACGGCACGGTTGCTGAGGGCGACAGAATAGTAGTCTCCTACACCAAGACCTATTCCACCACCTCGACCGACACCTCTATTACCAAGCCCGCTACGGTTACCCAGTCTTACGTAGAGATTGACGCTAACCACGAGCTTTACTCTCAGCTTGTAGGCAAGAGCGTTAACACCACCGTCTCCATTCCGGACGGTAAGGAGACCGTTAACGGCCATGAGTTTGACGTAAAGTATACCGGCGTTAAGGTTCAGTGGGTTGTTGAGAACAGCATCAAGATTGGCGAGTTCACCGACACCACCTATACCGCCTCCAAGAAGGTTAAGGACGTAAACGGCGTTGAGTACGACATCAAGGACGTTGAGCTTACCTATCACGTATTCCCCGTATATTTCCTTGAGACCCCCGCTCTTGATGCCGATGCAGTGCTCCGCACTCTTCTCGGTGACAAGATTGCCGCGGCTCACGACCACAACGACGACGGCGACTTTGACGACGACGAGGACGATAAGGGAAGCCTTGAAATCTTCGCCGACCTCACGCTTAAGTACACTCCCGCAGAGGGTGATGCGGTAACCCTCAACGCTCTCGTTGAGGAGCTTGCTAAGCTTCAGGAGACCCTCACCGATGCGAAGAAGAACACCGAGACCAAGCAGGAGGCCTTTGACAAGGCTAAGGATGCCGTAGATAAGGCAGGCGGATATGACAAGGCTACTCAGGCCGAGAAGGACGCTTATGATGCGGCAAAGCTCGCGCTTGAAGGTAAGCCCGCAACCGATACCGAGGAGAAGGTAGAGGGTGCGAAGGACAAGGAGGCGAAGGCTCAGTCCGACGTCGACGCACAGATTGAGAAAATCTTTGATATCACTCCCGCAGGCGAGAAGACCATTAAGGAGCTTATCGTTGCCGACTACGAGAAGTCTCAGTACGACACTCTTCTCGAGGCCTACAAGAGCGAGCTTAAGGCTAACCTTGCCAAGGCAGTTTACGAGACCCTCGATAAGTATCTCGTATACAGCGGCGATCTTCCCAAGCGCGCCGTTAACGATATGTACGACCGTCTTATGAACGAGTACAAGTACGATTACAACGAGGGCAATTACAGCTCCACCTCTTCCTCTAAGGTATCTAACTACGACTACTACAAGAACCGTGGCAAGTTCCTCGGCTACCTCATCGCACAGGATGAGCTTAAGCTTGATAAGAACGCCTCGATGAAGGATGCCAAGGCGGCTGTTCGCAGAATTGCCGAGGACGAGGTTAAAGAGATTATCGGCGTATACGTTCTCGCCGACTACTACAACATCTCTCTCACCGAGGAGGAGATTGATGCAGCCGAGAATATGGCTGAGTACTATGAGTATATCTTCGGCAGCGAGGTTGTAAGTAAGGACGACTTCATTCACTCCGAGCTCTTCGACAAGGTTATGAACCATATCCTTGAGATTGACGAGGACGGAGAGGACGCCGAGAACAAGAATAAGGTTATGTACTCTCGCGTTGACTACACCATTAAGGAAGAGACCGAAGAGGACGAGACCGAGGGCGAGTAATAACGCCCGATACGGACTGCACTGACAGCGAGCCTATGACTATCCTGTCAGGGCAGTCCTTTATTTTAAGGAGAGATTATGAAGGAAGTAGCTCTGTACACCGACGGCGCCTGCCGCGGTAACCCCGGCCGCGGCGGCTGGGGTGCAATCCTCGTATACGGTAAGCACGAGAGGGAGATGTCGGGCGGCGAGGCTCTGACAACGAATAACCGTATGGAGCTTATCGGCGCCATTGAGGGACTTTCGGCGCTGAAGGAGCCCTGCTCGGTAACGCTTTATTCGGACTCGAAGTATCTGACCGATGCCTTCAACGAGGGCTGGGTAGAGGGCTGGCGCGAGCACGGCTGGCGGCGCGGGCGCGAGGAGCTTAAAAACCCCGACCTCTGGGCTCGCCTTTACGAGCTTACAAGGATACATAGTGTGAAATTTATCTGGGTGAAGGGACACGCGGGCCACCCCTACAACGAGAGGTGCGATGCGCTCGCGACGGCGTATGCCGATAGTCTGTAGCTGAAAGCGGAGAATATATGAGTAAGAAAAAGAAAAGAAAAAGACCCGCTCCGAGCCCCGTGACGAGGGCCGCGAGCGCGCCGAAGAGACCGCCTCTAAGCCCGAGGCAGAGGCGAGAGAGGGAGGCCTTGGCTGCGCGGCGAAGGAGGGTTGCGCTGATTGTAACCGCGATAGTTCTGCTCGTGGCAACAGTCGCCACGGTAATTACGCTTCTTATTATTAATATACAAAAGCAGAAAAGAATAAATTACCTTAGCGACAACCTCGGAAAATACGTAAGCGTATCCCCCGAGGTTTATCGGAATATAAAATATACGAGCACGCTCGACCCCGTCGGTGAGCGCGACGTTGATGTCGCCATATCCCGCCTGCTCGCACAGAATAAGGGTGCTGCCGAGAACGGCGGTGCGTTTATGAGATGGCTCACGCTCTCGGTCGGTGACACGGTGGAGCTTTACTACCGCGGCTATACGCTCGAGGGGGGCGTGCGGAGCTATTTTGACGGCGGCTGCAACCTCTATGCGATGTTAGAGGAGAGAACTCAGGCGGAGAAGGAGAAGGATTATATCGAGCTCGGCTCGGGCACGCTCCTTTTCGAAGAGGAGCTGCTCGGATATAAGACGGTGGATTATGCGACCCTTGAGGCGAGCGACCTCGGCACCGTTCTTGACGGCGATATTCTGTATATTACCTACTCGGTAATTAATCCCGAGGGCAACGACCAGACCAACGTGCCGACACACGTCTCGCTTGTCGACGGCTCGGCCGAGGCGCTCTTCGGTGAGGGCTTCAACGATTTTATTCTCGGTAAGCCCGTCGGTAAGCTGCTCCCCGACAGCTTCGTGTCGGCGGGCGAGGGCGGCGACCGCGTCTTCTACGACATTACAGTTCACGGGCGCTTCTCTCTGACCGAGGGCGAGGTGCTGACGGTCGAGACCTATTTTCCCGAGGATTATCAGGCCGAGGATATGCGGGGCGTTATCGCATACTTCGAGATATTCGTTATGGGCGGAATTGAATACAGCGTGCCCGAATATAACGACGAATTCATTACCGACACGCTCGGCGTGAGTGCGGCGGATTTGCGCTATTACCTCGGTGATACCCTCGCCGAGCGCTACCGCGCTTATCTGTTAGATACGCTACAGGAGGAAAGAGCGGCGAGGCTTAACGCCCTTGTCGAGGAGAAAATATGGGAGGAGCTCTTCCGCGGCGCGAGCATAAAGAGGCTACCGCGCTTCGAGGTCGATGCCGTCTATACCGAAATGCTTCTGAACCTTGAGGCCGAGTACGCCTACTACGAGAGCTCGGGTATCTACTCATCTATCGGCGACTACGTTATACAGACCTACGGGCTCCCCGCGGGCACCGACTTTCGGGACTATATACGCGAGGAGGCGGAGCTCAGTGTAAAGGAGCGGCTGATATTCTACACCGTGGCAAGACAGGAGGGCCTTCTTCCCGAGGGCGAGGAGTTCGAGCGGGTGCGCGACGAGATTTACAACGATACGCTCGAGCGCTATCTCGAGTCTGCCAACTGCTACCCCGATAAGTACGAGACCGAGGAGAAATATCTCGAGGCCCGTGCCGCCTTTGAGAAGCAGATGAAGGCCTTTTACGACGAGAACTACGGTGAGGATTATTTCACGGTCGAGGGCCATTACAGGTACGTTATGAATATGCTTTGTGAGCTTGTGGACGTAACCGAGACAAAATAATAAAAAGAGAGAACACCTCGGCCTAAAAAACCGATTTGTTCTCTCTTTCTTTATATATACTGTAGATTTAATCCTTACGGCGCGACATTTTAAGAACGGCGAGCTTGTACACCGCTCTCGGGTCGCGGAACCTGAGGCTGAAGGCGCGGTCGTAAAGAGCAAACGCTCTCTCGCGCTCGGTGGGAATACCGAGACCGAACTCGAACATACAGCCGAGTGTATATATGCCCTTACCGTGGTCGAGCCTGTCGCAGAGCTCGAGGGTGTCCTTTGCCTCGGTAAATTTCTTCTGATAAATCAGGCGCATAGCGCGCGAGTAGAGCGAGGCGGCAATATGCCGCTTCTTGTTTTCAAGAAGCCGGACGAGCTCCTCCCTTGCCTCGGTATAGCCGTATTTGCCCGCGCGGACGAGCACCTCGCGCGCACGGTCAAAGTCAAAGGCGGTACCGATGCCCCTCGAGTAGCAGAGGCCGAGAGGGTAGAGCGCCGAGGTATCTCCCGCCTCGACGGCACGGAGAAACCAGGAATAGGCGCGGCGGCGGTCGGCCTCGGTGCCGAGCCCGCGAAGGAAGCAAAGGCCGAGCTCACGGTAGGCGGGGATATGACCCATTCCCGCGCTGATGCAAAGATAGCGGAAGGCGTCCTCGGGCGAGGCGGTCTCTGCCATAAGGGCGAGCTCCTCACGCCGTGCACGAAGGCCCTCGGCCTTCTCTCTCGCGGTGGTAACGCCCTCGCGCGCGGCGAGGTCAAAGAGGCGTATTGCCTCGGGAATATCACGCTCGACGAGCTCACCCTTAAGGTAGACGTCGCCCATAATTTCATAGGCACTGTTCTGTCCGCCCTCGGCGGCAGAGCGGTAGTGATTAAGCGCACGCTCGGGAGAGCGGGGAACAATCTTACCCGCTATGTAGATGTCTCCGAGCCTGCGGTATGCCTCGGCACAGCCGTGCACCGCCGCACTCTCGAGCAGGTCAATAGCCTCGGCCGCATCGGCCTTAACCCCGAGCCCCTCGGCGTAGCAGACGGCGAGAGCAGTGCGCATCGACATATCGCCCTCGTTTGAGAGCAGCTCGGCAATACGGCAGAAGGCCGAGTGAAGGCCGAGCTCACGCGCATCGTGGGCGAGCGAATGGAGCATAGCACTATAGCTTGGGTGACGGGGTGCGGGCGGCTCGGCCGCCTTAACCTGCCGTAGCTGATAGGCGAGACGGAGCGCGTTAATCGGCGGGAGCACGAATTTATCGAGATA
Organism: Clostridia bacterium; assembly: GCA_017504605.1. Taxonomy (GTDB): domain Bacteria; phylum Bacillota; class Clostridia; order Oscillospirales; family CAG-272; genus UBA1740. Next base: position 62,615 of record JAFVQW010000054.1, read on the forward strand.
CCACTTTGCGAAGGCGCTCGAGGGGGGCGTGCCGAGGCCCTCGGCATATCTTTTTGCAAGAGTGACTATACTGTCGGTGTCGTCTGCCGCGGCGGCAAGCGCGAGGTAGTAATTGGCCGCCTCGTCCTCACCGCGGCGTATAAGCTCCTCTGCGAGCACGGGATAGGCCTCAAGACAGCCGATGACGGCCGAGAAGCGGAGCCAGAAGAAGGCCGCCTCACGGTTCTCGCGCCCGACGAGGCGGGAGTAGCGGAAGCAGGAGTATGGGTCGCACTGCTCGGCGGCGAGGCCAAAGTAGTGCATAGCGAGGTCGAGGTCGCGCGTGGCTATCTCGCCGCGCTCGAGAATTCTGCCGTACTCGCGCATAGCGCGAAGATTGCCGAAGTCGGCAAGAATACGGTAGCCCTCGGCCGCAATCTCAAACTCCTTGGCATCGAATGCACGGGCAACCTCGCGCTCGATGTCGGCGAGCTCCTCTGCACCGAGTGCATATTTTTCTTTACATTTCGGGCATATAACTCCGGTATATTCGGACACGTGTCCGCAGGAAGTGCATCTTATCATAAATGTCCCCCAATTTTTATCTGTTATATAAATTTTACTATAAAAATCTTCTTTTGTCAACCTTGATAAATAATTTTAAGTCTGTTTGGAAAATATATATAAAAAATGAAAGGAAGAGGACCTCGTATGTTCAGAAGAAGCGATAAAAGATGTGCTACGCCCTGGCTCGCGCTCGCGGTCGGCACGCTCGCGGCGGTGGGTGCGGTGAGTATCGTTTGCCGCGGCAAAAGCTTTATTAAGTGCAAGATGAAAAAAATAGGAGATTTCTTTAAAAGGGAAGAAAAATGCGAGGAGGCAGAGGGGTGACACGCCCCCGTCCCGAAGCATAAAATGTAAGTGTACCCAAGGGTATAAAAAACGGGGCCCGACGGCAGGTGCCGCGGGCTCCGAAAGGATTTTGAGAGAATGACAGTAACTACTTATGAAAATAGCGAAAGGGGTAGGGTGTGCGCCGAGCTCCTCGGCGCCGCGCCCGAGGCGGCACGGCTTCGCGAGGTTATCATTTTGCCCATTCCGAGCGTCGCGGGCGGCAAAATTCGCGGCACGGATATACCTATTTCAAGAATAAGCGACGGTGTCGGCGAGGGTGACGCCGTCGTCGGATATTCTCTGCCGCCCCCATTTACCGAGGGGCTAAGAGAGCGGGGCGTGCTCGTTTTCGATGCCGCGCTCGATGGCGAATTCCTCTATGAGAATGCCGCTCTGACGGCAGAGGCGGCGCTCGGGATAATACTCTCGAGCGAGAGGCGCGCGCCGAGGGATATTGAATTCGGTATTGCGGGCTATGGGAGAATAGGCAGACAGCTTGTGAATATGCTCCTCTTTCTCGGGGCGAGGGTGAGGGTTTTCACAACGAGCGAGAGGCGGCGACTCGAGCTCGGCGAGGCGGGGATTTCCGCCGAGCTTTTACCCCTCGCCGAGGGGGCGAGCCTCGGTGTGGATATTCTGATTAACACGGCGCCCGCAACACTGTTTAGCCCCGAGAGCCTGACACGGGACGGGGGTATGCGCATAATCGAGCTTGCCTCGGGTGATAACTTTGACGAAAAAATAAAGGTGGAGAAGTACCCCGCGCTTCCCGCACGTGTATTTCCCGAGAGTGCGGGGCGTGCGCTCTACCGTGCGGCGAGCCGTGCGCTCCTCGGTGGCGGCTATGAGTAGGCGGATAGGATATTGCCTCACGGGCTCCTTCTGCACCCTCGGGCGGAGCATCGCGGTAATGCGCTCGCTGACGTCACTCGGGTACGAGCTCGTACCGATTATGAGCGAGAATGCCTTCTATACCGATACACGCTTCGGGCGTGCCGAGGATATTTCGCGCGAGGTTGAGGCGGTCGCGGGTCGGCGCATAATACACACAATTGTTGACGCCGAGCCGCTCGGCCCCACGCAACCGCTCGATGCGCTCGTCGTCGCACCCTGCACGGGTAACACGCTGGCAAAGGCGGCGCAGGGAATAACCGACACCGCCGCCACAATGGCTATAAAGGCGCATCTGCGCTCGGACAGACCCCTGCTTATCGCCCTCGCGACGAACGATGCGATGTCGCAAAACCTCGGCAATATCGGCACGATGCTGAAGCGGCGCTCGGTCGCCTTCGTCCCTATGCATCAGGATAGCCCGACGGGTAAGCCGCACTCGCTCGTCGCGCGCTTCGAGCTGATACCTGAGTGTCTTGAGGCGCTGTTGCGCGGAGAGCAAAAAAGACCACTGTTTTTATAGGACGATTATTTTCGGCATAACCGAAAACAAAAGAGAAAGGGATTGTAATCACAGTCCCTTTCTTTTCTTTTCCTTTATTTCGTTGGCAAGACTAAGGTTGAAAGCCTGCGGCTTTCTTCTTTATCCTTTTGTTTTCTATCGCCGTTTTCGCCCTCTCGGCGTACCCTCGTACGACTTCGGGACGAAGAACGACGATTTCTGCTCGAAACTAATCGCCCTTTGTGCGGTATGGTTTACATTATTCTATAGTCATATCGAGCTTAAATCTCATAATCTTGCGAAGGGTATTCTTCGGGAACTCCTCGTCACGAACCTTGAGCACGCCGATTTTCTTATAGGAAACGGCGGAGCGGTTATACTCGTTGACGAAGCTCTGAAGATGAGCCTTGATATCGGTAATACCGTTCTTCTCGATATATTCCTTGTCGGGATATATCTCGGCAACTATCGTGTTGTACATAGAGCCCCTCTTGCTCTGTCCCTCGTAGACGATGATGTCGAGAACGCCGGGAACCGAGACGAACTCGCTCTCAATCTCCTCGGGATATACGTTCTTGCCGTTGGAGAGAATGATAAGGTTCTTCTTCCTTCCCGTGATGTGAATAGCGCCATTCTTGTCAATCTTACCGTAGTCGCCGGTTCTGAAGTAGCCGTCCTCGGTCATAGCATCGGCGGTAGCCGCCTCGTCACCGAAGTAGCCGAGCATTACGTTCGGGCCCTTGACCTGAATTTCGCCCTCTCCGTCCTCGTTGGGGTCGTCAATTCTGACCTCGTCGCCGTCGATAGGGAAGCCGACACTGCCCTTAACTATTCTCTGCGAGTGGTTAACCGAGATGAGGGGTGCGCACTCGGTAATTCCGTAGCCGTTAAGAATGGTGATGCCGATGCCGTCGAAGAACTTGATAATGTCCTCGTTGATGGCCGCACCGCCCGAGACAAGCAGGTTAAGCCTGCCGCCGAAGGCCGCGGTAATCTTTCCGAAGAGCTTCTTTCTTAAATCGATGCCGATTTTACGAAGGCCGTTCGAGAGCTTAATCATAAAGCCGACGAGCTTTTCCTTCTTCTGCTCCTTAAGGGTCGCCTGTATCTTGCGGTAGAAGGTCTCAATATAAAGGGGAACAAGAACGAGGTGGCCGGGCTGTTGCTCCTTGAGCTCCTTAACCACGTAGCGGATACCGCTCGAGATATAGACCTCGATACCAACGCTGTTCTGTCCGTAGATGCTTACCGACGAGCCGTAGGTGTGGTGAGGGGGAAGAACTCCGACCGACTTGTCGGAGAAGTCGATATAGGATACGACGTCGGCGAGGTCCCAGATGATAGCTCTCTGCGAGAGCATAACGCCCTTGCCCTTACCCGTCGTGCCCGAGGTGAAGACGAGCTGTGCCATGGCGAGAGGGTCAATCTCGGTGTCGTAGTAGGAGCGGTCACCCTCTGCGAAGAGAGCCTTGCCCTCGGTGAGGAGCTCGTTAATGCCGACCCCCGTCGCAATAGGCGCGGGAGCGCCGCAGGCCGCGGCAACCTCGGCCGCCTTCTCTGAAATATCGCCGTCGGCGACGACGAAGTCGGTGCTCGCACGCTTCGCCGTGTCGGAGAGGTCGGCGGAGCTCCACTCTCTGTCAAGGGGAGTAAGCACCGAGGCGGTGCAGAGCGCCGCGTAATAAACGAGCACCCAGTTATAGGAGAGCTTACCGATAAGGGTAATATGCTTACCCGCAAGGCCGTTCTTAATAAACGCCGTCGAGAGGGCGCGGACGTCGTCGCGAAGCTCCTCGTAGCTCTTCTTCTGTATCTCCTTATCCCTCGGGTCAAGGCGGTATGCGTACGCCCCGTGGCCGCGGAAGCGGTCGCCGATGTCCTCAATCATCTCTCTTATATCGCGATAGTCAACTCTCTCGCGAATTTTCTTTTCCTGTTTCATTTCGTTAAGCACTCCTTAAATAATTCTTTTCCCCGTGGGGATAGTAAGGTTTTGAAAATTTTTACTAAGCTTATCGAGGGTGGAATAGAAGCAGCGAAGCTCCTCCTCGCTTATCCCCTCGTCAACGGTATTTTGAACATTGAGCACCTCGTCGGCTATCCTCTCGGCAAGAGCACGGCCCTCGTCGGTGAGCGTGATGCGCGAGTTGTAGCCGCGCCCCTCGCTGCCGCCCGTGACGCTTACGTGTCCGCTCCTCTTCAGCGAGGCAATCTCGCGCGAGACGAGAGAGCGGTCAACCATACTCTGTTGTGCAAGCTCGGCGGCGGTAAGCCCCTCCTCGTGCCGAAGCAGAGTGTAGAGCCAGGACACGTGCACGCTCTTAATTCCGAGCTCTGACACGGTGTCAACCTTCATTTTCTGTATGCATTTGTGTATTCCCTCAATAAGAAGGGTGAATTTCGCAAATCTGATTTTTTCCAAGTACAGCCCCCCTTCATAGGACTTGGTTAATGTTGACCTGTCAACATCTCCAAAGGGCATTATAGCACAGATGACGGCGTTTGTCAATAGTATTTATAAAAGGTGTAGAAAAGAAGCCGCAGGGTGCGTAGCTTGCACCCTGCGGGAAAAATTAAAGGTTTATGGTTTTTGCAATCTCGTTGAGAGCGGAAAGTCTGTCAAGCTTCGCGGCAATCTCCGACTTCATCTTTTCTACCTCATCGGCGGAGAAGGCATCAAGCTGACCCTCCGCGAGCGTGCCCTTATACATCTTGTCAAGGGCGAGAGCGTAGTTGATGTCGGTCGAGACGATATTACCCGCCTTCTCACAGATGACGATATTCGACTTACCGCTAAGGAGCATCTCAACGGCATAGGAGCCCATTCTCGATGCGAGAACCCTGTCGCGAAGGCTCGGGTTACCGCCGCGAACGACGTGCGCGAGGCGCGCGAACTTGGTCTCGACACCCGTTTCACTCTGAATTTTCTTCGCGAGTGCGGGAGCGTACTCACTGCCGACACCCTCGGATACGAGGACGATAAAGTTACGCTTGCCTATATGTCTTGCCTCGGTAATATGACGGCAAAGTGCGTCGTCGTCGAAGGGAAACTCGGGAACGACGACACCGGTAGCACCGGTAGCGATAGCGGTATTGAGAGCAATATCGCCCGCGCCGCGGCCCATAACCTCAACGACGTTGCATCTGGCGTGAGACTCACAGGTGTCGCGGAGCTTATCAACGAGCTCGGTGACGGTGTTCATAGCGGTATCGAAGCCGATAGTGCTGTCGGTTGAGGTGATGTCATTGTCGATAGTGCCGGGAATTCCGATGCAGGGAACACCCTCGGCGGTAAGCGCGGTAGCGCCGCGGAAGGTGCCGTCGCCGCCGATGGCAACGATGCCGTCAATGCAGAACTCGCGGCAGGTGGCAACCGCCTTAGCCATACCCTCGGGAGTCTTGAACTCGGGGCAACGGTCGGAGTAAAGGAAGGTACCGCCCTTGTTTATAATATTTGATACGTCGCGGATAGCGAGAGGACGGATATCTCCGTCGATAAGTCCCGAGTAGCCGCGGTAAATGCCCATAACCTCGACACCGTGTGCAAGAGCGGTGCGTACTACGGCTCTTGCGGCCGCATTCATTCCGGGTGCGTCACCGCCCGAGGTGAGCACGCCAATTCTACCGAATTTCTTCATAGTATATTTACCTCTCAAATTATGTTAAAATTTTAACTCTTGCTTATTATACAACATTATTTTCACAATTTCAAGGGAGTAACGATAATAATTTCAAAAAAACGACAGCTTGTTAAAATTAATTACAATTTTGTGCGCGCATAATATTTATATTTATGATTGACAAAAGGCGGGTTTTATGATAGAATTATGCCATAAGTGGCGTGGACAAGCCTGCTGCGAGACAACCCTTTCGCTGTGACAGAGGAGGATTTGACCGATGTATATTGCAATTATTGCTGAAGATAATAAAAAAGAGCTTATGGCGCAGTTCTGTATTGCATACTGCGGACCGCTCTCGCGTCACCATCTTTGCGCGACGCACGTTACGGGAACCTACATCTCCGAGGCGACCGGCCTCGAGATTGAGACCTTTCTCGCGGGCTCGTCGGGCGGCACCGAGCAGATTGCCTCGATGATATCCTACAACGAGATTGACCTCGTATTCTACTTCAGGAGCACCGACCCGGCTAAGGAGCCCGGCGAGGCGGAGCTTAATCTCTTGCGGCTTTGTGACGTATATAACGTTCCTCTTGCGACGAACATCGCGAGCGCCGAGGTGCTCGTTACCGCGCTCGAGAGCGGAATTCTCGGCTGGCGCGAGCTTATCAATCCTCGCAGCGAGTACAACGTCAAAAAGCGCGCGGGCAAATAACGCTCCGAGACACTTTTTAAAAAATTGGGGGCTGTCGGCTTGCGAGAGCCCCTATAAATATAATTGGTGGTTTTTATGGAAATCAGCTTTCAGGCCGACGTGTCGGTAAGGTCGGTAATATCGGATATAGACGGCGCGGGCCTTCAGGTGGGCGAGCCCGAGAGGGCAAAGAGCAGCTCTGTCGGAACGCTTACCGACCTCGGCGGCGGGGTATATCGCATCACCTATACCGAGAGCACCGAGGGCGGCGAGGTTAATACGACCCTCGAGATAGAGGGTGAGGGGCTCACACTTAAAAGAGAGGGGGCGCTTTCGTCACAAATGCGCTTTCGCGAGGGTGAGGAATATAAGACGTTGTATTCCGTACCCCCCTACAGCTTTGATATGGTAATTCTTCCGCGGCGGGTGGATATTTCCGCCTCGCGCGCGAGGATTGATATACGCCTCGTCTACGATATGACTGTCGGCGGCGTGGCAAGACGTGTAAATATGAGGGCCTCGGCCGTATCACGCGGGCTTAACTGACCGCACGGGAGGAGAAAAATGGAGATAAGTGCTCTGCGCTCACAACTGAATACGGGACGGCTCGTCGGCACCTATATTCTTGCGGGCGAGGAGGACTATCTGAAGCGCTACTATCTCGGCGAGATACGGCGCACCGTTCTCACGAATGAGGTGACGGCGGTATTTAATCACGTCGTCTTCGAGGGGCCCGAGGTGGATTACGCCGCGCTCCGAGATGCGCTCACGGCTCCCCCCGTGATGAGTGAGGGTAAGCTCGTTGAGTGGCGCTACCCCTCTTTCTTAAAAATGACCGAGTCGGAGTGCCTGGCGCTCGAGGGACTTATCGAGCTCTCGGCGGAGAGCCTCGGCACCGTGCTCGTCTTTCTTGTCTCGGACGGGGCTGTCGAGCTCGGCACGCAAAGGAGGCCGAGTAAATTTACGAAGCGCTTTGGCGAGAGCGCCGCGATTTTAAATTTCGAGCTATCGAGCGAGGCACAGCTCGCCTCTTGGCTAAAGAAGCACTTTGCCGCCGAGGGCGTTGGGGTCTCCGACGAGGCCGTCCGCGCTCTGATTGCGCGCTCGGGCAGGTCGATGACCGTTCTCAACAATGAGGTTATCAAGCTCTCGTCCTACGCGCTCGCCTCGGGGCGTGCCGTGCTCGACACGGCCGATATTGCCGAGGTCGCGTCCTATACCTCGGGGGGTGAGGAGTTCGCTCTCTCGAACGCCGTTCTCGCGGGTAATGCGGCTCTGGCCTACTCGGCTCTTATGGATATGAAGAGCAAGAGGGTGGAGCCCACGGTTATAATGGCTATGCTGTCGCGTATTTATTCCGAGCTCGTCTCGGTTTCCGAGCTTCTTGCCGAGGGGCGGGGGGCCGACGATATTGCTTCCGTTCTTAAGATGAACCCCTACAAGCTGAAGCTTTATATCACCGCGGCGAAGCGCCGTCGGCGCGAGCGGCTCGTCGAGGCTCTTGACGAGATTTGCCGTGCCGATGCGGCGGCGAAGTTCGGCGGTCTCTCGGGCTACGTCGCGCTCGAGCTCCTTATCGGAAAATGCCTGTAACAGATATAATAGAAAAGGATATATAATATGAAAAGAAAAATAGTCTCACTGCTGCTTTTAATCGTGACGGTCCTTACGCTGCCGCTCGCGCTCTCTTCCTGCACGAAGAAGTTTTACTACGTAAAAATGGAGGTGCGGGACTATGGCACGGTAATTATGTGCCTCGATACAGAGAACGCACCGATAACGGTTAAGAATTTCGTTAAGCTCGTTAAGTCGGGCTTCTACGACGGCCTTACCTTCCATAGGGTTATGGAGAACTTTATGATACAGGGCGGCGACCCGAAGGGCACGGGCGGAGGCGGCTCGGGAAAGACTATTAAGGGCGAGTTTGCCGCAAACGGACATCAGAACAACATTCCGCACGAGTACGGCGTAGTTTCTATGGCGCGCGGGAACGGCTACGACTCCGCGTCCTCGCAGTTCTTCATCTGCAATACCGAGGAGCGTGCTTATATTGAGCACCTCGACGGTCTTTACGCCGCGTTCGGCTGGGTAGTCGAGGGCATGGAGGTTGTCGATGCCATAACCGAGCAGACCTCGATATACGCCGTGGACGGCGTGATAGAGGACGCAACGAAGCGCGCGGTGATAGAGCGCATGAGTGTAATAAATTACAAAAAATAAACTTTGAAATCTTATTGACAGACACAGACGAGTGTGTTAAAATATATAATAATTTATTTATTGACAAAAAGCGAGGATTGTTAAATGGCGACTTATTTCAACGAACCGTCACACACCTTCAGTGAGTATCTTCTCATTCCGGGCTACACCGACGAGCGCTGTATTCCTGCGAACGTCTCTCTCCGCACCCCTCTTGTAAAATACAGACGGGGCGAGGAGGAGTGCCCTATTATGATGAATATTCCCATGACGAGCGCAATTATGCAGTCGGTATCCAACGACACGATGGCTATTGCTCTTGCTAAGGAGGGCGGAATTTCCTTCATATACGGCTCTCAGTCGATTGAGGACGAGGCGGCTATGGTTGCCAGGGTTAAGAATTACAAGGCGGGCTTCGTTGTGAGCGACTCCAACCTCACTCCCGAGAGCACTCTTGCCGACGTTCTTGCCCTCGTGGAGGAGAAGGGACATTCCACCATGGCGGTTACCGCCGACGGAACGGCGAGCGGTAAGCTGCTCGGCATCGTTACAAGCAGAGATTACAGAGTCAGCCGTATGGACACCTCCGAGCGTGTTTCTACCTTTATGACCCCGATAGACAAGCTCGTTACCGCTCCCGAGGGAACTACTCTTAAGGAGGCTAACGATATTATCTGGGAGCATAAGCTTAACTCGCTTCCTATCGTTGACAGAAACGGAAATCTTAAGTACTTCGTATTCCGCAAGGACTACTCTCAGCATAAGGAAAATCCCCAAGAGCTCCTCGATGCCAACAAGAGCTATATCGTAGGTGCGGGCATCAACACCCGTGACTATGAGGAGCGCGTTCCCGCACTCGTTGAGGCGGGCGCCGACGTTCTTTGCATCGATGCCTCCGAGGGCTATACCATTTGGCAGAAGCGCACGCTCGACTTCATTCGCGGAAAGTATGGCGACAAGGTTAAGGTCGGTGCGGGCAACGTCGTTGACAGAGAGGGCTTTATGTTCCTCGCCGAGGCGGGTGCCGACTTTATTAAAATCGGTATCGGCGGCGGCTCTATCTGCATCACCCGTGAGCAGAAGGGCATCGGTCGCGGTCAGGCGAGCGCGGTAATCGAGGTTGCCGCGGCACGCGACGAGTATTTTGAGAAGACCGGCGTTTACATTCCGATTTGCTCCGACGGCGGTATCGTTCACGACTATCATATGACCCTCGCGCTTGCTATGGGTGCCGACTTTATGATGCTCGGCAGATACTTCGCGAGATTTGACGAGTCCCCCACGCCTAAGATTATGGTTAACGGTCAGTACGTTAAGGAGTATTGGGGCGAGGGCTCGAACAGAGCGAGAAACTGGCAGAGATACGACCTCGGCGGTAAGGCAAAGCTTTCCTTCGAGGAGGGCGTTGATTCCTACGTCACCTATGCGGGCTCGCTTCACGACAACGTTGAGAAGTCGCTCTATAAGGTAAAATCGACTATGTGCAACTGCGGCGCGATAACCATTCCCGAGCTTCAAGAGAAGGCTAAGATGACTCTCGTCTCCTCGACGAGCATCGTAGAGGGCGGATATCACGACGTAATGCTGCGCAATACCACGGGCGTAAAATAATAAAACAAAAGCAAACGGCGAGAAGCGTTAATCCTCTCGCCGTTAATGTTTATACAAATTCGTTTACCCTTCTAAATTCCGTTTTTTGGAGAAAAACAATGAGTAAGCTATATATACCCGAAAACTATTCCTCGCCTCTTGACCTGTACGCTACGCAGAAGGCGATTTCGTTTATCAAACAGACCTTCCAGGCGCGCCTTGCCGAGGCGCTGAACCTTAAGCGCGTCAGCGCTCCGCTCTTCGTAACCGAGGCCTCGGGACTTAACGATAATTTGAACGGCACCGAGCGCCCCGTTACCTTCGACATTCCCGATGCCGCCGAGGTCGGCGAGGTCGTGCACTCACTCGCTAAGTGGAAAAGACAGGCGCTCGGCGAGTACGGCTTCTACGTCGGAAACGGCCTTTATACCGATATGAACGCCATTCGTCGCGACGAGGAGCTCGACAACATTCACTCTATCTACGTTGACCAGTGGGACTGGGAGAAGGTCATTCGCCGTGAGGACAGAACTCTTGACTATCTTAAGAGAATATCGCAAACAATTGTTGACGTAATATGCGACACGCTCGAGCTGCTTCGTGCCGAGTTCCCCGTGATTGGGGTTAAGCTCTCGCGCAATATGGCGGCAATAACGACGGCCGAGCTCGCCGCTATGTACCCCGACAAGAGCCCAAAGGAGCGCGAGGACGCCTTTCTCCGCACTCATAAGACGGCTCTGATTATGCAAATCGGCGGCAGGCTCCCCGACGGCACCGTTCACGACGGACGAGCGCCCGACTATGACGACTGGGCCCTTAACGGAGATATTATGTTCTATAACGAGGTTCTCGGGCGCGCGTTCGAGATTTCCTCTATGGGTATCCGCGTTGACGAGGAGTCGCTTATGCGCCAGCTCACCGAGCGCGGCTGCACCGAGCGCGCCGAGCTGCCCTTCCACAAAATGCTCCTCGCGGGCAAGCTCCCCCTTACCGTCGGCGGCGGTATAGGACAGTCGAGGCTCTGTATGCTTATGATGGGCTCCGCGCACATCGGAGAGGTGCAGTGCAGCATTTGGGACGAGAAAACACGCACGGGGTGTCGCGAAGCAGGAATAAAATTACTTTGACGGGCTTCGACATTTTGGCATAACCGCAAACGAAATATTAGGGAGAGGTACTTTTAAGCCTCTCCCTTTCCTTTGCAAAACGCTCGTAGGCAAGGTCAAGGTTGAAAGCCTACGGCTTTCTTTTTATTTTCGTTTGCTATCTTCCCTCGCTCCCTCTCGACGTACCTTTGTACGCCTTCGGGTCGCGATGAAAGATTTCTGCTCAAAATCTCTTTGCCCGTGGGCTGTCGAATTTTGACATAACCGAACAAAAAGAGACTGCGAGCCGCAGTCTCTTTTTATTATTAGGGAAAAACTAAACCTCTACGGTTTCTTTTTCCTCTGCGGGTGCCGCCTTCTTTGCGGCGATGTGCATAACGAGGAAGTAGAGGCCGTAGATGATAAGCACCATAAGGAACACCGCGGTAATTACCGCGAAGGGCATAAGGGCCTTCGGCACGAAGGGGAAGGTCGAGCCCGTGAGGAAGAACCAGTCGAAGTGGGGGTCGGCGTCGGTGTAGTTATAGGGTACTCCGTAGATGCAGTTGCCGAGGAAGGCCCACGCGGCTACCATTACGATACCGATAAGCGCCCGATAGCAGTGCTTGAATACGGGCTTGACAACGCCGAGGGCAATATTAAGATATCCCCAGGCGAGAAGAACGCCGTGGAAAAGGAAGGTCTGGATAATCTCGTAGCAGAAGGGCGACACGCTACCGATTGCCGTGCCGGGATAGGTAAGGTACATAAGAGGCGCGACTATCGAGAGAAAGGCAACGGGCTCGCGGAAGCGCTCGAATTTCTTGTTAAACTGCACGAATGCGCTGACAGGGCACATAAGGGTACAGATATGGAAGGGAAGCTTGTCAACGTTCATCTCGCCGTCACGGAAGAGCGGCTGAATAAAGAAGTCGCCAAGATAAATTACGACGAGTGCCGTCGAGAGAAAGGCGAGAACCCGCATCTTCTTCTCGGGCGTAGACCTACGAAGCAGCACGCCCGCGGTGATAATCGAGCCGATAATAAGAACGAGATAGAGTATGTGCCAGAAGGAGAAAAGCTCAATGTCAAAGGGCTCCTCTCTCGTCTCAAAGAGTTTTATAAGAAAATTTCTCATTTTGTTTTCCTCCTGTTTTTTATCACGCCTTGAAATCAAGGAGATTTTTCAGCGTAAATATTTCTTTACATTTTTTCTTAAGCGCCAAGCGCTCGAAGAGAACGGTGAAGATAAGTGCGATTAAAATTGCAAAAATTCCGATAACGGGTGTGGTGAGCCAGGGCATATTGGCGAAGGGCGGCTCAATTAGGTACATAGAGTTGCAGGGGTCGAGGCCCGCGAGAGAATATATACCGTTTATCACGGCACCGTCAAGGGCGAAAAGGCAGAGCCCCGCCGCCACACTCACGACGTTTCGCAGGCGAATTTTGACAAGCCCCGCGACACCGAGATAGACCGTGCCGAGTATCATAGTCGAGTGACTGAGAAGGCCCTTGAATATCTCCCAATCGGCAAGCGTTGGGTTGTTGCCGAAGTTTTCGTTGAATACGAGGCCGATAACGCCGCAGACCGTACCGCCGAGGCAGAGAAACTCCGCGATGAGCCGATAGGCCACCCCCTCGCGGCGGCGGAAGACGGTGACGATGACGAGCAGCCACATACACACGTTACACGGGTGAATGGGAAAGAGCATTACTGAGGAGACCTCGGCCGAGCCGTTTTTCAGGTAATCGACCCAGAGCGGGCTTATATGTAGAAGAACCGTGATTATTGCCACAATCCGCACGGCGAGCATATGGCCGTCCTCGGTCTTGATAAATCTCTTCCCGAGGTATATTAAAATCGCGGATAGTGCAAAGCTGATTAAAAGATAAAGAATATGGGTGGTGCCGAACAAAAAATCGCCTCCCTTTTTCAAATTACAACAAATATTTTATCACAATATGTCGATAAATGCAATCTACCAAAACATTAATAAATATTAAATGACAAAAGGAAGAGACCGTGTCATAGTCTCTTCCTTTTTACTGCTTATGCTATGCCGTGATTATTTTAACGCCGCGCTCGGCAAGAGCGGCGAGCTCTGGCTCCTCGCCCGCTCCGTCTGTGACGAGGGTAATGGCCTCGCTCGGCGGGCAGATGCGAAGAAATCCCACCCTACCGATTTTCGACGAGTCGGCCGCGACGATAACCTGCGCCGAGCGCTCAATCATAATTCTGTCGAGGATAGACTCCTCGGCGTGGTAGGTGGTAATTCCGCTCTCGGCGCCGATGCCGTCAACCGAGAGAATTGCCCAATCGGCGTGATAGCGCGAGAGCTTCTCCTGCGCCTCGCCACCGTAGGTGAAGCCGTACTTCACGTTCACCTCGCCGCCGAGAAGAATAAGGCGGAAGCTCGCTATTGCACCGAGAGTTAGGGCTACCGATATGGAGTTGGTAACGATATTCAGGTGGTTGTGCTTCTTGAGCTCGGCGGCAACGAGCTGTGTCGTCGTGCCCGAGTTGATGAATACCGTGTCGCCGTCCTTAATCATTTTTGATATTGCGACGGCAATTTCCTCCTTCTCTTTGACGAAGGGAACCTCGACTTCGGCGCTCACCCCCGTGTCAAGGTTGCGGTTGGAATAAACCGCGCCGCCCTTCATACGCACGAGATAGCCGTCGCGCTCGAGTGCATCGAGGTCGTATCGCACCGTCACCGAGGTAACGCCGAGCAGCTCTGCGAGCTCGGTTACGTATACCTTTCCGTTTTGCTTTAGGAGCTCGAGAATTCTCGAGCGCCGTTTGTCTATTTTCAGCTTTCCCTCTGACATAAGCCACCTCAAATACTCTTTTTATTCAGGCGCTCGCCGACGGCCCCACCCGGATGAATGAGGGCAAACTGCGCCGCCTGATAGTCGGTCTCTTCAATAAGGGCCGCCTGAAGCGCGTGGAAAATCATACAGAGCGCCGTGGTCGAGGTTGTGCCCTGCATATTATGCTTGTCGGTCTCGCGGTTGACGTACTGCTTGAGAACCACGTCGGCCGCCTCGGCAAGGGGCGAGGAGAGGTTCTCGGTAACGGTGATGATATGAACACCCTTCGCGCGGCAGATATCGGCAATCGGGAAGAGCTCGCGGGTGCTGCCGCCTCTCGAGGCGAAAATCATAACGTCACCCTTCTGCAAGAAGCCCGTGGCTCCGTGCACCGCCTCGGCGGGCGAGATAAATCTCGCGGGGCGCTCGATGCAGCAGAGCAGATGCGCCATATGCTGACAGATAATTCCCGAGTGGCCCGAGCCCGAGGTGCCTATTCTCTCGGCTCCCGCGAGAAGCTCGACCGCACGCGAGAAGGCCTCGGGGTCAAGACATTCCTTGAGGCCCCTTATACATTCTGCCTCAATATCATAGGCGGCGAGAGCCGCCGTAAGTGCTTCGGTTTTCATTTATATTGTCCTCCGTTTTTCGCGAATTTTCTATTTAGATAATAACATTTTCTTTTTATTTTTTCAATTCGCAAAAATGCCAAAAAACAGCGTGTATATTTGTGTTTTGTTGACAAATATTTGTTTTTTGGAAAAATCGAATTGACAACCCCACCGAGCTTAAAGTATAATTATTGTGTAAAATACTATTTTAAAATAAAGGAAAGGGAGGCTGAATTATGTCCTACTTTCTTGCCGTTGACCTCGGCACTACGGGGTGTCGGAGCATCATATTTGACGGAGGCCTTAATATTCTCGCCTCATCCTACAGTGAATACGCGCTTATAACTCCCCGCGAGATGTGGGTCGAGCAGAGCTCGCTCGACTGGTGGGAGCTTACTCTTCGTACGGCGGGCGAGGCAATCGGCCTCTCGGGCATTTCGCCGAGCGAGATAAAGAGCATAGCGATAAGCTCGCAGGGCATTACCGTCGTTCCCGTAGATGAAAATATAAATCCGCTGTGTAACGCGCTGACCTGGCTCGATACCCGCGCCACTGCCGAGGCAGAGAGAATTAGCCGAGACTTTGGCGAGAGAATTTATAAGATTACGGGCAAGGAGGCAAAACCCGATTACACCCTCCCGAAGCTCCTCTGGCTTCGCGAGCACGAGCCCGAGATTTTCGGTCGCGCGTATAAATTTTTGCTCCCCTCGGACTTTCTCGTAGCGAGGCTTGTCGGCGGGCGATGCGTTACCGACAGGAGCATGGCCTCGGGTACTCTGATGTACGACCTCGCGCGCGGAGAGTGGAGTGCCGAAATTCTTGAAAAATACCAAATCGATATAGCGAAGCTTCCCGAGGTTGCCGATGCCACGGCCCCCGCGGGCAGGGTCTGCCCCGAGGTTGCACAGAGGCTCGGGCTCTCTCCCGACTGTATGGTTGCCGTCGGTGCGCAGGACCAGAAGTGCGCCGCCTACGGCGTGGGGCTCGATATGGGAATTATGACGGTGTCGCTCGGCACGGCCGCGGCGGTGACTAAGCTCTGGCGCGAGCCTCTTACCGATATAAACGCGGGTGTCGGCTGGTGCGGCTACGTTCGCCCCGACAGATTTGTCACCGAGGGCGTTATAGACACGGCGGCGACCTGCCTGCGCTGGGTGCGCGATATAATGTTCGGGGGCTGCGGCTACGACGTGATAAGCGCCGAGGCCGAGGCGGCGAGGGAGCGTGGCTCCTCGCTCGTTTTTACGCCCTATCTTGCGGGGCCGTCGGATCCCGATGCATACCCCGCGAGCACGGGTGTATTTCACGGCGTTACGCTGGCTACCCGCCGCGGAGACTTCGCACTCGCGGTAATGGAGGGAGTTGCCTTCGGGCTTCGCCGAATTCTTGAGGCGATGGAGGCCTACGGCAGCGTAGAGAGCCTTATTCTCTTCGGCGGCGGCGCGAAAAGCGATATATGGTGTAAAATTATCGCCGACGTGACGGGCCTTCGAATACTCGTTCCCACGACCTCCGAGGCGGCGGGCGCGGGCGCCGCGCGGATTGCGGCACACGCGGTGGGAGAGAGGCTCTCGCCGCTCGGCTTCGAGCGCTGCTACGAGCCGTCGGAGCGCTCCGCGGAATACGCCGAGAAATATAAGAAATATATAGAGCTCGAAAAGAGACTATTCGTGACAGAGGGCTGATTATGCTTGCTATAATAAACGCGGCCGCCGTCCTTGAGGACAGAATTCTCGAGGGCGCGAGCCTGCTTATCGAAAACGGAAAAATAGTGAAAATCGGGTGCGGGACGGATATTCCCGCGGGTGCCCGCGTGATAGATGCCGAGGGAAATTTTGTCGGCCCGGGCTTCGTCGACATTCACGTTCACGGCGGTGGAGAGAGCTTCTTTTACGAAAATCCCGTCCGTGCGGCAGAGCACTTCCTCGCTCACGGCGAGACGACGGTGCTCCCGACGCTTTACTACGACCTTGACAGAGAGGCCTTTCTTGCGGCCACCGAGCGTATATGCCGACTTATCGAGAGCGGCGAGGCGAAAAGCATCGCGGGGCTGTATATGGAAGGGCCCTATATGAACCCGAGGTACGGCGCCTCTCCCGAGAAGAATAAGTGGCGCGGCGAGATCAGACGCGAGGATTACGAGAAAATAGTTCGGGCGGCGGGCTCCCACGCACGGGTGTGGGTAGTTGCTCCCGAGAGGGAGGGGGTCGAGGACTTCGTCCGCTTTGCAAAGGAGATAAATCCCGATGCGGTAATCAGTATGGGGCACACCGAGGCGACGCTCGCCGAGGTGTCGGCGCTGAAAAAATACGGACTGACCCTAATGACCCACTGTATGAACGCGACGGGAAGAATTCCCGCCGAGCCCGGTACGCGCTCCTGCGGTCCCGACGAGGCCTGCCTTATGGATAAGGATATGTACGCCGAGATGATTTCCGATTCTGCGGGCGTGCACCTCAGCTCCGAGATGCAGCGCTTTCTTCTTGCAATTAAGGGCGAGGACAGGATAGTCCTTATATCCGACAGCTTCGTCAGCCGTGAGGAGCCGCCCGAGCATCTTCGTCACATAACCGACCTGTCCTTCGATGCAAATGGCGGGCTCTCGGGCAGCCGTCTTACGCTCGACATGGCGCTCCGAAACGTGATAAAGCATACGGGCGTGTCGCTTGTCAGTGCCTTTAAAATGGCATCGACCAATCCCGCGCGCGCCGTGGGTCTTGACGGTGAGGTGGGCAGCCTCGCCGAGGGCAAGCGCGCAAACATAGTTATTCTTGATAAAAATTTAGAGGTTGCCCGAGTTATTCTTGACGGACAGCCCCTGGAAAAGAGGTAAATATAAATGCTAAAAGCAGGTATGGCGAGAGCCGACATCACGCCCCCTAAGGGCTTTACACTTGAGGGATATCCTCATTATCCCAGATACAACGAGGGAGCGCACGACCCGCTTTACGCTACCTGTATGTATCTTGCCGACGGCGAGGAGGTAGCTATGGTAGCCCTCGACCTTCTCTTCTTCTCGAAGAAATATATTGAGGCGGTACGCAAGGTGGCAGAGGACGAGTGCGGTATACCCGCGGGCAATATAATGATTTCCTGCACGCACACTCACTCGGGTCCTATGACCTCGGGCGCTATTGACTCTGACAGCCTTGAGGAGGGGAGAGTCCCCGACGAGAAATACATAGCATTTCTTATAAGGACGATAGCCGATATAATAAAGGAGGCAAAGGAAAACTGCTTCGCGGCGCGCTTTGGCGCGGGCACGGCGGTATGCGGAGCCGATAGCGGCATCGGCGGAAATCGCCGCACGCCCGGCGGCCCTCACGACCCGCTCGTCAGCGTTATGGCCGTTAAGGATATGAACGACAACGTGCGCGGAATATTTGTAAACTATACTTTGCACCCCACATTTATTCACGAGTGGAGCAACGTCTGCACGGCAGACTACCCCTGCTATCTTAAGCTTCAGCTTGAGGAAATGGAGAGCGGCGCTATCGTGGGCTTTACCCAGGGAACCTCGGGCAATCAGTCGAGCCGCTACTACCGTCAGGGCGAGAGCTACGACGAGGCGGAGAGAGTCGGACGCACGCTCGGTCTTGCGGCGCACTCGGTAATAGAGAAGTGCGAGTGGCAGGACACGCTCGTTATCAAGACGGCGAGAAAATCGGTTGATATTGAGATTCGTGACTTCGGCACCGAGGAGGAGCTCCGCGCGCGGATTGCACAAGAGGAGGCTCGCTACAAGGAGCTGTACGCAAAGTACGGCGACAGCAAGAACCGCGACGAATATTATCTTTGGCAGAACGCCAACCTCAAGCTGCTCGGCTCTGAGGACCAGCTCGCATATATACTTTTACAAAACAGAGGCATAAAAATACCGATGCTCGAGGAGGAAACACCTACAGAGGTGCTGCTTATTCGTCTTGGAGAGGTGCTCGTCGTGGGACTTCCCGGTGAGCTTTTCGTTGAATACGGCATTTATATCAAGGGAATGGTAAGGTTCGGTATGACGGTTGTTCACGAGCTATCGGGCTGTCTGCCGGGATACGTATACACCCCCGAGTCGCTCGTTACGGGCGGCTACGAGACCGATGCATCGATGCTCGCCGAGGACTTCGGTATGAAGCTTGTGAGTACGGCAATCGAGCTCTCAAAAACTATAAGATAGGACGAGGAGTAAAAATGATTTACGGAAAAGAGGATTTTAAATTCAAGTGTGCCGATTTCTACCCCTTCAAAAATCAGGCCGAGATTGACAGAGTAAGAAAAATCACGCGCGACGAGATTGCGGCTATGTCGGGCACGCACCCCACCTCCCCCACAATGGAGATAAACCTCGTCAGAAACGACGAGCTCGAGCTTATAATGCTTACCGATATGGTGAGGCGTATAATGGACTCCGACCGCCTTGATAAAAAGGTCGTAATGATAATGTGTAACCCGAACCCCACCTACATAAAGGCGGCGTATATGCTCCACGAGCTCGGGGTTAACTGCCGTAACGTCAAGTTCTATATGATGGACGAGTGGGCAGACCAGGACGGCAATATCGCGCCCCTGTCCTACAAGGCGGGCTTCGGTAACGCCTTCTACCGCTTTATGGTATCGCGCATACTCGATATCGGCTTCCGTGAGGAGAACTTCATCTACCACTCGAACAAGGTAACGCCCGACTTCTCGAAGATGCTCGAGGCCGACGGCGATGCCGACGTGGTTTATTCGGGCCCCGGCTGGCCCGCGCATCTTGCCTTCATTGACCCCGTTGACGACTGGTTCTGTCCGACAATGGAGGAGTATCTCGAGCAGGGCGCGAAGGTTGCGAGCCTGCACCCGCTCACGATTGCGCAAAACTCTCTTCACGGTGCCTTTGGCTGCTCGGGCGATATCTCGAGAGTACCCCCGAAGGGTGCTATGATGGGCCCGCGCGACGCTATGCGTGCGAAGGAAATTATAGATATGCACGGCATTACCACGGCGGGAACCGAGGTAACCTGGCAGAGACTTACCTCGCGCCTCGCTCTCTTTGGCGAGCCGAGCCAGGACGTACCCGCGTCCATTCTTCAGCTTCGTAAGAAGCCCACTCACGTTTATATGACCGAGAGCCTCGCCGCGAATATCGTCGAGGACGACCTTTTCCAGTATTAAGGAGATAAAAATGATTTTTGGTAAAGACGATTTCAAGTTTAAGTGTGCTGATTTTTATCCGTTTAAGAACCAGGCGGAGATTGACAGAGTAAGAGCGATAACGAAGGCTGATATTTTTGCTATGGAGGGCCGTCACCCGAACAATCCGAAGCATTCGATTGAGATTGCCTCCGATGCTGATTTCGAAATGATATACATAACCGACATTCTCCGCCGTATTATCGACTCTGACAGATACGACAAGAAGTGCATAATGATACTCGGCAACCCCGACCCCGCGTATCAAAAGGTGGCATATATGCTTCGGGAGCTTAAGGTTAACTGCCGAAATATGAAGTTCTATATGATGGACGAGTGGGCTGACGAGGACGGTAATATCGCGCCTCTGTCTTACAAGGCGGGCTTTGGCAACGCGTTCTATCGCTTTATGGTATCTCACATTCTTGATCTTGGCTTTAAGGAGGAGAACTTCATTTACCATTCAAACAAGGTGACGCCCGACTTCTCGAAGATGCTCGAGGCTGACGGAGAGGCTGATGTAATTTACCCCGGTCCCGGCTGGCCCGGTCACCTTGCCTTTATCGACCCTGTTGAAGATTGGTTCTGTCCTACTATGGAAGAGTATCTTGAGCAGGGGGCAAAGGTTGCGACGCTTCACCCCCTCACTATCGCGCAGAATTCGCTCCACGGTGCATTCGGCTGTTCGGGCGACATCTCGAGAGTACCCCCGAAGGGTGCTATGATGGGCCCCCGTGATGCTATGAAAGCCAAGGAGTGTATCGATATGCACGGTATCACCACCGCAGGCTCCAAGGTGTCCTGGCAGAGACTCACATCGAGACTCTGCATATTCGGCGAGCCGAGCCAGGAGGTTCCTGCATCTATTCTCCAACTCCGTGACGGTCCGACAAGGTTCATTATGAGCGACAGCATAGCCGACGACATCGTGTGCGACGACCTATTCCAGTATTAAGGAGATAAAAATGATTTCTTGCACCGAGTTTATACCCGCCTACAGCGAGCTCTTTACCTACATTGAGGAAAAGGACGGCAGGGCGGCGGTAGATAAGTTTTGGGAATACCTTTTCAAGCCTGACGGACGGGGAATTCCGCTCGTGAATTTCGTTAAGAAGGAGGGAATCCGCGGTTGCTACACCTATTGGTCGGGTACGCTCAACGAGGAGGCGGCGGACTTCACTATGTACCTTAACGAGCGCGACGGCTGGTATTTTGAGAAAATGCACCGTTGCCCCTCAAAAGGAAGACTTCTTGAGTTGGCTGACGAGCTCGGAATCACCCCCTACCACGACTACTGCCTGCACTGCGACTCTTACCGCTCGGCGATAGAGAGCGTGGGGCTTAAGTACACATTCAACTTTGCCGAGACCGACAAGGCTGCCTGCTCGCTCCTCGTCTACGACCCTAAGGTCTTCGACGGCAGAATGATAGTCGATAAGGACACTATCGTTATGGACAGGCGCGCGGCCGATAACGAGTATTTCCACCCCGATTTTCACAGCAGCATGAATATGGGTATACACTATATCGGTATGACCTACGGCGACGAGGGGGTTCTCGAATACCTCGCCCGTTACACGAAAAACGTGTACCGTAGGCTCGCGGAAAAAATAAAGGCCGAGGGCGTGAAGGCGCTTCGCGAGAAAATCGAGGATACCTACGACAAGGAGCACGCAAGAGAGCTGCTTGAGATAGAGGAGGGCGAGCGAGAGCTTACCGTTCGGGTTAAGCACTGCCCCGCCGTAACACATCTTAAGGCTACGGGCCGCGAGGTCTCCCCGTGGTACAGATATACGACCGAGTGGGTTATGAGGGCTCTTGCCGACGAGGTCGGCTATGGCTTTGATATGCTTGCCTATGACGAAAAAGACGGCAGAGCATGCTACAAATTTACATATTAATTAATAGGGCAGTCCGAAAGGACTGCCCTTACTGTTATTTTAATTCTTCTAAAAATTCGCCGATACGGTACAGAGCCTCTTTAATGTGCTCGAGCGAATAGCAATAGGACGCGCGAATGAAGCCCTCGCCACTGTCGCCGAAGGCCGTGCCGGGAACGACCGCCACCCGCTTCGAATACAGAAGTCGCTCGCAGAACTCCTCCGAGGAGAGCCCCGTCTTCGCAATAGAGGGGAAGGCGTAGAAGGCACCGCTCGGCTCGCGGCAATCGAGCCCGAGCTTATTAAAGCCGTCGACGATAAAGCGCCGCCTCATATCGTATTCCTCTACCATAAGCGCGACCTCGCCGTCACAAGAGCGGAGCGCCTCGATAGCGGCGTGCTGAGAGACGGTTGGGGCACACATTATAGCGTACTGATGAATTTTCGTAATCTCGCGGATAAGCTCGGTGGGGCCCGCGGCGTAGCCGAGGCGCCAGCCGGTCATCGAGAAGGCCTTTGAGAAGCCGTTGATGAGGATTGTGCGCTCCCGCATTTCGGGTATAGCGGCGGGCGAGACGTGGCGCACGCCGTAGGTGAGCTCGGAGTAGATTTCGTCCGAGATACAGATAATATCGGTGTCCCGAAGCACCTCGGCGATAGCCTCGAGGTCGCCTCGGCGCATAACCGCGCCCGTGGGGTTTGAGGGGTAGGGGAGTATCAGCGCCTTGGTTTTTTCGGTGATTGCCGCCCGAAGCTCCTGTGCCGTAAGCTTGAAGCCGTTTTCGGCACGGGTGTTTATTATAACGGGAACGCCGCCCGCCATACGGGTTATCGGCTCGTAGCAGACGTAGGACGGCTGGGGTATGATTATCTCGTCACCCGGAGCGCAGATAGCGCGTACCGCCATATCGATAGCCTCACTGCCGCCGACGGTGACGAGTACCTCCTCGGGTGCGTAGGTGACCTCATAGCGGCGCTCGAGGTAGCGGCAAATCTCGAGGCGGAGCTCCTCAAGGCCTCGGTTAGCGGTGTAGCGCGTATGCCCGCGGCGCAGTGAGTTAATTCCCGCGCTCCGTATCTGCCAGGGAGTGCGGAAGTCGGGCTCGCCGACACCGAGCGATATTACCCCCTCCATAGTGTTCGCGATGTCAAAGAAGCGTCTGATACCCGAGGGGCGTGTTTCCTTAACCGCGGGGGCTATAAGCTTGGAATAATCTATCATAGGGAGAGCTTACTCCTTCCGTCGTCCTCGTCGCCGAAGAGAGTAACACCGAACTCCTTATACCGTCTCATTATAAACTGAGTAGCCGTGCCCGTAACGCTGTCGATAACGGCGAGCTCCTCGGCAACGAAGGAGGCAACCTCGCGGAAGCTCTTGCCCGATACGGTTACGAGCAGGTCGCAGGAGCCCGACATAAGATATACGGCATCGACCTGGGGATAAGCGGCAATCTGCTCGGCCACCTCGTCGAAGCCGAGCCCCGCCTTCGGCGTGAGCTTAACCTCTATATTTGCGCTGACGGCATCGCGGTCAACCGCCGCGCGGTCGATAACGCACTTGTATCCGCGTATAATTCCCGATTCGCGAAGCGCGGCAATCTCCGCTCTTACCTCGCTCTCGGATACGCCGAGGGCCGTGGCAATCTCGCCGTCGGTGAGCCTCGCGTTCTTTTCAAGAAGTCTTAAAATTTCAGTCCTCATATTTCCTCCTAAAAACAAAATATCCGCAGCATACCTATATAGTATGCTACGGACGAAATTTTTATTTCGTGATACCACCGTGCTTCGAGCCGACCTCGCGGACGTGCTCCTCTTTAGGTCACAGATAATGACCCCGCGCTCTAACGGGCGCACCCGCGGAGAATTTGCGACACGGTCGCCTTTACTCCTCCGTGCAAGAGGGACTGCTTCACGTCTCGGTAACGCTGCGGCTCGCACCACACGCCGCATCTCTTTGACTGCCGTATACCGAGAGCTACTTGCTCCCACTTTTAGCATTTTTAGTGATACGGTTATTATACCCTAAATTTGCCCGTCTGTCAAGGATTTTGCGAAAAAAGCTGCAAAGAGGCGCATATTATGTAACAAATGGGGGTGAGAAAAACGTACTTTTTGGATATGCACTGCGACACGCTGACCGAGCGGGGGAAGCTCGTAAACGAATATAATTTTTCGAATTTAGCGGGGCAGCTACAGGTCTTTGCCGCCTTCGTTCCAAATCGGGCGAGAGCGCCCGAGGTGCGCCGAGCCGAGCTTATGTTTTACGCGAGACGGTATAAGCGTGCCTGCGAGTGGGAGGGGCTTTACGAGGTGAAAAGCAAAAGTGACTTAAAAAAAGCAAAAGAGACAGGGGAGCGTGCGGCGATTTTCGCCGTCGAGGGCGGTGGCGGGCTCTTCGCGCCGTCGTGGGAGCTCGAGGCTCTTTACGCTATGGGGCTCCGTATTCTCGGCCTTGCCTGGGACGACAACGAGCTTTCGGGCTCGTCGGGCAGTGAGAGGGGCCTTACCGCATACGGCCGAGAGCTGGTTATCCGCGCCGCCAAAATGGGAATAATTATTGACATTTCGCACCTATCCGACAGGGCCGCCGAGGAGGTGCTCGAGATATGCCCGACCCCGCCGATAGCCACACACTCGAATTTTCGCGAGGTCTGCCCCGCACGGCGCAATCTGCCCCTTCATATAGCGCGGGGGATAGCCGAGCGCGGCGGGGTCATAGGACTTAACCTCTACCCGCCGTTTTTAAACGAGAGCGGGAGTGCGGGGTGGGCGGATATTCTCCGCCACATTGATTACGCCCTCGGGAATTTCGGCGAGGGGGTGCTCGGCCTCGGGCTTGATATTGACGGCACGGGCGGAGTATACCCTCGGGGCTTCTCCGAGGGCGAGAGCATACACGATGCGGTGTATGACGTGCTCATAAAGCATTACCCGAGCTCCGTGGCCGAGGGGATTATCGGCGGGTGGGCGGTGAATTTTTTATCACGCACTCTGCCTTAGCCTCTGTCTTGCTGCTTTTTAACTAAAGGGGCTGTCACAGCTGTGACAGCCCCGTTATTTCATTCTACCGTTACCGATTTAGCCAGGTTTCTCGGGCAGTCGATGTCGCAGCCGAGAATATATGCGACCTCGTATGCCAAAAGCTGAGAAAACACAACCGAGGCAAACGGCATAAATATGCCCTCGAGCGTTGGCAGTATAAAGACCCTTTCTGCGTATTCCGAGGGAGCCTCGAGGTCCTCTCCCGCGAGAAGAATTACGAAGCCGCCGCGCGCTCTCACCTCTCTGATATTTCCTATCATCTTGTCGTGATATTTTTTGTCACAGGCGAGTGCAATTACGGGAACGCCCTCGGTAATGAGGGAAAGAGTGCCGTGCTTAAGCTCTCCCGCCGCATAGGCCTCGGTGTGAATGTAGGAGACCTCCTTAAGCTTAAGAGCCGACTCGAGACAGGCGGCATAGTCGCTGCCGCGGCCTATGTAATAGAGGTCCTTGGCGCTTTTGATTTCCTCGGCGAGCGCCCGAATTTCCGCACGTCTGTCTATTATGCTCCTTATCGCCCTCGGCACCTCGGTTCTTATAAGCTCGCACATTTCTCTCGCCTCGCCGCCGGTGAGCCTGCCCTTAGCGTGGGCGAGTGCGATAGCGAGAAGATACATAGAGGCGACCTGGGTCGTATAGCCCTTGGTCGTAGCAACCGATATTTCGGGGCCGGCGTTGGTATAGAGCACGAACTCGCTCTCGCGTGCGATAGCGGAGCCAACCGTGTTTATTATTCCGAGGCTGTGTGCGCCCCTCTCCTTCGCGAGCTTCAGCGCCGCGAGGGTGTCTGCGGTTTCTCCCGATTGAGAAATCGGAACGACGAGCGTATTTCCCGCGGTAATCGGCGGGTCGTAGCGGTATTCCGAGGCAAGCGTGACGAATACGGGAATTCCGGCGAGGCGCTCGATAAGCATACGCCCGACAATTCCCGCGTGGTACGCCGAGCCGCAGGCAATTACCGATACCGAGTCAAACGATGCGAGCAGCTCCCCCGACATTCCAATACCCGAAAAATCGGGAAGGCCGCCCTCGGTGATGCCTCTCGCCGTGCGCGAGACGGCCTCGGGCTCCTCGTTTATTTCCTTAATCAGAAAGTGCTCAAAGCCGTCCTTCTTTGCCATTTCGTAGTCCCAGGCGACAGTCTCGAAGGAGAGAGCCCCCTCGGTGCCGTCCTTTTGGTAAAGCGTGATTTTTTCCTCGGTCAGGCAGAGAATTTCGTCGTCGTGGGGACGGAGCACCTCTCTCGAATAGGGGAGCAGGGCGGGTATATCCGATGCAAGATAGGAGCCCTCGGCACCCACCGCGCAAATCAGTGGATTATTCCTTCTCACCGCCCATATCTCGCTCGGCCTGTCGCAAAAGAGAATTGCCAGAGCAAAGGAGCCGACGAGCATAGAGGCGGCGCTCTGTATTGCCAGGCGTGCGTCCTTTGTCTTCGCATACTCGCGGTCTATAAGATGCACTATAGCCTCGGTATCGGTCTCGCTCTTAAAGCTGTAGCCGTCCTCGGCGAGAGATGCTCTGAGCGAGAGGAAATTATCTATAATTCCGTTGTGAACGAGAATTACGCTCTTTGATTCGTGGGGGTGGGCGTTTCTCTCGGACGGCTCGCCGTGAGTGGCCCAGCGGGTGTGGCCTATTGCGACAGAGGCATCGCTGCCGACCCCCCTCAGCCTCTCGTCGAGCGCCGAGACGCGCCCCGCGCATTTTACGGTTTCGTAGCCGTCACCGATTTTTAAGGTTATGCCCGCCGAATCGTATCCTCTGTATTCAAGCGCATAAAGCCCCGAGAGGACACATTCCTTTGCCCTTTTTCTTCCGACAAAGCCTACTATTCCGCACATTTTATCTATCCTCCTTGGTAACGAAGACGTTAGCTTCCTTTATTATACTGTTTTCGGGGTAGACCCCGCGCAAGGAGAGCAGGGGATAGGCGGCACTGCCCCGCCCGATAACCGTTCCGGGATTTAAAACGCAGCCGCAGCCGATATCGGTATTGTCGCCGAGCACGGCGCCGAATTTGCGAAGCCCCGTGTCGTATTTTTTATCAAGCGTTACCGTAACGCCGCCACCGCCGAGCTTAAGGTTTGAGCACACCGCTCCCGCGCCCATATGGGCGTGAAGGCCGAGCACCGAGTCGCCGACGTAATTGTAATGCGGGATTTGCGCCCTGTCGGACACGACCGAGTTTTTTATCTCGGTCGAGTTTCCTATAACGCAGCCCTCACCGACAATTACGAAGCCGCGCAGATAGGCCCCCGGGCGCACCTCGGTATTTTTACCTATGACGGCGGGCGGCTCGATGACGGCGGTATCCGAAATTTTTACCCCCTCGCCGACAAGAACGCCGGGGGAGAAAACGGAATAGCCCGCGAGGCCGCCCTCGATAAGCTCCGATATAAAGTCCTTGATTTTGGGTATTATCTCCCAGGGGTACTCGGTGCTCAGAAAGAGCCTTGCTATATGGGGCGAGGTGGCAGAGAGCAGCTCTGCCGTTTTTATTTTCTTTTCGTGGCTCATTTTTGTATATACCCCTTTTTCTCTATGGCCGAGCGGGCTCTTTCTATATACCCGTCGCAAAGCTCCTCGCTTTTCGCCTCGACCATAATTCTGATTAGGGGCTCGGTGCCGCTCTCGCGAAGGAGAATTCTTCCGTCCTCTCCTATCTCCTCCGCTATTTCCCGAACCGCCGCCAAAATATCGGGGTCGCGTGCGACCCTCGCCTTATCGCTTACGCGGATATTCTTCATTTTCTGGGGTAATAGCACGAGCGGCCGTGTGAGCTCGGCAAGCGTAGCCTTCCTGTCGCACATCTCCTCGCAGAGCATTATCGCGGTGAGAATTCCGTCGCCCGTGGTGGCATATTTTTTGAGAATGATATGCCCCGACTGCTCGCCGCCTATCTTGTAGCCGCCCTCCTGCATACATTCGTATACGAAGCGGTCGCCGACCCTCGTCGTGCGGTATTCTATACCCGCCTCGCGAAGCGCGCGGTAGAGCCCCGTGTTCGACATTACCGTCGTGACTATCGTGTTTTTATCTAAAGACCCGCGCTCCTTAAGCCGCCGCCCGAGCACGTAGAGTATTCCGTCGCCGTCGACCACCCGCCCGTCGTGGGTGACTGCTATACAGCGGTCGGCATCGCCGTCGAAGGCAAAGCCGACGTCGAGCCTGTTTTCCCGCACGAGCTCGATAAGCCTCTCGATATGGGTCGAGCCGTAGCCGTTGTTGATATTCAGTCCGTCGGGCTCGGCCCCCGTTATATAGGTCTTGGCACCGAGCGCCTCGAACACCGCCTTCGCAATAGTCCAGGCCGCTCCGTTTGCGGTGTCGAGCCCTATTTTTATATCGCGGTAGGAGAAGGAGGCTATGGATATTAAATACCCGACGTATCTGTTACGCCCCGCCACGTAGTCGACAATTCGGCCGAGGCCCTCCTTTTCGGCGTAGGGAATATCGCCCTCGAGACCGAGACGGTCGTATTCTCCGTCGATATAGGCCTCGATAAGAGCGGTGGTGCCGTCGTCGAGCTTCTCGCCGTATCTGTTCAGAATTTTTATACCGTTGTCGTAAAAGGGATTGTGCGAGGCGGTTATCATAATGCCGCAGTCGAAGCCGTCAAGCCTCGTTACGTAGGATACGCTCGGCGTCGTGGTTACGTGGAGCATATGCGCATCGGCGCCCGAGGCCGCGAGGCCTGCCGCTATCGAATACTCGAGAGTGTAGCTTGAGCGGCGGGTATCCTTACCGATGACGACACGGGGCCTGTAATTATGCTTCTGACAGCCCGAGAGGCGCGAGGCATAGTACCAGCCGAGAAATCTGCCAATGCGGAAGGCCTGGTAGGCGGTGAGGTCTACGCCGACCTCGCCTCTAAAGCCGTCGGTGCCGAAATATTTGTTTGCGGTCTGACCCGCGCCCGCGCTTTTTTGTCTCTTTTCTATCTCGATTTCATCGCGGAGCAGCACGTCTGCCGATACGCCGAAGACGTTGCAAAGCTCGAGCGCCTTGTCTATTTGAGGCAGTGCCTGACCCATTTCCCATTTGGATATTGATTGGCGGGAAACCGAGAGCCTCTCGCTGAGGGCCTCCTGAGAAAGCCCGCGCTCGCGGCGCAAGAGGCTTATTTTTTCTCCTATATTCATAAAATCTCCCTTCTCATCAGAAATTAAAAAAGTCCACCTTTATTATAATAACAGTTTTCTCAAAAAAGGGCAACCAACCAAAGCTTGAAGTCTTTGCAACCGTGGGTTGCGATATTTTCTATTTTTGACGGATTTTAGCCTTGAAAAGCGGGGAGACGAAAAAAATTTTGACACCCGTTTTTTGCAAGGCAAGGAAAAAGAAAGGGAATTAGGTCGAACCTTAGAGCAAAAAAAGCAAAGAAAAAAAGAGATGCTCGGTGCGGCACTCAGCAAAGAGCGACACTCCCGAGCATCTCGGATATTCTAAAGTGATTTGAGAGTTTCCATTACGTAATCGCCGAACTCGCGGCAGGTAGCACCCGTGTCGCGGCCGGTGATTGCAATTTTCTTCTCCTCGAAGGAGCAGACGTCGAGCGCACGCTCGAGCTTATCGGCTCTGTCCTGGTAGCCGATGTGAGACAGGAGCATTACGCAGGCGCGGAGCATCGACGAGGGGTCTGCATACTGCGCTCTGCCCTCTCTTACCATTCGGGGAGCCGAGCCGTGAATGGCCTCGAACATAGCGTATTTCTTACCGATGTTGGCGCAGCCCGCCGTGCCGACACCGCCCTGGAACTCGGCCGCCTCGTCGGAGATGATGTCACCGTAGAGGTTCGGAAGAAGCAAAATCTGGAAGTCGCGGCGGCGCTTCGTATCAACGAGCTTCGCCGTCATAATGTCGGCGTACCATTCGTCGGTGGTAATCTCGGGGTAGAGCTCTGCAACCTTGTGGCAGTCCTCGAGGAAGTTGCCGTCGGTGGTCTTAATAATGTTAGCCTTGGTAACGAGAGATACTCTCGTGCGGCCGTTCTTTCTCGCGTAGTCGTAGGCGAGGCGGGCAATTCTGTCCGAGCCCTGCTTCGTCGTGACGGTGAAGTCCACGGCGAGGTCGTCGGTGACGTTGAAGCCCTCGCTTCCCACGGCGTAGCCGCCCTCGGTATTCTCGCGGAAGATAGTCCAGTTAATTCCCTCGGCGGGAACCTTGACGGGACGGATATTTGCAAAGAGGTCGAGCGCCTTTCTCATAGCGACGTTTGCCGACTCGATGTTCGGCATACCGTCACCCTTTTGGGGAGTTGTGGTAGGTCCCTTGAGAATTACGTCGGCAGAGAGCAGCTTCTCCATTACGTCGTCGGGAATAGCCTTGCCCTTCGCAATTCTGTTCTCAATGGTAAGGCCATCGATGTCGAAGAAGGTAACCTTGCCGCTCTCAACAAGGTCGGAGAGCATAAACTCGAGCACGCGCCTTGCCTCGGCGGTGATAGTCGGGCCGATGCCGTCGCCGCCGCATACGCCGATTTTAATGGTATCGAGCGCGCCGTAGTCGGTAAAATCGCCCTGAGCCTTCATATTTTCAACACGGGTGAGCTGTTTTTCAAGAATTTTTCTGAATTTCGCGCACGCCGCGTCTAACTGTGCATTGTAAACTTCGCTTGACATTTTTGTATTAACCTCTCTTTTAGCTTAAGGATTTTGTGTATGCAAGAAGGCCGCCCGCAAGAAGAATCTTACGCTGACGGGCGGAGAAGGCGAGCACGAGCTCGGCACACTCTCCCGTGGTCTTGTTTTTAAGAGTTGCGCTCTCGCCGCTCTTGATTGCCTCGGCAAAGCCCTCGATAAGAATTTCATCGCCCTCACTGAATTTGTCGTAGTCGGCCTCGTTTTTCAGCGTCATCGGAACGATGCCGAAGTTGATGAGGTTGGCCACGTGAATTCGGGCGAAGCTCTTCGCGATAACCGCCCGTACGCCAAGATAAAGCGGAACGAGTGCGGCGTGCTCGCGCGAGGAGCCCTGGCCGTAGTTGGCACCGCCGAGAATTACTCCGCCGCCGAGCCTCTTTGCACGCTCGGGGAAGTCCTTGTCACACACGGTGAAGCAGAACTCCGAGAGCTTCGGCACATTCGAGCGGTAGGGAAGAATTTTCGCTCCCGCGGGCATGATGTGGTCGGTGGTGATGTTGTCGCCAACCTTGAGAATGAGGCTCGAGACGAGATTTTCGTTGGGCGCCTTACCCTTCGGAATAGGCTTGATATTGGGGCCGCGCTCTACCGTTACGGCCTCGGCCTCGCACGCGGGCGCGGGAAGCTCGATAAGGTTATCGCATACGGTAAAGGTGTCGGGAAGAGTAATTTTCGGAGCCTCGCCGAGGGTTGTCGGGTCGGTGAATACACCCGTGAGGGCTGAGGCCGCCGCCGTCTCGGGAGAGACGAGATATACCTCGGCATCGGCAGTGCCGCTGCGGGCTAAGAAGTTGCGGTTGAAGGTACGCAGGCTGACACCCTTCGACTGCGGCGAGAAGCCCATACCGATACAGGGGCCGCACGCGCACTCGAGTATCCGGGCCCCCGCGGCTATGAGGTCGGCGAGAGCGCCGCACTCGGCGAGCATCGTATAAACCTGCTTCGAGCCGGGGGAGATAGAGAGCGAGACGTCGGGGTGCACCGTCTTACCCTTAAGCATTCTCGCAACGGTAAGCATATCGAGAAGCGAGGAGTTGGTGCAGGAGCCGATGCATACCTGATTGATTTTCATACCCGAGAGCTCCGAGACCGCCTTCACGTTGTCGGGGCTGTGCGGGCAGGCGGCAAGCGGCGCGAGCTCGGAGAGATTTACCGTATAAACGGCGTCGTAGACGGCATCGGGGTCGGCAGAAAGCGGAAGGAAGTCGGCCTCTCTGCCCTCCTTACGGAGAAACTCGCGTGTCGCCTCGTCCGAGGGGAATATCGAGCTCGTTGCACCGAGCTCGGCACCCATATTCGTAATGGTGGCTCTTTGGGGCACAGAGAGCGTTTTAACGCCCTCGCCGCCGTATTCGACGATAGCGCCGACACCGCCCTTAACTCCGAGGAGCGAGAGAACCTTAAGAATTACGTCCTTTGCCCCAACGTAGTCGGGAAGTGAGCCGATAAGGTTGATATGAATGATTTTAGGCATAGTGATATAGTATGCGCCGCCGCCCATCGCAACCGCGACGTCGAGGCCGCCCGCGCCCATACCGAGCATACCTATACCGCCCGCGGTGGGGGTGTGGCTGTCGGAGCCGATAAGGGTCTTACCCGGCACGCCGAAGCGCTCGAGGTGTACCTGGTGGCAGATACCGTTTCCCGGGCGGGAGAAGCGAATTCCGTGCCTTTTGGTCACCGTTTGTATGTATCTGTGGTCGTCGGCGTTCTCAAAGCCCGCCTGAAGCGTGTTGTGGTCGATATAGGCCACCGAGAGCTCGGTTTTAACCCGCTCGGTGCCCATCGCCTCAAACTGAAGATATGCCATCGTGCCCGTGGCGTCCTGGGTGAGGGTCTGGTCTATGCGAAGGCCTATCTCACTCCCCTTAATCATCTCGCCCTCGACAAGATGGCTCTTAATAATTTTCTGTGCTATTGAATATCCCATTTTTATTCCTTTCAGCAGGTCTCGGCCTTCATCGCCGCTATCATATTGTTCATTGCGCGCTCCACGTGGAGCGAGGTGAGGCGCTCGGCGAGCTCCTCGTTGCCCTCTCTTATTGCCTCGAGAATTTCCTTGTGCTCTCTTACAGAGTGCTCAAGACGTCCCGGGACGGTGAGCGAGAGCTTTCTGTAGGACTTTATGTTCTTGTGAAGCTCGGAGAGAATTCGGGAGAGCATACGGTTGCCCGAGGCGCCGAAGATTACGCTGTGAAACTCGGTGTCGAGCTCCTTTAGGTGCTCGGTGTCGCACTTGCCTATGTAGTACTCGGAGAGCTCAACGCTCTCGGTGAGGGTGCGAAGCTCCTCCTCGGTAATTCTTTTTGCCGCCATAGACGAGGCGAGCCCCTCGAGGCGCATTCTGATACGGTAGGTGTCTATGAGGTCGTCGGTGGTAACGCCGACGACGACGGCGCCCTTGTTCGGGGCAATCTCGACGAGGCCCTCCTCGGCAAGGCGGTGGAGCGCACTCCGCACGGGAGTACGGCTGACACCGAGGCGCGCCGAGAGCGCAAGCTCGGTAAGGGCATCGCCCTTCTTGTAAAAGCCGTCGAGAATATCGGTCTCAAGCTGCTCGTAGGTCATCTCCTCGAGCGACTTTGCACGTCCGCTTATAATCAAGCCTCCTCACCTCCCGCGCTCGGTGCCTCGCTGTCGATAATATCGAACAGCTCCTCGTCCGAGAGCAGAGTGGTTCGTCCGTCGGCATAAAGCTTGTCGATTGCCTCCTTGACACGAACGACGAGCGGGTCCTTCTTCGTGACCTGCTTGCCCTCGGGAAGTCGGTAGTGCTTGTTTATCCAGTACGCAATTCCCGCAAGACCCGAGGTGTTAGAGATTGCAACCTCAGCGGGTCTGCCGAGAATGGTCTCGGTGTCGAAGATGTTATATATCTCGGCATCCTTCATAAGTCCGTCGGCGTGTATACCCGCGCGGGTAACGTTGAAGTTGTCGCCGACGAAGGGAGTCATCGGGGGAATACGGTAGTTGAGCTCGTTCTTGAAATACTCGGCGAGCTCGGTAATCACGCTCGGGTCCATACCGTCGAAGCTGCCGCGAAGCTGAGCGTACTCGATAACCATAGCCTCAAGAGGAATGTTACCCGTGCGCTCGCCTATGCCGAGCAGTGAGCAGTTGACACCCGACGCGCCGTAGAGCCAGGCGTTAGTCGCGTTGGTAACGCCGTGGTAGAAGTCGTTGTGGCCGTGCCACTCGAGCATATCCGAGGATACGTCGGCGTAGTGGTGCAGACCGTAAACGATGCCGGGAACGCTCCTCGGCAGTGCGGCTCCGGGATAGGAAACGCCGTAGCCCATAGTGTCGCACATACGGATTTTGACAGGTATATTCGCCTCGTGTGCGAGCTCGTTAAGCTCGTTAACGAAGGGAACGACGAAGCCGTAGAAGTCGGCGCGCGTGATGTCCTCGAGGTGGCATCTCGGACGTATGCCCGCGGAGAAGGCCGACTTAACTACTCCGAGGTAGTGGTCGAGCGCCTCCTTTCTCGACAGGCCGAGCTTCTTGAATATATGATAGTCGGAGCAGGAAACGAGGATACCCGTCTCGCGTATGCCCATAGAGCGCGCGAGCTCGAAGTCCTCCTTCTTCGCTCTTATCCAGGTCGTAACCTCGGGGAACTCGTAGCCGAGCTCCATACATTTTTCAACCGCATCTCTGTCCTTCTTCGTGTAGACGAAGAACTCGCTCTGACGTATAATTCCCTTCGGGCCGCCGAGACGGTGGAGCATCTTATACATATCCACGATTTGATCGGAGGTGTAGGGAGCGCGGGACTGCTGTCCGTCACGGAAGGTCGTATCGGTTATCCATATCTCCTCGGGCATCGCGAAGGGCACACGGCGGTGGTTGAAGGCTATCTTGGGAATCTCCGTATAGGTGTATATTTCGCGGTACAGATTAGGCTCGTCAACGTCTTGAAGAGAATATTTGTACTGATTCTGCTCAAGCAGGTTCGTGCGTTTGTTCTTTACAATCATTTGGTTCTCCTTTCGGCAAATTGTATGCTTGTATACAATCCGCTATTGGTGTGTTTCCTATTATACTATAAGAAAATCAGTTTGTCAAGATACAAATATATACATATTAGAAATAAAAAGGAGGCCTTTGTGCACACAGTGCATCAAAGGCCCCATAGCTTTACCGTTTTTTAATCCAAGCCGACGAAGGAGGCTTGGTATGGCATCAATTCGCAAAGCGAATTGTATGGAATCACGGCCTTCGCCGTGAATGGCATCACGCATTAGCGTGAATGGAATCCCGACCTCGTCGGGTATGGCATCTGCCGCATACAATGCTACGCATTGATACCATACCGCCGCGAGCGGCGGATTCCATACAATGCTACGCATTGATACCATACCGCGGGCAAGCCGCGGATTATATCCACGGCTTTCGCCGTGCTTTTGAATTTTTAAAGACTATAAAATCAAAAGCGCGAAGAGAAGCATCACCCCGAGGAAGGCAAAGTTCAGCGCCGAGAATACGAGGAGATATTTTTTTACCCCCGCCTTATCGTGCTCGGCATACTCGCGGAAGGTGATGAGGCTCGCGAGCGAGGAGATAAGCGTGCCGCAGCCGCCGATGTTTACTCCGTAGAGCAGCTCACGGTAGTTGTCGGTAAACTGAGAGAGCAAAATCGCCGAGGGAACGTTGCTGATAAGCTGGCAGGAGAGCGCCGAGGTGAGGAGCGTGCCGCGCTCGAGAAGCCCCGAGAAAAGCGAGCGCACGGCCTCGATACGCGACATATTCCCCGAGAAGATGAAGAAGAAGACGAAGGTTAAGAGAAGGCCGTAATCGACCTTCGCGAGCGCGTTTCTGTCGAGAAAAAGAAGCACGGGTACTATAACGAGCGGCGCTACGATATAGGGAACGGCGCGGAAGACCGACAGAACCGCGAGCGCGAAAAGACAGAGATAGACCGTCACGCGCAGGGGCGGCAGCCGCCTCTCAAGACCCGAGAAGACGAGCGGCTCGGGCTTAACGAGCAAAATTGTCGTGAGGGTGATAAGAGCCACCGCAAAGAGAAAGAGCGGCAGCATTATAAGAATAAACTCGCCGTCGGGAATAGAGAATTTCGAGTAGATATAGAGGTTTTGCGGGTTGCCGAAGGGGGTCAGCATACCGCCGAGGTTCGCCGCGATGTTCTGCAAAATAAAGGTCACGCACATATACCGCTCCTTGCCTGTCGCGATAAGCAAAAAGTAGCCGAGGGGAAGGAAGGTCAAGAGCGCCATATCGTTCGCAATAAGCATCGAGCCGATAAAGGTCACGTACACGAGCGCGAGCACGGCGAGCCTCGCGTTGCCGAAGCGCTTCACAATCTTCTCGGCGAGCGTGTAGAAGAAGCGCACGTTACGGAGAGCGCATACGACGGCGAGCACCGAAAAAAGGCAGGACAGAGTGCGAAAATCAAAGTAATCGACGTAGGCGCCGTCGGGCGGGATTATAAACGAGGTGACGAGGGCGGCGAGAAGCGCTATCAGCATCACGGCGTTCTTTTTTGCAAGAGAAAATACCCTTCTCATAGAAAACCTCATTTGCGCTAAAAAAGAGGCAGGCCGAGGCCGCCTCTTTTTTAGCTATTAGTCAAGATTAAGTGCGTTGAGCATGTCGCGAAGCGCCTTTGCCTCGTCAGCGGAAATGGTAACGCCCTTACCCATCTTCTCGTGGTCAGGGGACCAGGTACGAATGTCGTACACAGGCTCTCTCTCGTTCCAGCTGATGAGATTAAGCTCCTTGTTCCAACCGTTGTTGCCTTCGCTTACGATGCCGATTTTTTCTACAACCTCATATTTGATTTCAGGCATTTTGGTTTTCTCCTTATGTATGTTTTGTTTTATTATATATAAATGTAAAAAAATTTTAAATTATATATTTTTCTTTATTTTAACACACATAAATAGACTTGTCAAGCGATATATGAAAAAATATCCGTTATTTTGCACGAAATTTTTGCAAATTATTGTAAAACTCGGCTGAATATGGTAGTATATATTTGCCAAAAGAAAAAAGGAGAAGAAAATGAGCGTTACAGATAGATTTTTGAGATACGTAGCATACCCTACGCAGTCGAGCACCGAGAGCGGCACGCACCCGAGCACGGCGGGTCAAATCGACCTCGCGGCGCGCCTCGCGGCGGAGCTTTCGGAGCTCGGACTTACGGTCACGGGGCCCGACGGGCACGGCTACGTCTACGCGACACTTCCCGCGAGCGCTTCGGGGGCTCCGTCGGTTGGGCTTATCGCCCATATGGACACCTCGCCCGATGCCTCGGGAGAGAATATCGCGGCGCGCGTGGTTAAATACACGGGTGAGGATATAATTTTGAATTCCGAGCGGGGTATAGTCCTCTCCGCGCGAGATTATCCCGCGCTCTCGGGTTACTTGGGACAGAGCCTCGTCGTTACCGACGGCACGACGCTCCTCGGCGCCGATGACAAGGCGGGCATTGCGGAGATTATGACGGCGCTCGAGAGAATTGTCGGCGAGAATGTTCCTCACGGAAAAATATGCGTTGCCTTCACTCCCGACGAGGAGATAGGCGAGGGGGCGGATTTCTTCGACGTCGGGCTTCTCGGCGCGGATTTCGCCTACACCGTCGACGGCGGCGCGCTCGGCGAGGTCGAGTATGAGAACTTCAATGCCGCGAGTGCTAAGGTAAGCGTGTGCGGCGTGTCTATCCACCCGGGAAGCGCTAAGGGGAAAATGAAGAACGCCGCGCGTATTGTCTCGGAGTTTAATTCGCTTTTGCCGAGCGAGGAGATTCCCGAGCTGACCGACGGGTATTCGGGCTTCCACCACCTGCTCTCCATATCGGGCTCGTGCGAGAGCGCGAGCGCGGAATATATCATCCGTGACCACGATATGGCGCTCTTCACCGAGAAGAAGCGGCAGTTCACCCTCGCCGCCGAGAAAATAAACGAAAAATACGGCGCGGGCACGCTCACCCTCGAGCTTCGCGACAGCTATTACAATATGAGGGAGATAATCGAGAGGGATATGTCGGTGGTTGAAAGAGCGCTCACGGCTATGCGCGACGAGGGAGTTAACCCGAGGGTTATTCCTATTCGCGGCGGCACCGACGGCGCGCGGCTCTCCTTTATGGGGCTCCCCTGTCCCAATCTCTCGACGGGCGGCGAGAACTTCCACTCCCGCTTCGAGTTCATTCCCGTCGAGTCTATGGAAAAAATGTGCGACGTGCTCGTAAGGCTCGTTCGGAATTTAACTTTATGAGGTTGATATTTCCGTAATTGTCTCATTTTTTGCATTGACTTAGGCGGTGCGTGTGTGCTAAAATATAGGTGAAATTAACCGACCTGCTCTGCGGCGGGGCTGAGGCTTTCGTCGCAGAGCATATTTTTCGGCTTTATTCGAGGTGCATTTATGTTTGATTTTGTGGTTATCGGTGCCGGAGTTATCGGCGGAATGGTAGCGCGCGAGCTCGCCCTGTCGGGTGGGAGCGTGTGCATTGTCGAGGCTATGGGCGACGTCGCTATGGGTGCAACGAGGGCAAACAGTGCGATAGTTCACGCCGGCTTCGATGCTAAGGAGGGCAGCCTTAAGGCGCGCTTCAACGTGCGCGGCTCCGAGATGATGGAGGGGGTATGCCGCGACCTCGGTGTTAAATATAAGAGAAACGGCTCGCTCGTCGTCGGCTTTACCGACGAGGACAGAGAGACCCTCGCGGAGCTCCTTCGCCGCGGTGAGAAAAACGGCGTCAAGGGTCTTCGTATAGTCGAGCGCGAGGAGCTTCTTTCGATAGAGAAGAATATCGGCGAGGGGGTAAAATACGCGCTCGTTGCACCGAGCGGCGCGATAGTCTGCCCCTACGAGCTCTGTATTGCCTCGGTCGGCAACGCTATGGATAACGGAGCAGAGTTAAAATGTAACTTTAAGGTTACAAAAATAGAGAAAATCGAGCACGGCTACCGCGTTTTTGCGGGCGAGAGCTATGTCGAGGGCGCCGTCGTCGTTAACGCGGCGGGCGTGTTCTCGGACGAGATTGCGGCCCTTGTCGGAATTTCCGACTTCACCGTACACCCGAGGCGCGGCGAGTATATGCTGCTTGATAAGGAGTGCGGCTCGCTTATCGGTCACACGGTATTCCGCTGCCCCTCGAAGATGGGTAAGGGTATTCTCGTATCCCCCACCGTTGACGGCAACCTTCTTCTCGGCCCCACCGCCGAGGACATCGAGGATAAGTCCGATACGGCCACGAGTGCGGCGGGCATTGCCTCGGTGCGTGCGGCGGCTCTCGAGCAGGTTGCGGGGGTTAATCTCGGTAAGGTTATTACAACCTTCACGGGGCTTCGTGCGGTCGGCTCGACGGGTGACTTTATAATTAATATGAAGGACGGCTTTATTAACTGCGCGGGAATAGAGAGCCCCGGCCTCACGAGCGCTCCCGCAATTGCCGAATATATTGCATCGCTTCTCGGACTTACGAGAGACAAAACGAAGAACCCCACGCGCCGCGCGGCTCACTACTTCCGCGAGCTGTCGACCGAGGAAAAGAACGCGCTTATTGCTAAGAGGCCCGAGTTCGCGCACGTCATCTGCCGCTGTGAGACGGTGACCGAGGGTGAGATACTCGATGCCATAAGAGCCAATCCGCGCCCGAGCGACCTCGACGGCGTTAAGCGCCGCACGAGAGCCTCTATGGGCAGGTGCCAGGGCGGCTTCTGCTCGCCCTATATAGTAGAGCTTCTTGCAAGGGAGCTCGGCGTGCCCTTTACCGCCGTTACCAAGTGCGGCGGCGGCTCGTACATCAATATCGGCAGGACGAAGGAGAACTGATATGGAGCTTATAAATAACATAAACTGCGAGCTCGTTATCATCGGCGGCGGCCCTGCGGGTATGGCGGCGGCTGTCGCGGCGTACGATGCGGGACTTCGCGATATACTTATTCTCGAGCGCGAGGGTGCGCTCGGCGGAATTCTGCGCCAGTGTATACATAACGGCTTCGGTCTGCACCGCTTCGGCGAGGAGCTTACGGGCCCCGAGTATGCGGCAAGATACGAGGATATGGTGCGCGAGCGCGAAATTCCCTTTATGCTTAACACTATGGTTATAGAGCTCTCGGAGAAGAGGGTTATTACCGCTATGAACAGCGAGCGCGGTATATTCACCGTCTCGGCGGGCGCGGTTATTCTCGCTATGGGCTGCCGCGAGCGCCCGAAGGGCGCGCTCGGTATTGCGGGCACGCGCCCCGCGGGCATCTTCACCGCGGGAACGGCGCAGAAATTCGTAAATATGAACGGATATATGCCGGGGCGCGAGGTGGTTATTCTCGGCTCGGGTGATATAGGCCTTATTATGGCTCGCAGAATGACGCTCGAGGGCGCGCGCGTGCACGCCGTGTGCGAGCTTATGTCCTATTCGGGCGGTCTTGCGAGAAATATCGAGCAGTGCCTTAACGACTTCGACATTCCGCTCCTTCTCTCCCACACCGTCGTTGAGATACACGGCCGCGAGAGGGTAGAGGGAGTGACAATTGCCGAGGTTGACGAGAGCCGCCGACCCATTCCCGAGACGAAGCGGTATATTCCCTGCGACACGCTCCTTCTCTCCTGCGGTCTCATTCCCGAGAACGAGCTTACAAAAATGGCGGGCATTGAGCTCGACCGAGTGACGAGCGGTGCCGTCGTAAACGGCGACAGAGAGACCGATATTCCCGGCGTTTTCGCCTGCGGAAACGTCCTTCACGTTCACGACCTCGTTGACTACGTCTCTGAGGAGGCTAAAATTGCGGGCGAGGCGGCCGTGAGATTTATTCGCGGCGAGGCCGAGAAGAATGCAGGGATTAAGCTCACCGTTGACGGGAGGGTCAGATACACCGTTCCGCAGAGAATAGAGGCAGTCGCCGATACTAAGGTTTATTTCCGTGTCTCGGACGTCTACCGCGACAAAAAAATAGTCGTGCGCGACGGCGAGCGCGTGATTATCAGCAAACGCAAGCAGAAGCTCGCTCCCGGTGAAATGGAGAGCGTAACGCTCACTAAGGAAATGATAGAGAACGCGGGCGAGAGCCTGTCCTTCTCGATTGAGTAAGGGGGTATCCGGTATGAAGGAAAGAGCACTTACCTGCATAGTCTGCCCGAGGGGCTGTCCCCTCACCGTCACGCTCGGCGAGGGCGGCGAGGTTCTCTCGGTTACGGGAAACGCCTGCAAGAGAGGTGTCGAGTACGCGACGACCGAGTGCACCGCGCCCCGCCGCACCGTCACGACTACCGTGAGATGCGAGTGCGGAGGAGTTATTTCGGTTAAGACGGCATCAACCGTCCCGAAGGAAAAAATCTTCGAGGTTATGGCGCATATAAACCGCACGGTGGCACCGAAAAGCAGCAAAATCGGCGACGTTATCATTGAGGACGTGGCAGAGACCGGGGTAGCAGTAGTCGTTACGGCAAACAGGGCAAACAGGTAGAAAAATGGGAAGACCGCACGGTCTTCCCATTTTTCTATACTTTATATATCTTATCTATTTTGCCGCTCTTCTCGAGCGTTTTCCTGTCGGCGACGAGCGCGAGCGTGGCGCCGACGGCGGCCTCACCGATTAGGTCTGCCGCCTCGCGAAGCGCGCCCCCGTCAAAGGAGAGGATAGCCTCTCGCATAAGGCGCAGCTCCCCGTCAGTCTTACCCGCGAGGAAATGCAAATCGGCGGTAGCGCCGTCGGTGCTCGGAGTTGTGAGGCCCTCGAGCTCTCCGATAGTGCCGATGATGAATTCCTCAAACTCGGGCTCGCTCTCGAGATACTCCTCGATAAGGCGGGGCAGGGATAGGATAATCTCCGCACTCTCGCTCGGGCTCGGGTCGCGGTAGGTGTATGCCGAGAGCGTTTGCGAGAGTATACGGTGGGTGAGCGAGGCATCGTACGCGCCGATGCCCTGTCTGATTTTCTCCCAGAGAATATCGTAGTTCACCATTTGCTCGAGCACGGCGAGGAGGCCGTCGGTTTTCGGTGAGACGTTTGGCACGGTCATCGATACGGCGGCGTAGCCGACACCGACGGGGGCTAAGAAGCCGACCCTTCGGGCGGGGAGCGGCTCGATTTTCATAGCGTGCGCTCGCCTCCCCTCTGGGAAGAGCGAGGCTATTCTCTCGGCGAGGGCGAGGTCGCTCTTACCCGTCTCGGAGATGATAAGCCGCCTCCGTGTGAAGATTTTATCGCGAAGGGCCGAGAGCCTTTTCGCTATTTTTTCGATTTTTTCCTCGCCTGCGCGGTGTGCCGCGCGGATTTTTCTCGTCATCGAGAAGCCGTACAGCTCCTCGCGAAGCGCAGAGAGCTCGGACTGCATAGCCGCGGCGTGGGTGTCGGCGAGCGAGTGTCCCGCGTTCACAGTCAGGTCGTTAAGCGCCGTGTTCATTACCGCTATGCGGCGGGTGACCGACTCGACGTCGTCAAGGCGCGAGGTGAGAAGATACTCGCGGAGCAGTTCGGGCAGAAGCTGTCTTTTGCCATCGAGCACCGATGCCGAGACCTGAATATAGAGCCGCACGCCCCCCTCGTTTCTCGTCGGGATAAGAGAGACCGAGAGAGAGCCGAGGCTTTCTTTTATTTTATTGCGTATTCGTATCTGGGGGCCGCTCTCGGTTGGCACTCTGTCAAACAGGCGGGTAAGCACCGTTAGGAGATAGAGCTCGCGCCGCGAAACGTCCGAGGCATCGAAATAGAGATTGATATAGGTAATGCCCGAGGTCGCTATCGGGTGTAGGAGAAGGGGCACGCCGAGGGCCTCGCGACATTCGGTGGGTGTCGTTCTCGGCTCGGGGTCTATATCCGAGAGGGAAATGCGCGGGATTTTCGCCACGGCCTCCTCGCTCTCGGGCTCTGCCTGCCACGCCTCAAATAGGGCGAGGCGGCGAAGAATATCCTCCCTCTCGCCCTTGTCGGGGAAGCGGGGCGGTGCCGCCTCGACCGTCTCCCGCGGCATAAGCACGAGCTCTGCACGGGGGCCCGTCATAATCTCACGGAGCAGATTAAGGAAGAAGTCGGTGCCTATTTTCTCGCGCAGCGAATGCAGATGCTCGCTGTAGGAGAGGTTAAGCGCGGGGTCGCCGCCGAAGAGCCAGCTCTCATACACCGAGCTCGCGTACGCCGCGCCTCGCGGGTAGGAGCCGTAGTCGCCCTCGCGCACCGAGAATTCAAGAGAATTAAGCGCGGCCGAGAGCGCCTCGCGCGAGAGCTCCTC
This sequence comes from Clostridia bacterium, assembly GCA_017504605.1. GTDB lineage: Bacteria > Bacillota > Clostridia > Oscillospirales > CAG-272 > UBA1740. The sequence goes on from JAFVQW010000054.1 coordinate 105,416, forward strand.
CGAGAGCACCGTGGCAAGAGAAGCGTCAAACTCGGATACCAGCCTCTCGACCTCTCCCTCGCGAACGCCGTTAAAGGTGGCAACGAGAGAGCCCATATAGTCCCCACTCGAAAAGGAGAGCGAGAAGGAGGTGCAAAGCCCCGTGTCGAGAATTTTCTTCTTCAAGGGCGCGTCGGTCGAGCCCGCGACGGCATCGGCCGCGACGAGAAGGGCATACGCCCGCTCGCACTCGTCAAAGCGCGTGGCGCGCCAGCCGATAGACAGTCTGCCGTCGCCCCCCTCAGCCTCGCGCGGGAAGTATACCGTCGTGCGCTCGGTGTCAACCTCGCCGAGGGTAATCGCTTCGCTCGGGAGAGTAAAGTCGGAGCCGTACTCGGAAAAATACCCGTCGAGCAGTGAGAGAAGTGCCGAGAGGTCAACCGAGCCGTCGATTACGGTATAGGAATTCTTCGGGTGATAGTGCCGACGGTATACCCTACAAAACTCGTCGTAGGTGAGATTAGGAATTTCGGCGGGGTCGCCGCCCGAGTCGAGGCTGTAAATTCCCTCGGGGAAAAGAAGGCGCGACATATGGCGCGCCGCGAGGTCGGCGGCAGAGGCGTAGGCTCCCTTCATCTCGTTATAAACCACGCCACCGTGGCGTACGGCGCCCGCCTCGTCGAGCTCGGCGCGGTAGCCCTCGGTTAAAAAGATTGCCTCGTTCCGAAGAAAGAGCGGGTGGAACATTCCGTCAAGATAGACCTCGGCAAGATTTAACAGGTCGGGCATACAGCGCGAGCTTATGGGATAGACCGTCTTGTCGGGGTAGGTGTAGGCGTTAAGAAAGGTCTTAAGCGAGCCGCGCGCGAGGGCGGTATAGGCGTCCTTAAGAGGATATTTTTCGGAGCCCGAGAGCACGGTGTGCTCGATTATATGGAAAACGCCGCTCGAATCCTCGGGGTGCGTTTTAAAGGCTACCGAGAGCGTCATATTGCTGTCGTCACGGTCGATAAAGAGCACCCGTGCGCCGCTTTTTATATGCCGAAGCTCGAAAAGCGCGGCGTCAATATCGGGCGCCGCGCTCTTTTTTATTACCTCAAAGCCGTGTAAAATGCTTCCTCTTTCCATATTAAAGCTTCTCTGCGGGGGTGAGTGCAATATAGGCCGTGAGAGCCGTAACGTACTCGCGGTGTGCCGCATCGCGCTCGGGGCTCGGGTAGCGCGCGCTCGGCATCCACTCGTAGTGATAGCCGTACCTCTCGGCATCGGCGAGGCGATAGTCGCCAAAGAGCTGGATTTCACCCGGGCGAAGATACTTCTCGTAGTTTTCCTTCGCCATAAACTCGGGGGTGTATTCCTTCGAGCCGAGGTCGTAGACCCACTGCGGCTGATTGAAAATAACCTTCGGATTTCTCATAATCTCGAGAACCGACATATGCTCGCCCGTCTCGTCAAGATAGAAGAGGCCAAAGCGCGGGTCGATATAACGCCACTTGCCGTCAGTGTAAACCTCGGTTGTCAAATGGCCGCCCGAGAGGTGGAAAACCACGCGCGCGGGAATTCCCGCAATATCGCAAAGGCCGCACATAAGGCGGGCAACGCGCTCGCAGAAGCGCTCGCCCTTCTTGATAAGCTCCTCCTCGGTGCCGCCGTAGAAGTAGTCGATGCCACCCACCTTATCCTTAAGGTCGCGTATGTAGCACATAAGCGCGATTGCCCGCTCGGTGTCGGTTTTCGCTCCCCCAGTCGCCGCGGCAACCGCCGCCTCGAGCACGGGGCGCGAGCCCCACGCGTAAGAGGTGGGCGCGGGTGCTCTGTAAAGGTATTCCTCGGTCTCGGGTGCGAGAAGGGTCTGGTGGAAGAGCCTCTCGTATTCTACGTTCTCGCCGAAGGCGAGGCGCATATATTTAAGGTTTGTGGTGAAGACCGCTCTTCCCTCGGGGCTGAGCTTATTCTGAAGCTCCATACCGCTGTATTCCTTAATTCTTTCGTCGATAGTCATTATCTTTTCCTCACTTTTATTTTTTCTGCGATTTCGGCGGCATAAGCTCGCGCAGTCTGCCCATAACGTCGCCGATGAAGCTGCGGAAGCCGCTCTCGGCCTCGTGGTCCATATCCTCCTCGTCGTGGAGCAGCTTCGATATAACCGCGTCGATGAGCTTCACCGTCTTCTCTCCCGCGCGGAGCTTCTCGCGCTCCTTATCCATAATCTCGGTGTAATTCTCCGAGCCAACCCTCGCGCCGATAAGCGTCGGGGAGAAGGTCGCCTCGAGCTTACGCCTCGCGAAATTCTTACCGATTTTGCGCTCGACGAAGTCGAAGCCCGCGGCAAGGCGCGGGTTGCTCTCGGCAAGCCCGTCGATGAATATGTCGGCAATCTTGTTGTTCGGCATCTCGCTCATACGCATAAGAAGCTGACCCTCGTCAAGGAAGGAGAGCTTAATCATTCGGGTATTCGGCATCTCGGGGAAGAGAAGCTCTATTTTAAAGAGCATATTTCTGTCCTCGTCCTCCATAGCCTCGCCGATGACCTTGACTATATATTTCTCGCCGTGGTATTCGAGAACGGTTTGTTTGAAATCGTAGAAGCCTATCTCCATTCGGTAGGTAACGCCACCCTCGGAGAAGACGAAGAAGAGCTCGTCACCCTCGCGCTCGAGCGCGATGCCGTCAATCGAATTCTTGAGGTTATTCTGCATTCCGCGAATGAAGAGAGGAAGCATTCCGCAATTGTTCTTCGCAAAGCTGTAGCGGCCGAGAAGCTCGTTCCACTCCTCGGGATAGGGCGTGCTGTCACGCAGGCCGAGGACGTAGCCGAGGCCGCGCTTAGCCTCGTAGGGCCTGACCCAGTGACGGCGGGAGAAGAAGTCCTCCTCCTTTTTCCGCAAATCTACAAGGTCTCCCGCAAAGCAGCTCTCGGTGAGGTCGCGCGAGAGGTCCTGTGTCAGATATTTTTCGATAATAGCCATAGCGGGGCTCTTTTGGAAGAGCTCGTTGTTGCCCGAGTTCAGCACTACGACGATATTGTTGTGGGGACAGACCCAGACGTTCTGTCCGAGCATACCGTTGAAGAGGTATTCGTCGCCGTCGCGGTTAACCCATAGCTGATAGCCGTAGTCGTAGTGACCCGTGGTGGCGGGTGTGCTTATCTGCCGAGCCGTGCTCGCGCCGAGCCACTCGGGCGAGATTATTCGCCGCCCCTCGAAGAGGCCGCCGTTTAGGAAGGTAAGTCCGACCTTCGCCCAGCTCTCGGGCGACATATATACTCCCCAGCCGCCCTTCTCGATGCCCTCGGGCCCCCTCTCCCAAAAGACGTTCTCGATATGGAGCGGGCCGAAGAGGCGCTCGCCGAGAAACTCGGTCAGTGAGCGGCCCGAGAGGTCGCAGACGATTTTCGCGAGAATGTAGGAGTTCATACTGTTGTAGTGGAAGGAGCTGCCGGGAGCAAAGGACATTCCCGACTCGAAGAAGGCCTCGGTCCACTTGGTCTCGGTTACGCTGCCCGCCTCGGAGAAGCGAACGCCGCTCGACATAGTGAGCAGGTGCGAAACCGTAATATTTCGAAAGCGCTTGTCGCGAAAGAAGATGTTAGGATAAATATCGGTAAGGCGCGTGTCGGTTGTGAGAAGTCCGTCGTCGACGAGCATACCCACGGCAATACCCGTTAGGGTCTTCGACATCGAGTGCGAGAGGTGCCAGGTGTTCGTGTCGTAGCCGGGGTGCGAGGCCTCGCATATAACCTCGCCGTCCTTAATGACGAGAAGATTGTGTATATTTGCGCGCCGCTCGCGCTCAAGAGCCGTCAGCATCGCGAGAATACGGCCCGAGGAAACACCGACACGCTCGGGGTAGGTGCGCGTAAAATAGCGCTCCTCGGTGCCCGATATTACCGTCTTCTGCGGGTAGTAGGGAATAACCGAGGGGTTATGCTTACCCGTCAGCGCGAGCCCCGCGGCAAGCTCGACGGTCTTTTTCATCCATTTTTCCATACAGACCCCCCTTTCCGTGTCTTACAAAATAGATTTTATCACAAGATTATTAAATTTTAAACCCTTTAGCAGTATATAATAAAAATTAATTTTTGTCAGAGTGAAAATATAGGCAAAAGGATGTCGAAGAGCCCGCCGAGGAGCGTGCCGAGAAGGACGAGCAGAGAAAGAATAAAGACATTCTCCCGCCGAGAGCGGTTTGTGCGTAAGAGGACGAGAATACCGACACCCGCCCCCGAGAAAAGCCCCGAGAGCATAGCCCCCTCGCTTATAATTCCCGAGAGCATAAGCTTCGAGAGGAGCACCGAGGGTGCACAGGAGGGTAAAAGGCCGATAAGGGCGGCGATAAGGTGGCTGATTACGGGAATTCTCGGCAGAATTTTAGCAAGCGTCTCCTCGCCGACGAAGAACATAGCCGAGTTGGTAAGGAGCGCCACGGCGAGCACGAAAAGCGACACGGTAAGCGTGTGGTGGAGCGCCGAGCGGAAAATCCCGCGCTCACAGTGGCACCCGCCCTCCTCGCACATCTCGCCGATATGCGAGTGCGTATGCGCTCGGTGCGTCAGACGGCGCACGAGGTCAATCACAAAGCCGAGGATAATTCCCGATACGGTTTTGTAAACAACTATTAGCAAAATCGAGCGCGGCGGAAGCTCGCCCGCGATAAGAATGGGGAGCATCTCGTCCGAGGTCGAGAGAAATACCGCAATAAGCGTGCCGAGCGTTATTACCCGCCCCGAGTAGAGGCTCGCCGCCGCGGCGGAGAAGGCACACTGAGGCAGAGCGCCGAGAAGACCGCCGATAAGCGGGCCCGCCGCACCCGCGCGGCGCATAACGAGCTCGGTTTTTTCCTTACCCCTGTGCTCTATGAATTCCATAAGCAAATAGGTTAAAAACAGGAAGGGAAGGAGCCGAAGAAGCTCCTCTGCCGAGTGGAGAATAACCTCGTTAAAAAACGAGTGGCTCTCCTTTATATGAAGAAACGTATTAAGCATTTTTTACCTCTTTTCCCAAATCGCAGTCGTGGCATATGCCGAGGAGCACGGCTCCGCTCTCGAGCGAGAAGCCCGCCGTGTGCATAATTTTTTCCTCGAGGTCGCGTGAGGTCTCGCGGTCGAGGTGCGAGAGCCTGCCGCACTCGCGGCACATAAGGTGCAGGTGCTGCCGACACGCCCCGCCGATATACTGATATTCGGGGGCCCCTCCGCGACTGCTCGCCACGCGCCTCAGAATTCCCTCGTCGGCGAGGTGCGAGACTATGCGGTGAATGGTGCTCCGACCGCCGCCGCCCTCGAGTATTACGTCCGAAATCTCCCGAACCGTAAAGGATTTCTCGGGGCTTCCCTGAAGCAGGGCGATTATTCTCTGTCGCTTTCCCGTGTTATAAGTCATATTTTCTCTCCTGAAATTGAGAACTGTTCTCATTTTGTATAAATATAATATAATATTTTCTCTGCGTTGTCAACAGAAAAACAAAAAAATCTCGGCCGCGGCGTGCGAATATTGACTTCGGCGGCTAAATGTGCTAAAATACTTCTTGCTAAATTGAAAGGGGATATACCGTGGATATAGGAAAGCTGATATTTAACGTTGCGGTGCTCTTTATTATGATGCTGCCCGGCATCGTGCTAAAAAAATGTAATATGTGCCCCGAGGGCTTCGGCAAGGGGATATCCAATCTCGTGCTTTACATAGCCCAGCCCGCGCTCGTGCTGTACGCCTACATATCGGCGAGCGCACGCTTCTCGGATATATGGCAGAACGTGCTTTGGGTCTTTATTCTCTCGGTGGTGGCGCACGTGCTCTTTGCCGTCGTTGCGATGCTTCTCTTTCGCGGTGCGACCCCCGCGAGGCGTAAGATGCTCCGCTTCGCGACTATATTCTCGAACGCCGCGTTTATGGGTATTCCGCTCGTCGAGGCGGTTATCGGCCCCGAGGCGGCTATATACGCTTCAATTTATAACATAACCTTTAATTTCTTCCTCTGGACGCTCGGCGTGCACCTTTGTACGCACGACGAGGGGGCGGACCTCGACGGCGACGGCGATGCCGACTTACGCGACGCTCATCTCTCGGCGGTGAAGCATACCCGCGCGGCGCGCTCGCTCTTAAAGGTGCTTCTTCACCCCGTGACTATTGCCTCGGTGGCGGGCCTTGCGCTCCTTATTTTCGGTGTAGACCTCGCGGCAATCGAGGGCGCGGGACTTTCTATCATATCGGACAGCCTCTATATGCTTAAGTGTCTCGTTGCGCCGCTCTCAATGGTGGTAATCGGCCTCAGGCTTACCGAGGTTAACTTCCGCGGCGTGCTTCGCGATTTCCATATGTATTTGTTCCTCGTGCTTCGGCATTTCGTTTTGCCCCTCGCGGTGCTCGGAATTACGCTTCTGCTCCGCACGCTCGGGGTGCCAATCAGCGACGTGGCCCTGCTCGTCATCGTGATTATGGCGGCGACCCCCGCCGCGACGAGCGCGACGATGTTCGCGGAGATGTACGACTGTGATGCGGTGTACGTCAGCCGCCTCGTGGTTATCTCGACGGTGCTGTGTATTGCGACTATGCCGCTCGTTGTAATGCTTATATAGCGCGCCGTCTCGCGTACCGCGCGAAATGAGGAATGATGTCGCTTCGCTAATGATGTCGGCTAACGCCTAATGATAAAAAAGCCTCCCGTGTGTAAGGGTGATGTTCTTAGCGGAGAAATTGAAAAATACTGCTAAGTGCGAGCATCGCATTTGACCGGTCAAACGCAAATATGGGCTAAGCCCAAACCCAAATACGTGAACCCCCAAAGCTCATACTTCGCTTCGGGGAACCCCTAAACAAGCAGAAAGAGCAAGAGTACAAGGAGAAAATCCTTATATTCTTGCTCTGTTTCTGTTAGTGAAGTTTTCGCCACTGCGAAAGTGAAGTTGTGCTACGCACAGTGAAGTTGCTCACGGGGGCTCGCAGTGAAGTTAAGTTTGCCCACTTTGCCAAAGGCAAAACTTCACTATCCGCAGGATAACTTCACTTACGAAGTAAACTTCACTTGCCCATAAGGGCAAACTTAGTTATGCGTGTTCTCCGTTAAGGATAACACGCATAAAGGGAGGTGGATTTGCTTTAGTGTCTTTCGTCGCACCGATTATTGTAAAGTCGTACTTTACTGCGACCCGTCGCGGTAATATACCTGAAGGTATGCACGCTCGGGGTCTACAATCCCTCAGTCAACTTCGCTGACAGCTGTCTCGCCTGCGGGCTCGGTCCACTCGGGGCAAAACCGTCGTTTAGAAGGTTTTGTTACACCCTCGTGCCGCTTCGCTACCTTTACACAAGGGAGCCTTTTATTTTAACTTTCTCGGTGTGTCAATAAGACCTGCAAGATAGTCGATGGATACATTGTAGAAGCGCGAAAGCGTCTTGTAGTGCTCTATCGGCATTTGCCATGCGCCGCTCTCCCAACGCGCATATTGCTGCTGTCTGGTTCCAAGTAGGGTAGCTATTTCTGTTTGTGTTTTGTCAGCGTCCTCTCTGACGTCTCGGAGCCTTTGGTAAAATTGCATAACATGTCCTCCTGCACAAGTAGTAAAAGCAACTCGCTTTTTGTGCAACAAGTAGATTATATCATACAACACCTATGTTGTGGTTGACTTTACAACACAAATGGTGTAAAATAATATTGTTCACAACATACGTGGTGTATAAAGGGGTAAATATAATGAAACAAACACTTGAGAGGCTATGGAACGATTATCTTGCGGACGAATGTGCTGCTATTGACACAGATGAGGAAAGAGCGCTCACGAGAAGGACGGTGGAGCTGCACGAGGCGGTGAACGCGCTACTAAATAAGGAACAGGCAGAGGCGGTGGAAAAATATGTTGACGTATTGTGTGATGTAGAAGCGTTCTTTGTGAAAAAGGCATTTTTAAAGGGGTGCGAATTCGCGACGTCCTTTTTGCTTGAGACGGCGTGTCGCGCGTACCGCGCGAAATGAGGAATGATGTCGCTTCGCTAATGATGTCGGCTAACGCCTAATTAAAGTTGAAAAGGCACAGAGTTTTTTACTCTGTGCCTTTTCTCTATTGGTTTACTAAAGCGTCTACGCTGACGCCGAAAATCTCGGCGAAGGCGCGTAGCTCTATGTCGGTAACGAAGCGCTTCCCGCACTCTATCCGTTGTACCGCGTTTTTATCTATGTCAATGCCGATAAGCTGCATTTTGTCGGCAAGCGCCCTCTGCGAGAGCCTCGTCGGGTAGCCGAGCCGAAGCGCACGTATGTTTTCGCCGCAAAGGTTGTTTCTACTCTCGTTTTTGTTTTTAAACACAACAACACCTCTTTTTGACATTCAGTGATTGACAAATTTATTATATTGTGTTACAATCTGTTTGTTGACACTCACTGAATGTCAACAAACACATAACAATTAATTTTGTCAGAGGTGTCGGTGTGGATATAGGAATAATCAAGGAAATTGATAATCTCGGGCGAATCGTAATCCCAAAAGAACTAAGGGAGCGATATGCGCTAAAGGAAAAGGTGGAGATAGTGGCAACCGAAGAGGGCGTGCTCATAAAAAATCAAGAATATTATCTTACAAAAAAGGAAAAGCGGTGAGAAGCGCCAATGCTCTCACCGCTTACTATTTTATCACTAAAGCCGAGCAGTGTCGCAGGCTACTGCCCGTCCTGCTTTGCCTTCTCTATTTTGTACAGCTCCTCGGCGGCGAGGCGCACCTTCGCCACGTTGACCGATTTGTCCTTCGGGAAGCAGTAGAAGAGGGCCGTGCCGTCACCGATGCCGATGACGTCGCCTATCTCGTACCAGAAGAAGTCGGAGTTGACGCTGTAGCTCGCGAGCGGCTTCACGTGGAAGCTAAGCTCGCCGTCGTCACTCGTAAGGGTGAAGCCCCGATTGTCGTGAACGAGCCGTCCCCCGCCGATATGGAAGAGGCGCTTCGTATCAATCGACATAAGAATATCAACCTCGGTATCGAGGCGGTAGCTGCCCGAGAGCAGCTCCTCGCGCACGCGCTCGCGCTCCCACCTGTACCAGTCGGGAATGTGCGGTATCTCGCAGACCTCGCCCTCGCCCTCTGCCTCGAGAAGGCCGTATTCGTCAAGGTAATAGTCCTTGCCGCAGGCGTGGCAGGTAAGAGAGGTGCCGTGGCCCTCGGTTTTACCCTCGGCTCCGCAGTGCGGGCACTTATAGAGCACGCGCTCAAGTCCGTCGGCGCGGAAGGGCTCGTCTATTTTAATACGGTTCTCCTGCTGCCAGCGGAAGCTGTCGAAGCCGAATTTCTCGCGCACGAGCGCGGTTATCTCGGTGTCGGACATAGCCGAAATCTCCTCGGGGGAGAGCAGATATTCCATTTTCGCACTTACACGCACCTTACGCTTTTGCAAATTGTTGTAGAGCGGGTCGCGCGAGAAGGCGCCGAAGGTCTGTATCATAACGAGCGGAAGGCCGAGAACCTTAACGCACTTGCCTATACTGTCGGGCAGGGTGGTCGAGGTGCCGTCGAAGCTGTAGCCCGCCTCGGGGTACATAACGACGTTCGAGTGAAGCTTTTTCGCCGCGTACATCATATCGCGCACCATTGTTGCGTCGGATACGAATTTCTTCGTCGGGATACAGCCAATCTGCCGCATAAGCCAATCCTTGCCGATAAAGCCGTCGGTGGTGGCAACGATATTGAAGGGGCGCGGATAGAGCAGCGTTGCCGCAATCTCAAGGTCGATAAAGCTCGAGTGGTTCATAAGCACGAAGCAGTTTTCGCCTCGACCGAGCCTCTCCATTCCTATCTTTTCACTCTTGAAGTGTGTTGCCAGAAGGTCGGGAATAGAGATGAGGCGCATAAGCGTACGGAAGAAGATATTAGGCTTCTTCGGCTTTTTGTGCTTCTTATGAAGCTCGGCCAGCCTCTGCTTTTCCGCGAGCACCTCGGTATAGCTTTTTTCTATGATTTTGATTTTCATATACTGTCGCCTTTCGGTCTTATAATGAACAATCTACGGCTTATTGTAGCATAAAAAGATACGTTTGTCAACAAAAAGGGCTGCTCGGTGAGCAGCCCTAAGCTTGTATTTGCGTTTATTCCGTGCGGAGTGCAACCACGGGGTCCTTTCTCGCGGCGCTTCTCGCGGGGAGAAGTCCGGATACGAGAGTAAGTACAACCGACAGGAGCACGAGCAGCAGCGCATCGGAGACGGGGAGCGCCGCAATATTCGGGTAGTTAATCAGGGGCTTCAGTATCGCATTTACTATAATCGATGCGAAATAGGTGAAGCCGACGCCGATAAGTCCCGAGAGCAGTCCGATTATTACCGTCTCGGCGGTGAACAGGCTGCTGACGTCGCGCTTTCTGCCGCCGAGGGCGCGGATAACGCCGATTTCCTTAATTCTCTCAACTACCGATACGTAGGTAATAATACCTATCATTACCGTTGAGACGACGAGCGAAATCGAGGTGAACGCAATCAGCGCGTAGGATATGACGTCTATCATAGTGTTAATCATATTGATTACGAGCTCGAGAGTATCGGTATAGGTAATATCCTGATGCTCCCCGTCGGCGTTCCACTTATCGAGATGGTCGGTAACAAGGCCCTTCTGGTCGAAGGACTTCGGATAAATGGTAATGGCGTTTGCAACCGAATTGCCGCCGAGGTTGCGTATAAGCTTATCCTTCGTGCCCTCGTGGTCGAACTCGGCACTGCCGCCGCCCATCATCGAGCCGAAGAGGTCGGCCATAGAGGTCGAGGGGCCGACCGTGGCCATAGGCTCGGTAAAGGTCTCGCCCTCGAAGACGTACTCGTAGGAGTAGATGAAGTAGTACTGGGCCACAGCTCCCGCCGTGGTATCGGTCTCGGGAAGATTTTTAACGTACTCGGTTACGGCCGAGCCCTCGTTCTCGGCGAGGATATGCTCGGTGAGCGCCGAGGTATAATAGATGCCCGCGGAGAGAGAGCCGTAGTTGATTGTGTCTCTCGGTGAGAGAATTCCGACTACCTCAAGCTCTACTGCACCGTCTTTTGAGAAGCCGTCCGAGGAGTGATTGTAGCCCATAGTTTTATAACCCGGGAAGGGCTCGGCCTCGGTGAACACCGCGGAGTTCGGATACCAGGTGAAGCTCTTGCCGAGGAGCTCCTCATAGGTGAAATATTCCTTGTATTTACTCTTGTCGTAGCTTTCCTCGTCGTCGGCCTTTTTAACTATTTCGAGGAACTGCTCCTCTGTATAGAAGCCGAAGCGGGCGAGGAGCAAATCCGAGAGCCTGTCGTCGGCATCGAGAACGAGCATAATCTGGTTCTTGCCCGAGGCGAAGTCACCGCTGACGAGCTCGTACTGCGAGAGTATATAGTCGTGGCTGTCGGGCAGCTGCCGCATATTCGGCGCGAGCAGCGACACGTATGATGCGTAGTCGGCAAACTCGGTTTTCTTGAGAATAGAGGTGTACATAGCGGTTATCGCCGACACCGAATAGTTGCCGAGAGTGGTGCTCTCGTTGAGCTCGAAATCGGTATAGAGGTTATTGTTAAGGTCGATGCCGTAATCGAAGAGCATAGCGTTGTAGGCATCGGGCGAGAGCTCCTTGACGTAATCGATATATTCCTGCGTTATCTCGTTCTCAACCGCGAGCGAGTCGCGGAGCTGACCCGACTTGGTCAGGTATTCAACGATAGAGGCGATATATACCTTGCCGTATTCCTTTTTAATCTCTTCGAGGTCCTCCATATCCATCATATCGGTAAGAGCGCCGAGGTCGTAGGTGCTCTCGGTAATCGTAATCGGGTTGCCCGAGAGCATATCGTCCTGCATTGAGGCTACGTAGCCCTTAATTCCCGCCGAGAAGGCGAGCACCATCGCAATACCGATAATGCCGATAGAGCCCGCGATGCCGACCATGGTCGTTCTGCCCTTTTTGGATATGAGGTTTCTCGCCGAAAGGCGGAAGGCGGTGAAGAAGGACATCTTCGCCTTTTCCTTGCCGTGCCTTTTCTTACCCGAATTTTCGGGCGCTGTGGCCGTCGGCTTACTCTTGCTTTCCGCCTCGATTTCGCGAGCCTCGTCGGCCTCGCTGAAGGGGCGCGTGTCCTCGGTTACACGACCGTCGAGCAGGCGGATAATCCTCGTCGAGTATTTCTCGGCGAGCTCGGGATTGTGCGTAACCATAATGACGAGCCTCTCGCCCGAAATCTCCTTGATGAGGTCCATAATCTGAACCGAGGTCTCGGTATCGAGCGCACCCGTCGGCTCATCGGCGAGAAGTATCTCGGGGTCGTTGACGAGGGCTCTCGCGATTGCGACCCTCTGGCACTGACCGCCCGAGAGCTGGTTGGGTCTCTTGTAATACTGTCCCGAGAGGCCGACACGGTCGAGGGCGTGCTTCGCACGCGCTATGCGCTCCTCTCTGTCAACGCCCGCTATGGTAAGCGCGAGCTCGACGTTGCCGAGGACGGTCTGGTGGGGTATGAGGTTGTAGCTCTGGAAGACGAAGCCTATACGGTGATTTCTGTACACGTCCCAATCCCTGTCGGTAAAGGAGCGCGTGCTTCGTCCGTTTATAACGAGGTCGCCGTCGGTGTAGTGGTCGAGGCCGCCGATGATGTTGAGCAGCGTAGTCTTGCCGCAGCCCGAGGGGCCGAGAATGGAGACAAACTCGCTCTTTCTGAAGCAGAGGTCAACTCCGCGAAGCGCCCTGACGGTCTCCGACTGTGTGACGTAGTCCTTTTTTATGCCTTGCAGCTTTAGCATTTTTGCTTTTTTCTCCTGCTTTAGTAGTTTTCGCCTCTATTATAAAGCGAAAATGTGAATAAATATATTTTATATGAAGAATTGATTGTTAAATTATCGCTCGATACAGTCGTTATCGAGCGCACTTAAGAAGCCCGCCTCGGTAAAGAAGCGGTATTCGCCGATCCTGTCACCCGTCTCGAAGCGGTGAGTGACGCTCCGCTTTAAAAGAAAGCTCTGTGAGTGCCGAGCACGGCTTGCCCGCTTCGCTCGGGAGTCGAAGCTGTCGGGGGCAATATCCGTCCTGCCCGAGTTGATGAGAATTTTCCTCGGCTCGGGAGAGAGGATAACCACCTTAACCCCCTCGCCGTCAAAGGTGTAGTCGGTGCGGATAAGGTAGTGGAAGAGCTCAAAGAAGCGGAAGAAGCTGACGGTTATTTTTGCCGTAATGCCGCCCTCGTAGTCGATATAGGTGGGGTTTCTCGGGTTTACCGCCGCGATGAGCTTACAGCTGTAGAGCCGCTCCCCGCGCCGAAGCGTCAGGGTAGCGCCGCGTCCTGCGCGAAACACCGAGCTCATCTTGCCCTTGAGCCAGACGAGCTCCCAGCCCTCGTCCGAGGCGAGAGCGCGAAGACGGCGCAGGAAGGAGCGCCGACGAAGGAGCGCGCGGATATAGTGTGCGAGCACTACGGCGACGATAAGCGAGGCGAGAAAAATCCATATCCCCGACCCGCGAAAGAGCGCGAGGGTGAGAAGAAAGCTCACGAGGAGCATCACCACCGACGGCAGAGCGTAGAAGCTGACGCCGTATATCAGGGCAATTTTCAAAAGCTCGAGGATAAGGCGAAGGTTACAGTGGCGGGTGCCGAGAATTTTCTCGACGGCCCCCTCGGCTCCCTCGGCCCACCACTTGTGCGCGGAGAACACGCCGAGGTGAACGAAAAGGAAGGAAAGGGGCAGCATAATAGCCTTGGCAATAAGGTTAAGATATACACGGGGCAGGGCGAAGTCGGGAACGAAGGAGCCGACGAGCGCGGTGTAGCCCGCGTTAAAGGGCAAAATAAGTATAAGAAGCCAGCACACGGCGAGCTTTGAGACAAGCTTGCGGCGCAGGGTGGGCGTGCCGTAGGTCGCTTTTATATCCTCTCCGAGCGAGTAGCCCTCGGGGAAGGGGTGGCGCGAAAGCTGAGCCTCCTTGTCGTAGAGCTCGAAGCTGCGCACGACCGAGAAAAGAGAAAACGGCAGCGAGAGCGAGGACACGATATACATAAAGCGCGGCACGCGGTCAAAGCTCTCGGTTATCGTCTCGTACATCGAGGTATAGATAACGAAGAGAGTGCTTGAAATAAGGATAAAGGACAGATAAAAAAGCAGTGCTCGGGCGATGTCGGCGGCAATTTTGGCCTCGGGGCTCCGCCTCTCGAATTTATTAATTTGGCGCGCGTCTTTCTCTTCCATAGCTCTCTCCCTTCGCGGTTTTCTTTATTTTACCATAGGTAAAAATAAAATGCAATATTTTAGGTGAAACTCCTTGAATTTAGGAGGCGGGTGTGATAGAATAAAGTGGAAAAATACAGCCTTCGGTACGGGGGAAGAAAATGGGAAAATGTAAACAATTGTTTGAAAGAATTGACGAGCTCGCGGATAAGTACGTCGGCGTTTGGGAGCGTGTATGCTCGCTCGAGAGCCCGACGGCGAATAAGGCGGCGGTAGACGCCTGCGGCGAGTATATTATGGAGCTCTCGCGCTCGCTCGGATATACCGTCGTGAAAAAGGAGGAGCCCCTCTCGGGCGACCCCTTCTACGCAGAGCTTAACACGGGGGCGGCGGGTGCGCCCGTTTGCCTTTCGGGTCATATTGACACCGTGCACGAGATAGGCTTTTTCGGCACCCCCGCCGTATGGATAGAGAACGGAGAGATACACGGCCCCGGCGTTACCGACTGTAAGGGCGGCGTTGTTGCGGCGCTTCTCGCTATGGAGGCGCTTCGCGACGTGGGCTTTACCGCCCGACCCGTCCGTCTCGTTATACAGACCGACGAGGAGACGAGCAGTCGCGGAAGTGAAAAGCGCACGGTTGACTTTATGGCCGAGGCGGGGCGCGGCTCGGCGGCCTTTCTCAACCTTGAGGGCGGCGTTCTTGGTCAGCTTACCGTCGGCAGGAAGGGAATTCTCCGTTACCGCATAGATGTTACGGGCATCGCGCGCCACTCCTCGATGTGTATGGACGGTGCGAGCGCCATACGCGAGGCGGCGTATAAGATTATAGAGCTTGAGAAGTGGAAGGACCGTTTCGGCGTGACGGCAAACGTCGGCAAAATTGAGGGCGGCACCTCGGTTAATACCGTTCCCGAGAGGTGCTCCTTTATCCTCGATATAAGATACAAGACGGCACGAGAGCGCGAGGAGGCCGAAAAGAAAATTCGGCAAATCGTCGACACGGTGTACGTCGTGGGCACTCACTCCGAGCTTATCAAGGTGAGCGAGCGCGTGTCTATGGAGCGCACGCCCGAGGTTATGGCACTGTTTGAGCGTGTGCGTGAGATATTCCTCGCCGAGGGACTCGGCGACGTCTCGCCCGAGGAGCGCACGGGCGGCTCGGATGCGGCCGATATGGTATCGCGCGGGGTCGTGGCGCTCGACTCGCTCGGTGTCGAGGGCGGATATATTCATTCAAGTCAGGAATATGCCTACGTTTCCTCACTCGCCGAATGTGCGAAGAGGCTCGCGGCGGTGGTCGTCAATATATAACACAGAAAGCGGGGGCGCGTGCCCCCGCTCCTTTTATTAAAATTTTTTTACATTTGCACCGTTTGACTTGTAAAGCGGTTTTTAATGTGCTACAATATAGTTACTAATGAAAGAGGTACGGGTATGCTAAAGAGAAAAGATATTGATAAAAAATACAAATGGGATTTAAGCGCTATTTATCCCGATGCCGAGGCCTTCGAGGCGGGGCTCGCTCTCTGTCGCGAGAAAATAAAGGCGTTTTCACAGCACGAGCAGAATATGCTCTCGGGCGGCGAGGCTCTTCTCTCGGCGCTCGTCGATTACACCGATATTGAAAGGCAGATTGAGAAGCTCTGGGCCTATGCCTCGCTCTCATTCTCCGTCGATACCTCGGATAACGCGGCGCAGGCGATGAATGCGCGCGTAAGGAGCCTTGTAAACGAGGCCTCCGAGGCGACCTGGTTCGTCGGGCCCTATCTTCTCCGCCTTGACGGAGAGACGCTCTCGGCGTGGCTTGGCGAGTGCCCTGAGCTTTCTCGCTTTAAGCGCCTTATTGAAAAGAATATGAGAGATAAGCCCTACACGCTCTCCGACGAGTGCGAGAGGCTGATGTCCACCCTCGGCGATGCCCTCGGCTCGCCCTACGAGGTGCGCGCGATTTTCTCGAACTCCGACCTTCGCTTCGGCAAGATACGGGACGAGGACGGTAAGGCGGTGACCCTCACCGACACGAATTATATTCCGTTTATGATGAGCTCCGACAGGCGAGTTCGCCGCGCCGCGTTCCACACGCTCTATAAGACCTACGGGCAGTTTGCCAACACCTATGCAACACTCTTTTATTCGAGGGTGAAGGAGGAGTGCACGCTCGCGAGAGCCCGCGGCTTTAAGAATTCGATTACCGCCTCGACCTATCGCGACGAGGTAACCCCCGCAATTTACGAGAGCCTCATTTCCGCCGTCAACGAGGGCCTGCCCGTGCTTTACGATTACTACGAGCTGAAGCGGCGGGTGCTCGGCCTTGGCCGGCTTCATCTCTACGACGTATATGCTCCCTTGCTCTCCGAGCTTGACAGGGAATACAGCTACGAGGAGGGCGTGCGTATGGTGCTCGAGGCGGTGGAGCCTCTCGGCGAGGAATACCGCGCAACTCTGTGCTCGGGTCTTACCGAGCGCGGCTGGGTAGACGTTTACCCAACGGCGGGTAAGCGCGGCGGCGCGTTCAGCGCGGGCGGCCCCGACACCGAGCCCTATATTCTTCTTAATTACGCATCTCGGCTTGACGACGTGTTCACCCTCGCGCACGAGGCGGGACATTCGATGCACACCTACTTCTCGGTTAAGAATAACGAGCCGCACAATTCCTCGTATACAATATTCGTTGCCGAGGTTGCCTCGACGGTGAACGAGCTTCTCCTCGCGCACAGGCTTCTCCGTGTGGCGACGAGCGACGAGGAGCGTCTCTTCGTTCTCAATCAGCTTATGGAGACCTATAAGGGAACGCTCTTCCGTCAGACTATGTTCGCCGAGTTCGAGAGGGATATGCACGCGCTCTCCGAGGCGGGTACACCTCTTACGAAGGACGTTATCTCCGAGCACTACCTCGAGCTTAACCGCCGCTATTTCGGAGGGGGCGTTACGGTTGACGGGGACATCTCGCTCGAGTGGTGCCGCATACCCCACTTCTACACCCCCTTCTACGTTTACAAGTACGCTACCTGCATCTCCGCCGCTACGGCGATAGTAAAGCGTATCGAGAGCGAGGGCGAGGAATACGTTAAGAAGTATCTCGACTTTCTCCGTGCGGGCGACTCCTGCTCGCCGCTCGACAGTCTCCGTATTGCCGAGATTGATATGACCTCTCCCGAGGTCGTGCGTGCGGCTCTTACCGAGTTCGCCTCCTGCATAGCAGAGTTTAAGGAAATTTATAATAAAAACAACAAATAAAGGAGTACTAAAATGGAAAACAAGGAGCTTACGGCTATTGACAAAATTCTTGCAGAGGACAACGAGGACAACATCATTCTTTACGACGAGAACGACAATCCCACCGAGTTCGAGCAGGTTGCGGTTATTCCGCTTGAGGATAACGTATACGTAATTCTCGTGCCCGTCACCCCCATTGAGGGCGTTGGCGAGGACGAGGGCATCGTCTTCGTTATCGAAGAGACCGAGGACGGCGAGCTTCTCACCGTTGTCGAGGACGACGAGATTGCGGACGAGGTGTTCGAGATTTACAACGGTCTCGTTGATGCCGAGGACGGCGAGTAATGAATACGGCAGAGCGCCCCTCGCGGCGCAGCTGGCTTGTGCTTATTCTGTTCGGCCTTGTCGGACAGATAGCCTGGTCGGTTGAAAATATGTACTTCAATCTCTTCGTCTTTGACGAGGTTTCGCCAAATCTCGATGCGATAACGCTTATGGTGCAGCTCTCGGGCGTGGTTGCGACCCTCGTGACGCTCGTCGCGGGCACCCTCTCGGATAAGACGGGTAACAGACGGCGCTTTATCTCGGTCGGCTATCTCATCTGGGGCGTTACGGTAGCGCTCTTCGGCTTTCTCTCCCCCGAGCTCGTCGGTAAAATTCTCGGCCTCGAGGGCAGTCGGGCTGTCGCTGCGGCACTCACCGCGGTAATCGTCGGCGACTGCGTTATGACCCTCTTTGGCTCGACGGCAAACGATGCCGCCTTCAACGCCTGGGTCACCGACAACACCCGCCCCGCCTACCGCGGACGGGTAGAGGGCGTGCTTGCCGTCCTGCCGCTTTTCGCTATGCTGATAGTCGCGGGCGGATTTGGTATTTTGGTATCGGCCCTCGGCTATTCCACAGTGTTTTTGATTTTGGGCGTGACGATTTCCGCCTCGGGTGCTCTCGGCCTTTTTCTTATTCGAGACAGCGATGAGCTCGCCCGCCACGGCTCGCTTCGCGACCTCTTCTTCGGCTTCTATCCGAGAGTGGTTCGGGCGAACCTGCCGCTTTACGTTGCCTTTCTTATAATCCTCGGATACGGGGTGGCGTGTCAGATTTTTATGCCATACCTGATAATCTATATGAAGACCTATCTCGGCTTCTCGGTGCTCGAATACAGTGCCGTATTTGCCGTTGCGATTATTGCGGGCGCGGCCATAAACATCTATCTCGGCGCACTCTCGGACAGGAAGGAAAAGACAACTCTTCTTTACATAGCCGCCGCGATTATGTCGGCGGGACTTATCGCGATGTATTTCTGCCGCGGTATGAGCCATATTGCGACGCTTTTGCTTTTCGGCGTATTCGGCTTCGTTATGATTACGGGCTATATCTTCGTATCCGCCCTCTCGGGCTCTATCGTGCGCGACTTCACGCCGCCCGCCGATACGGGTAAGCTCCAGGGCGTGCGAATGGTTTTCGCCGTGCTTATTCCAATGATTTTGGGCCCCGCTATCGGAAACGCGATAAACCGCGCGGCGGGTATTCCCCTTGCCGATGCGGGTGCCGATGCTATGACAACGAGCTATATCCCCGCTCCCGAGATTTTTCTCGCCGCGGGTCTCGTTATACTCCTCGTTATGGCACTTATCCCGATTTTAAAGCGCGCCGTCGTGCGCAGTCAAAACGAGGTGACGGCAGTCGATGAGGACTAAGGCACCTACACAGCGCCTGCGGGATATAACGCCCGAGCAGTGCGGCCTTATGCACTGTGCCCCGTCGTATTCCTTCGGCCCCGCCGTGCGCGGATATTGGCTTATACATTACATTCTTTCGGGGCGGGGCAGCTTCACGAACGACCGAGGCACCCACGAGGTGCGCGCGGGCGATATATTCATTATTCGCCCGGGCGAGGTCACCTTCTACGAGGCCGATGCCGAGACCCCCTGGAGCTATTCCTGGGCGGGCTTTCACACCGAGCTCGAGCTGCCGCGCGTTCTTTATTCCTCGGACGTGCTCCACGTGCCCTTCCTTGAGGAAATTTTCCGCACCCTTCCCGAGTATGCCGACCTCTCCCGTGCGGGGGCACCCGAGCTCTTTACGGGACAGATATATTGCCTTCTCGGTATGCTGAGGCAGAGGCTCGGCGTGGGTGCGCCCGACGCCGAGCGCCATATTCGCGCGGCGGTCAGCATTATGGAGCGTGAATATCAGCGGGGGATAGACGTCTCGGAGATTGCCGAGCGCCTACACCTGAACCGCTCGTATTTTACCAAGCTCTTTACTACGGTTATGAAGTGCTCCCCGGGTGACTATCTCTATGAAATAAGAATGGCGCGCGCCGCTGAGCTTCTGGCGAGGCCCGAATACAGCGTCGGCGTTGTTGCCGCCTCGGTCGGATATTCCGACCCGTTCGTCTTCTCGCGCGCCTTTCGGCGCCGCTTCGGCTGTTCGCCGAGGGAGTATTTGAGGGGTAGCTCGGATAAACCGAAAAACAAATAGGAGAAAAATATGAAGAATTGCTCGCGTTGCGGCAGGGTGATAGACGATGCCGCTATATTCTGCTCCCACTGCGGAGCGCGCCAGGGCGCAGGCTTTAACCCCTTCGGCACCGAAAACAGACGGGATTATACTGCGCACGACCCGAGGACTCGGGGGCGGGGCAACGTGTGGATTGCAATTTTATGCTTTTTAGTCCCGCTTGCAGGACTTTTGCTTTGGTATTCCTGGAGATTTACGAAGCCCGAGGACGCTGCCGCGGCGGCTAAGGGCGCCGTTGCCGGTGTATGCGTCGGCACGCCCGTCGTCGGCCTCGTTCTTTGGCTTATGTGGCGCGACACCTATTCCGATATTGCTCGCGTGGCGGGCATCTCGGCTATCGTCGGTGCGGCGCTCTCGCTCGTGCTCTCGGTCGTCGGAGTGGTTCTCCAGACCCTCGGGGTCACGATATTCGGCTACGAGATAGCCGAGATACTCGAGCTTATGTCGTCATTTTAAAATTCCACAGAAAAAGGAACTGCTTCATTTGAGGCTACACTAAAAAGAGCGAAGATTCCGTAAAAGCACGGTTTCTTCGCTTTATTTTTTGCTTTGTGATTTTCTCAAGGCTTCAATACTGCGAATTTTTTCCTTGCCTTTTGATGAGAATGTTAAATATTAGAAAAGCTTTAACACGTCGGAAACAAAAAATTTATATCTGTGCGGTAAAATAAGAATAGGAAAGGGAGAGGGAGAATGAAAAGACTGATTAAAATTCTGTTCTCGCGCTACGCCGTGTGCGCGCTTATAATACTCGCCGAGCTCCTCGGCGTGCTGCTCGTGACGCTCGAGCTCTCGAGCTACTCGATATATCTCTTTATTCTTGCGCTTGCCGTGGACGTGCTGATACTTTTTTCGGTGATATGCCTTGACGAGAACCCCGAGTACAAGCTCACCTGGCTTGCCGTCGTGCTTCTTCTGCCGATTTTCGGCGGCCTTCTTTATCTGATTTTTTACAAAAGGAGAATGAGCAAAAGAGAGGCGCACCTCTCGCTTTTGATAAAAGAGAGGCTCTCTCCCGAGAGTGAGGACGACACCGCCCTCGCCGCTCTCGGCGCGGCGAGCCCCTACGCCGCGGGCAAGGCTATGGCAATTCTCGCCGAGGACCCGCTCGCCGCGCTCTATCGCGGCACCGAGGCCGAGTATTTCTCCTCGGGCGAGAGTTTGTTTTCGAGTATGCTCCGTGATATAGCGGGGGCAAAGCGGTATATATTTCTCGAATACTTCATAGTGGCCGAGGGCGAGATGTGGCGCGAGCTTCTCGGCGCTCTTTGCGCCGCTCGGGCGAGGGGTGTTGAGGTGCGCCTTCTCTACGACGACGTCGGCTGTATCGGTACACTCCCGCGCACGACGGGGGCGGAGCTTAACTCCCTCGGCATCACTCACGCCGTGTTCGGCCGCGTTACCCCGAGCGTCAGCGCGGTGCATAACAACCGCGACCACAGGAAAATATGCGTTATAGACGGCAGTGTCGCCTACACGGGCGGTGTAAATATCGGTGACGAGTATATAAATCGCCGCGTGCGCTTCGGCCACTGGCGCGACGGAGGAATAAGGCTCTCGGGCGGGGCCGTCGAGGGGCTTTTGCGCCTCTTTCTTGCTATGTGGGCGCTCGCTACGGGTCGATGCGAGGGGGCGGAGCCCTATCTCGCGGGTGAGGGGCCCGTCGGGGACGGCGGCTTCTATCTGCCCTTCGGCTCGGGGCCCTATCCGATGTATAAAAGGCAGGTAGGCAAGCGGGCGATAATAGATATAGTAAACCAGGCGCGTGAGTACGTTTACGTCAGCACGCCCTACCTCGTTATCGACTACGACCTGACCGAGGCCCTTTGCGGCGCGGCTCGGCGCGGGGTGGACGTGCGGATAATAACCCCCGCCAAGGCCGATAAGAGGGCGGTGAAGGTGATGACGAAGAGCGCCTACCCATATCTTATCTCGGCGGGGATTTCGATTTATGAATACACCCCCGGCTTCATACACGAGAAGCTGCTCGTCGCAGACGACGAGTACGCGCTTGTCGGCACGATTAATCTCGATTACAGGAGCCTCGTGCATCATTTTGAGGACGCGGTTTGGATATACGGCTCCCCTGTGGTCGTCTCGGCGCGCGAGGAATATATGAAGACCCTATCCGTGTCGCATAAAATGACCGAGAGCGAGGCGCGCCTCAAGCCCCGCGAGCGCATCGTAAGGGCGCTCGTAAGGCTCTTTTCCCCGCTTTTGTAAATAAAGCGTTACAAAACGGGGCTGTCTCATTAAAAATTCAATAAAATCAAAGCGAAATGCGGAATAATTAGGCGAGATATATAAATTCGGCGAATTTTTGATGAGACAGAACCTCGGGGCGAACGGATTTAGAGCAGAAATCTTCGTTCTCTGCCCGAAGGCGTATAAGCATACGTCGAGAGGGAGAGAACGGAGGTAGAATAAAAAACGAATAAAAAGAGGAAAACCGCAG
>JAFVQW010000055.1 GCA_017504605.1 Clostridia bacterium
CTGTGAACTGTAATTTAAATTCAATATTTTCGGTTTCAAATGTCATGGCGACACCTCCCATAATATGTTGCTCTTATTATACACCGAAAATTCACTCTTGTCAAGTGAATAAAGTGAATATTCACTGTTTTTTGTGAATTTTCATTTTCCAATTCTACTTTCAACTGTGAAAACTCCACGGCATTTCTCTTTGTTTATTGCAGCGCAGATTTTGGGGAGCGGAAGTATAAAGAAAAATGCAACACAGACTTTCGTCCATGTTGCATTTTTCTTGTTAGCTACTTTCAATCGGCATTTTCTCTTGGATTTAACTTAATATCCTTATGAGAACCTGCCTTTGCCGAGCGTTTTTTTATTTTTCTATTGCAAAGCAGGTTTTTTTGTGCTACAATAGTCGCATAACAGAGTAGAGGAATACGCGTACAGTGCCTTGTGGACGGGGAGTTGTCACGAGGACGAAAAGGGGCTCTGCCCCCTTGCGGTGTATCCCTCGCATCCCACTGTTGCCGCGAGGCCCGTGCCCATATAAGGACGCCGCCATGGTGCAGAAGATGTAAATCTGTATATGGAGGTGTTTTTTTATGCAAAAATCAAGACTTTTCAAGAGCGTTGGCGCTCTCACCCTCGCCGCTATGCTCGTCGCTATGAGCGTGGCTATCGGTATTTTCTGTAAGAGCTTTTTAAATTTCGGAGCGGGGCTTTTCAGAATAACCTTCGAGAACCTGCCCATAATTCTCTCGGGAATACTCTTCGGGCCCGTCGTCGGCGGGGCCGTGGGGATTGCCTCCGACCTTGTCAGCTATCTTCTGTCTCCGCAGATTTTTCCGCCTAACCTCATCGTTACGGCGGGCGCCGCGGCCGCGGGAATTATCTCGGGCACCGTCGGTAAATTCATAATAAAGGAGCACTCGGTGCGACAGGTAATCGTCGCGGGCGGGCTCTCCCACCTCGTCGGCTCTATGATTATAAAGTCTATCGGGCTTTTCTCCTTCTACGGCTGGGCGGTTCTCTGGCGCATACCGCTCTACCTCGTTATCGCACCTATTGAAATCCTTATTCTCTGCCTTCTTTATAAGAGCCGAAGCTTTATGCGGCTTATCGAGGAAATAAAGCTATGAACTATACCGAAGCACTGGAATATATACACAAAATCAGCAGTGAATTCTGCAAGCCCGGGCTCGAGAGGATAAGAGCGCTCTGCTCTGCCCTCGGTAATCCCGAGCGCGACCTTAAATTCATTCATATTGCGGGCACGAACGGTAAGGGCTCGACCTCGTCGATGCTCGCCTCGGTGCTCACCGAGGCGGGGTACAGGGTCGGTCTCTACACCTCGCCCTATATCCTGAAATTCAACGAGCGAATGCAGATTGCGGGCGAGCCGATTTCGGACGAGCTGCTCGCCGAGCTTACCTCGCGGGTGGCACCTATTGCAGATGCGCTGACCGATAAGCCGACCGAGTTCGAGCTTATCACCGCTATTGCATTTCTCTATTTCAAGGAGTGTCACGCCGACGTCGTCGTGCTCGAGGTCGGGCTCGGCGGCAGACTTGACTCGACCAATATAATCGAAAATCCGCTTCTCTCTGTAATCACGGGCATATCGCTCGACCATACGGCGCTGCTCGGTAACACGGTGGCGGAGATTGCCGCCGAGAAGGCGGGGATAATCAAGGCGGGCTCGCCCGTCCTCGTCGGCATGTCCGACCCCGAGGCCCTTGGGGTGATAGAGAGGATTGCCGCCGAGCGCGGCTCGCCGCTTCTTTTTACCGACCATAGCTCGCTTAAGATAGACGAGGCTACGCTTCGCGGAACACGCTTTAGCTATTCGGGCCTACATGGGCTCGAGATACGTCTTCTCGGGCTCTATCAGCCAAGAAACTCCGCGACGGTAATTGAGGCCGTCCGTGCGTTAAATTCGGCGGGGCTCGTCATTGACGACGGGGCTCTTCGGCGCGGCCTCGCCGCGGCCGCGTGGCACGCACGCTTTGAGATTATATCCGAGAGCCCGCTCGTCATCTTCGACGGCGCGCACAATCCCGAGGGTATATCGGCCGCCGTATCGAGCATTAAGCACTACTTTGGCAATCGGCGCGTGCTCGTCCTCACGGGAGTGCTCCGCGATAAGGATTATCGGAAAATAGCAGGCGAGATTTCGAGCGTGGCGCACCGTGCCTACACGGTTACGCCGAATAACCCGAGAGCGCTCACCGCCGAGGAGTACGCCGCACTTCTTACCTCGCTCGGCACGCCCGCCGAGGCGAAGGAAAATATGCGCGAGGCGCTTGCCGCAGCTCTCTGTGAGGCGAAGAAAACGGGCACGCCGCTCGTGTGCCTCGGCTCGCTTTACACCTATTCTGAGGTTATTAAATTTTTAGGAGGTATGTAATATGCCCTTTATTCGTACGACGACAAACGAAAAGCTTAGTAACGAGCAGGTAAAGAGCCTCAGCGCCGAATTCGGCAAGGCAATCGAGCTCATTCCGGGAAAGAGCGAGAAATGGCTTATGCTCGCATTCGAGGACGGTATCAGAATGGCCTTCGGCGGCAAATCCGACGGCGCTATGGCTATGGTCGAGGTGCAGCTTCTCGGCTCTGCCGAGCGCGAGTCGCTTGATGCTCTCACCGCCGCGCTTACCTCTGTTGTGTCCTCTGTAATCGGGATTGAACCCGAAAGCGTGTATATTAACTACACCTATTTTGACACCTGGGGCTTTGGCGGCTCTAATCTATAGCGCGCAATATTTTCCTTACCTTTGGGAGTAAAAAAGCAGACGTACATTTAGCCTTGTACGTCTGCTTTTTTCATTTTTTGCCTTCCCTGC
This sequence comes from Clostridia bacterium, assembly GCA_017504605.1. Lineage (GTDB taxonomy): Bacteria > Bacillota > Clostridia > Oscillospirales > CAG-272 > UBA1740. The sequence continues at coordinate 2,823 of JAFVQW010000055.1, forward strand.
CGCGCGACATCGAGGAGTACCTCGACCTTGTATCGAAGAGCAAGGAAACGAATGACTTGTGATAAGGGATAAACTCGCCACCGTCTATCAGCTCGAAAATCTCCTCACGGCTCGCGTATTTTGCCGCCGTGACCTCGCTCGCCTGGAGCGTGAGGCTCTCTGTCGGGTGCTCGTCCTCGGTAAGAAGATACACGTCGCCGTAGCCGTCCTCATAATTAAAGGTAAAGTGCGGACGGATATGAGTGAAGTCGCGCAGAAGCCCGAGCTCCTCGTAAAGCTCGCGCCGCGCTCCCTCTCGCGAGTTCTCACCGGCAACGACGGCCCCCGCCGCGGATATATCCCAAAAGCCCGCCCAGCTCGCCTTATCCTCCGAGCGCTTCTGTATAAGCATTCGCCCGCGCCCGTCGAAAATGCAGATATGCACCGAGAGGTGATACTCTCCCTCTCCGAGCCCGCCGCGCTCGCAGGTCCTGCCCGTCTTTATTCTGTTTTCGTCGTATATATCCCATTTTTCCAACATTTTTCACCTCTTCTAATAGAGTTATTTTATACCCGACGGGCTCTGTTGTCAAGGCTTTTCGAGGATTAAAAATAAAAATCTGAAGTTTATAATGTTATTTGAATAGTATTCTTGGTTAAGGAGACTGTTCAAATAACATTTTCTGTTTTCTTGGGGCTTTGCGCCGAGGCGCAAAGCTTCAAGAAAACGGTGCTGCATTGGGAGAGGTCGTGGAA
>JAFVQW010000056.1 GCA_017504605.1 Clostridia bacterium
AAAAAATTGTATACTAACAGGGCCGAAGCCCCATAAGCATCTTCTTTAGAGCTATTTAAATCTAGCTTTTTTACTTGTTTTTTGAGTTTCTTTCTTTCAAAGTGTTTAACGAGAATCTCTGCACTTTTCAGTGCTCGAAATTTCATGTTGTTCAATTTTCAATGATCAAGGTGCAGCCGCTCTCTTTGCGGCGCTTGATTATTATACCTCATACGGAGAAAAAAGTCAAGCCCTTTTTTTAATTTTTTTCAACTTTTTTCAAAAATGTCAATTTGTACAATTTAAGAGGATTTATTAACGCTTTTTAGTCTAAAAAGTTCACAAATCAGACTTGACAAGGTCATACATGGGTGATATAATTAATTAGCACTCAACTAGCAAGAGTGCTAAACGAATATTTTACACGGAGGCTTATATAATATAATGAAGAAAAAGCAATTCAAGACCGAATCGCAAAAGCTGCTCGATATGATGATAAACTCGATATACACGCATAAGGAAATTTTCCTGCGCGAGCTTATATCGAACGCGAGCGATGCGATAGACAAGCTCTATTTCCGTTCCCTGACCGACAGTGCGGTCTCGCTCTCGCGCGCGGACTACAGTATTTTTATAAAGGCTGACAAGGCGGCGCGCACGCTCACCATATCCGACAACGGCTGCGGAATGAGCGCCGAGGAGCTCGAGCGCAATCTCGGTACTATTGCGAAGAGCGGCTCCTTCGATTTCAAGCGCGAGGGAATGGGCGACGAGAACGTGGATATTATCGGCCAGTTCGGTGTCGGCTTCTACTCGGCTTTTATGGTAGCCAAGAAAATAGAGGTGCTCTCGCGCCCCTACGGCTCCGAGGTGGGCACGCTTTGGGCCTCCGAGGGTATTGACGGCTACACCGTCAGCGAGGCCGAGAAGGCCTCCTTCGGCACCGAGATTACCCTTTATATCAAGGACGACAGCGAGGACGAGAGATATTCCGAATTCCTCGAGGAGTACAGAATACGCGAGCTCGTTAAGAAATACTCGGATTATATAAGATACCCTATCAAGATGACGGTCGTTCGCCGCGAGCTAAAGGAGGGCACGGAGGACGAATACGAGGAGCGCGAGAGGACCGACACTCTCAACAGTATGACACCCATCTGGAAGAAGAATTCCGCCGAGGTCACACCCGAGGAGTACGCGGCGTTCTACAGCGAGCGCTTCTACGACTTCGAGAAGCCCGCGCGGGTAATAACCCAGAAGTCCGAGGGCGGCGCGACCTTTACCGCCCTGATGTTTGTTCCCTCCCGCGCGCCCTTTAACTTCTACACCAAGGACTTCGAGCGCGGCCTACAGCTCTATTCCTCGGGCGTTATGATAATGGAGAGCTGCGCCGACCTCTTACCCGACTACTTCGGCTTCGTGCGCGGTGTCGTGGACTCCTCCGACCTCTCGCTCAACATCTCTCGCGAGCTGCTCCAGCACGACAGACAGCTCCGCGTTATGGCGAGAGCCATTGAGAAGAAGATTAAGTCGGAGCTCGAGAAGATGATGCGCGAGGACCGCGAGGCGTACGAGAAATTCTTTGATGCCTTCGGCTCGGTGCTCAAATACGGTCTCTACTCGGATTTCGGCGCGCACAAGGATACCTTGAAGGACCTCGTGCTCTTCCCCTCCACCTCGGGCAAATACGTCTCGCTTAAGGAATACGTCGAGGCCATGGGCGAGGGTCAGAGCGCGATATACTACGCCGCGGGCGACAGCGCGGAGAAAATCGAGATGCTCCCGCAGCTCGAGGCGGTCAAATCTCGCGGCTACGAGGTGCTCTATCTCACCGACGAGGTGGACGAGTTTGCAATCCGTATGCTCGAAAAATACGACGGGCACGAATTCAAGAATATAACCGCCGATGCTCTCGACATCTCCTCGGAGGATGAGAAGGCCGCCGAGCGCGACGAGAACGGCAAGCGCGAGGAAATGCTCCTCTTTATGAAGGAGGCGGTCGGCACCGTCTCTGCCGTCAGGTTCTCCGCCTCGCTCAGCTCCGGCCCCGTCTGCCTCTCGAGCGAGGGCGAGCTCTCAACGCAGATGGCGAAGATTTTAAGCAGAATGCCGGGAGCCGAGGGCGCGCCCGAGGCGAGCGTGGTGCTCGAGATTAATATGAACCACCCGATTGCCGAGAGGCTCGTCACCCTCTACGACGTTGACCGCGACAAGCTCGCCCGCTATGCAAAAATTCTCTATGCCGAGGCCTGCCTTATCGGCGGTATCCCGATTAATAACCCGAAGGAGCTGACCGAGCTCATATCGGGGCTTATGATTTAAGCATTTTTAAATCGGGGCGGTTAATTTCGCCCCATACGGAACAAAATAGAGTTAATGGAATTTCAGCGCCATTAACTCTTTTTGTTTTGGAGGTCAAATGCAGGATACGAAAGAGGTCCGTATCAGGCCGTTTGGAATACGGGATAAGCTCGGTTATCTGTTCGGGGATTTCGGTAACGATTTCACCTTTATTCTCTCCTCGAGCTTCCTTTTAAAATTTTATACCGACGTTATGGGGGTCGCGCCCTGGGTCGTCGGGCTTATTATGACGGCGGCGAGGTTCGTCGATGCCGTGACCGACGTGACGATGGGCAGAATATGCGACAGAAGTCCCCTGACGCGCATAGGTAAATTCAAGCCCTGGATACGCAGAATGTGCGCGCCCGTGGCTATTGCCTCGTTTCTGATATATCAGAGCGCCTTTCGCGACTATGCTATGTGGTTTAAAATACTCTGGCTTGCCGTCACCTATATTCTTTGGGGCTCGATATTCTACACCTCGATAAATATTCCCTACGGCTCGATGGCCTCGGCAATATCCTCGAAGCCCGACCACCGTCAGTCGCTCTCGACCTTCCGCTCTGTCGGAAGCACTCTCGCGGGGGTTATCGTCGGGGCGGGCGTCCCTCTCTTCGCCTACGATACCGTCGGGGGCAACTCGGTTCTTAACGGCACGCGCTTTACGCTTATCGCGGGTATATTCTCGCTTTTGTCGGTGGTGTGCTACCTGCTCTGCTTCTATCTTACCACCGAGCGCGTAGTAACTCCAACGCACCGCGAGCAGCCGAGTGTCAAAAGCATGCTTACCGATGCCTTCACCAACCGCTCGCTCATATCGATTATTGCGGCCTCGGTGGTAATGCTCTTCGCGCAGATGACTATGCAGTCAATGGCGAACTACGTCTATCCGAACTATTACGGCAACGTCACGGCGCAGTCGGTCTCGACCTTCGCGATGATGGGCGGTATGCTCTTCGCCGCGTCGGTGTCGAAGCCGCTCTCATCGAAGTTCGGTAAGGCCGAAATCAGTGTCGTATCCAACCTTCTCGCGACGGCGGTAAACGTAGTCCTCTTTATAATACGGCCAAAGAGCGTCTGGGTCTACGTCGGACTTAATATGCTCTCCTGGCTCGGGCTCGGCATATTTACGATGGTCTCCTGGGCACTTATAACCGACGTTATAGACGATGCCGAGCTGAAGAACGGCAGGCGCGAGGACGGAACGATTTACGCGCTATATTCCTTCTCGCGCAAGCTCGGGCAGGCGGCCTCGGCGGCCCTCACGGGCGCGCTTCTTACCCTTGTCGGCTACAGTGACCAGACGGCGTTCCTGCCGAGCGTGCTCCGGGGCATCTACAACATTTCGACGCTCGTGCCCGCCGTGGGCTTTGGCGCGCTGGCGCTTATCCTATGGCTTTGGTACCCGCTTAACAAGCGGCGGGTAGAGGAAAACGTAAGGCAGCTCGAGCAAAAGCGAAAATCAAGCGAATAATTAACAGAGTGCGGGGTAATTCTTTACATTTGCCCCGCCCTTTTAATTGACTTTTATCTTCTATTATGGTAAAATGTAAAGGAACGATTATTTAAAGGAGAAGCGGCAAAATTGAAATCGGTTTTGTTTGGAAAGATTAAGGAATCGCTTATCTCGGTTCTGCCCGTCATAGTGATAGTCTTTATAATAAACCTGACACCGGTAACAAGCTTCACGGGTAACGAGCTCGCGGTGTTCCTTGTTTCCGCGGTCTTTCTTATCCTCGGTATAGGCCTATTCAATATGGGTGCCGACCTCGCTATGACCCCTATGGGCGAGCATATCGGCTCGGGCCTTACGAAGCTGCGCAGTCTGCCGCTTCTTCTCGGTGTATGCTTCGGTATGGGTATTCTCATCACTGTTGCCGAGCCCGATTTACAGGTGCTCGCGGGGCAGGTCGCGGAAATCATAAACGGCCGCACGCTCATTCTCACCGTCGGTGTCGGTGTCGGCCTCTTCCTCGTTATCTCGATAGTGAAGATTGTAACGAGAAAGCCGCTGTCCTCGCTCCTTATGTTCTTCTATATGCTCCTCTTTGCCATATCGGCAATTCTCATAACCTGCGGCGGCTCCTATCTTATTCCTATGGCGTTTGACTCGGGCGGAGTTACCACGGGCCCGATTACCGTTCCCTTTATTATGGCGCTCGGCGTCGGAATTGCGCAGTCGATAGGCGGTAAGAATTCGAGCGAAAACTCCTTCGGCCTTATTGCCCTTTGCTCCATCGGCCCTATGCTCGCGGTGCTCCTGCTCAGCTGCCTTTCGGGCGGGACGATGTCCTCGCTCGCGCCGAGCTACGGTATGAGGAGCGACGCGGGATATATCCTACATACCCTTCTCGAGACCTCGGGCGAGGTCGCGATAGCACTCGGGCTTATCGTTCTTTTCTTCTTCATTTTGCAATTTGTCTGCCTTAAGCTCCCGAGAAAGAAGCTTATACAGATAGTTTTCGGTATCACCTATACCTTTATCGGTCTCGTTCTCTTCCTCTCTGCGGTTAAAATCGGCTTTATGCCTATCGGCTACAAGCTCGGCACCGAGCTCGCCGCACACCCGACCCTGCTCGCTGTTTTGAGCTTTATTATAGGAATGGTCGTCGTCCTCGCCGAGCCCGCGGTGCACGTGCTTAACAAGCAGGTTGAGGAGATTACCGAGGGAACGGTCAGCCGCTCCGCGATGATGACGGCGCTCTCTATCGGCGTCGGCCTCGCTATCTGCCTATCTGTTATCAGAATTATATTCGACTTTAATATTCTCTATTATCTTATCCCGGGATATGCAATCTCGCTCGGCCTCTCCTTCTTCGTCCCCGGCCTCTATACGGCTATCGCGTTCGACTCGGGCGGAGTTGCCTCGGGCCCTCTGACCTCGAGCTTCATTCTCCCCTTTGCCGTGGGCGCCTGCTACGCCCTTCACGGTGAGGCGGCTATTCTCGAGAACGCCTTCGGCGTGGTTGCCATGGTCGCCATGGCCCCCCTGATTGCTATTCAGCTCCTCGGCTTCCGTGCCATTATGGCGAGAAGAATTGAGGAGAGCATTGCTCTGCGCCGTATTCTTCAGGCGGACGACGAGCAGATTATCGACTTTATGTAAGGAGGCAGTATGGAAAAGAAGCTTTCCGAAGAGACGAAGCCGCGCGCCGCGAGTGCCAAGGCTACCCGCACCCGCAAGAAGAGCGTGTCCGCGCTCGAGAAAATGCAGCTCCTTATCACCGTCGTAAACAGAGACAAATCCGAGCTCTATATCGACCTACTACAGGCCTTTGAGGTCAATATGCAAATGGTTCTCTCCGCCTCGGGCACAGCCCCCACGAGCACGCTTAACCTTCTCGGCCTTGCCGAGAGTGAGAAGGCGGTTATAATCAGCGTAATCAGGCGCGACAGGGCCAAGGAGGCGCTCGCACTCCTCGAGGAAAAATTCAGGACGGTCAGGGGCGGCAAGGGTATTGCCTACACCGTGCCGATGTCGAGCGTTATCGGAGTTGCCATTTATCAGTTTTTAAGTAACAAGAGTTAGGAGTGTATCGATATGAGCTATAATCACGAGGTAATCTTCTGCATAGTTAACAACGGCTTCTCGGACGAGGTAATGGACGCCGCGAGAGAGTTCGGCGCGGGCGGCGGAACGGTAATCCGCGCACGCGGCACGGCTAACCTCGAGGCTGAGAAGCTTTACAACATCGCTATCCAGCCCGAGAAGGAAATCGTTATGATACTCGTTGAGAGCAAAATCAAGAACGATATTCTCCACGCCCTCTACCGTAAGGTCGGACTTAACACCCCGGGGCAAGGAATTGCCTTCTCCGTACCCGCGCTCAGCGTAGTCGGTCTTGCCGAGAAGCGCCCCGAGCCCGAAGAAAAATAAAAACGCAAAAAAGCCACAAAAAGCGCCCGACGGTCTCCCGTCGGGCGCTTGGTTTTGCTGTGATTTGTCACATAAGGACCTCAAATTTTTCTGAATTTTCCTTTAACGTGTACTTGTTTTCAAAAGCATAATTGATGATTTCCTCGGTTGTACCTATAAAAATCTTCGTGGGATTTTCATAATCCTCGCAATCATATATGACCGTGTAAGCATACGCGGAGTCCTCGAAGCTCTGTCTCTCTTGTTGGCTTTCATATTGAGGCTGTAAAAAATACAGCTTTTGGCCTAACCGCAGCTCCGTTTCATCTCCACATCTAATCTTTTCAATCAAATCGTCGATATTCATGTCTTCTGTCTCCTAAAAACTTTCATCAATGCAATACAAACAGTTTTTCACCATTTTGTATTGTGCATGGGGCAACCGAAATAACAACAGGTATTAATTGCGGGGGGTATTATTTTATAGCTTCTAATGAGACTTTTGCGGCTATCGGCTGCTTCTTTAGAATTATGAAAAATAAAATCTCTATGTTTTTCCCCTTTTTTTGAACGGTTTATCTCTTGCTCCTGCTCAATCATTTGCTTTGCATACCGACCTGCCTCTTCAAAATGCTTTGTGGCTATAGAACACTCCATAATCGCCGAAGCAAGAAATTTATCTATCGCATATTCCTCGAAAACGGACTTGCACAGCTCATATCCGTTATTATACAATCCGAGCCTCGTATAAAGCATTAACAGGTCGGCCTTATCCAAAAGCCCCGAGAATTTTTCTATACATTCCAATCCCTCGTCCGAAAGCCCATTCTCAAGAAGCAGTCCGAGATACAGAGAAACGGAGCTATCGCATACGAAGGATTTAATCAATGCTCTCGCTTGTGAAAGAATTGCCCCGTCGCAAGGATTTAATAAATATGAATATCGAAGAAAATTGTATTGCAGCTCATTCGAATACTCAATCGACAGTGCCTTTTGAGTTAGACTACGGGCATATTCATACAGTGCGCCGCTTTCCTTTTCATCTGCCGAGCGCAGCTCATACTCCACCGCTTCGACGAGGGCGTTAATATTTAACACGGTCGTCCCGAGCTCTGCCGCCTTTTTCAGATACTTCACGCCGAGCTTTAATGCATTTCTTACTTTACCGTTCGAGCACTCTAAGCCCTCGGTTATCAAATAATAGCCTAAATTATTATAGGTTTGGTGAGACGGGCTCCTTTTGGCATTGAAAAACAAAAGCCGTTGTGCCTCTCTCCAGTTTTGCCTCTCTAAACATAGTAAAGCTTTTTCGTTTATTTCCTTTGCAGTCATTTTCATCTCCTATCGTGGAAAAATCCCAATGTTTGGATACGGTAATTTTCCGCCTCTCACTTTTCCGCCAGGGTAAACATTAATGTAACCGCCTTTAGGACTTTGCACATCCCAATGCCCGCCTCCGTGGCCCTTTTTACTACCAGTTGGAGCTGGGACCCAAATATTTCCGTTTTTGTCCTTCCAACCAAATTCCCTTTTTTTTGTTTTCCCTTTAACAGGTCCGTTTTTAGGCATAATATAACCCTCTTTTTCTGTAGGTTGTTGCCCCGGCAAAACGACTGGGTTCCCATCATCATCTACTGCACCACTATCTCTCGGCTCCTCAATTGACTTCGGAACATCCTGGGTTTTGCTATCCGCCGAGCTTGTAGCATTATGTATATGTTCTCCAAGCATAGCGACGCCAAGAAATGCGGCGGCTCCCCAATATATGATATCACCTATCGGAAGAGCTCCATCTATCCAGTGCAGCCACCACATTGAAGATGTCCAAGTGTTCAATATCTCTTGAGCGCTTTCTCCTGTCGGATCATAGAAATTGATAGAATTGTTATTACAATATGCATACATATTATATCCTATCATACCATGATAAAGAGAGCTATCAGGACTAATAAACCTACAAACACTCGGGTCGTAATACCTCGAATTTAGATAATACAGTCCCGTATCAACGTCATAGTAGTAGCCTCTGTATCTGAACGGGTTGGCTTCTCCTATACCGAGAATGCTGGAAGTATGCCATGTCTCTACAATATTACCCCATGCATCGTATTCATAGGTAGATATCCTATCAAAGACGGCATCGGAGTCTCTGTATACCGCCACTACGTCACCTTGTAGGTTCTTCTCAAACCAATAGGTTTTAGGGTTTGTTAGTGAGTAGTGCTGATGCTGTATACCGATAGGCGAGCCCTCGGCATCATAAAGGAAG
>JAFVQW010000057.1 GCA_017504605.1 Clostridia bacterium
GCCTTTTCCCGTCTCAATTTTATACCTGTTAGGTAATTGGATGAAAAAATGTAAATGCTTTTGGACTTCTGGTGCTTCCCGTAAACTCAGTTCTATTCAATGAACGGCTTTGCTCGTAAATTATGTTATTGTAATGGATTTCTACCAACCACACCGCCCCCTCGTTATAAGCGAGTTCGGCGGATATTCGCACAGGGTGAAGGGTCACCTTTTCAGCAAGGGCAACTACGGCTACCGCAGCTTTAAGAGACAGCGTGACTTCGAGCGGGCATTTTTCGCTCTCTACGACGGCGAGGCTCGGAAAATCGTCGCGGCGGGTGCATCGGCACTCGTCTACACGCAGCTCTCGGACGTTGAGGACGAGACGAACGGCCTCGTAACCTACGACAGGCGCGTGGTTAAGGTCGACGAGGCTGCCTCGAGGGCCTTAATGGAGAGCCTCAAATTAAATTAACTGAATAAGCGCTCTCCCTTCGGTCTATAATCTTGGAAAAGGAAGGGAGAGAAAAAATGAATAACAAAAAAAGAGGGTCATTACCCCTCGCGGCACTATGTATGCTCTTCGCCGTCCTGGTAATCGCCGTGATACCCACCGATGCCGAGGCCGCGATTTACGACGACACTCTGCGAGTACATATCCTCGCAAGCTCCGACAGTGAGGCCGACCAGGCGCTGAAGCTCACGGTGCGGGACAAAATTCTCGAGAAGTACAGCACGGCGCTCTCGGGCTCCGAGAATATCGACGAGGCCGTAGCACGGATAGAGGAGCTCCTACCGACCATTCTCAGCGATGCGCGGGAGTGGGTAGCCGAGGAGGGCTATTCCTACGAGGTAAACGGTGTTGTCACGCGCGAGTGGTACGACACGCGCGTTTACGAGGACTTCACACTGCCAAAGGGCTACTACGCCTCGCTGAAAATCACGCTCGGCGAGGGTGCGGGCAAGAATTGGTGGTGCGTTATGTTCCCGCCGCTCTGCCTCGATATTGCGACGGACGGTGCACCGAGCGCCGACAGTGAGGGCGGATATTCCGATGCCGAGACGAGACTTATCGGCAAGGGTAAATACTCGGTTAAGTTCAAGATACTCGAGCTCGCCTCGGAAGCCCTGCGCCAAATCTCAAAAAGAGGTTGATTTCCCACTTTCTTTGTGATAAAATAACATTATGATATTTCTAAGTGTGAGGTCGGTATGGCTGAGGGTAAGAAAAACGAGCAAAGAATAATAGCCGACAACAGAAAGGCGCGCCACGATTACTTCATAATCGAGGTATACGAGGCGGGTGTTGAGCTCTTCGGCACCGAGGTTAAGTCGCTCCGAGGCGGCGCCGCTAACCTAAAGGACGCCTACTGTGAGATAGATGGGGGTGAGCTATTCGCTCTCGGCGTTCATATCAGCCCCTATAAAGAGGGCAATATCTTCAACAAGGACCCCCTGCGCCCAAAGAAGCTGCTTATGCACAAGCGCGAGATTATGAAGCTCACGGGTCTTGTCTCCCGCGAGGGCTATACCCTCGTGCCGCTCTCGCTCTATTTTAAGGGCTCCTACGTCAAAATGGCGGTGGGTCTTTGCAAGGGTAAGAAAAACTACGACAAGCGCGAGGACATCGCGCGGCGCGATGCCAACAGAGACGTTGAGCGAGCGATGAAGGAAAAATATTGAGGGAGCGAATTCGCTCCCTCAATATTTTTTTATTACATTAGCGCAGCGTCATCATTTGCCGACAGGCAAGCATCATTTCTCAATTCGACGGAGCATCTTGCGGTCACTTCGCGTTTTCCTTTGCGGTTTTACACGATGCGACTAACATAGCCTTCAATGAAGTGCATTTAGTAAACAATGATTTGAAAGTTCCATCATCAATATATTTCGTCCGATAGAGAAGCTCGAGCCAATATCCTGTTTCGTTCGCTTCCTTCAGAGCAATCTCTAATTTTGATATAAAATCCCTTGTACCTTGTGCATACTGTGCCTCGTGAATATTAGCACCGATAGATGTTCCGCTTCTACCAATTTGGTTTGAAATAATAGTTTCGTGGTTTGATTTTAGAAATTTAACGAGGTTTATAATATCAACGGAAAAATCCATTGAAAGATTAACAAGCTTATTTTCTTTCACCTTTAACTCCTTTTATGTTGAATGATGCCTCGCCATACGGCGATATGATGCATTTGCTTCGCAAATATGATACTGCTCCCATAGGTCGCAGTGATGCGATGCTTGCCATAAAACATGGCGCAGCCACGCATCATTTATCATTTTTCATTTCTCATTTATCATTTATCATTTGCCGACAGGCAAGCATCATTTCTCAATTCGACGGAGCGCGCAGCGCTCTCATCGAATTGAGAATGGCAAGCACGGCGACGCCGACGTCGGCAAAGACCGCCGCCCACATTCCGACGAGATTGAACGCCGCGAGGACTATAACGAGAAGCTTAATCCCTATGGCAAAGACTATGTTTTCCTTTGCTATCGCGAGGGTTCTGCGAGCGATTTTCACCGCGCGGACAAGCGCGGTAAGTCTATCGGTCATAATCACGGCATCTGCCGCCTCAATTGCACTGTCGGAGCCTATCTCTCCCATCGCAATTCCGACGTCGGCGCGTGCGAGACAGGGCGAGTCGTTTATTCCGTCTCCGACGAAGGCAACGGTGCCGTCGGTCTCGGATATTATTTTCTCGAGGTGACGGTATTTATCCTCGGGTAAAAGCGAGGAGTGGTGCTCGTTAACGCCGAGCGCCTCGGCAACGCCTCTGACACTGCCCTCACTGTCGCCTGAGAGTATAACCGTCCGAGTGACACCGAGTGCGCGAAGCGCGGTGAGTGCCTCACCCGCCTCGCTCTTTATATTATCTGTAAGGCTAATTCTGCCGACATAGACGCCGTTCTTTGCCACGAGGACACCGTCGGTCGGTCCCTCGGGGATATTTACGCCAAGCTCGCGCATAAGCGCGGCGTTACCCACGCCCACGCTATCCTCGCCCACGGTACCCGTAACGCCTCTGCCCGAGAGCTCGCGGATATCGCGTGCGGGGGGTGCCGAGGGGTCGAGACGAGATAATGCCGAGGCAAGGGGGTGGTTCGAGCCCTGCTCGAGCGAGGCTGTGAGCCGCGAGAGCTCACCCTCGGAAATCCCCTCGGGGTATATTCCGTCTACACGGAGCTCGGCCTCGGTAAGCGTGCCCGTCTTGTCGAATACCACCGCTTTCAGTCTTGAAATCGGGGAAAATACGTTGCCGCCCTTATAAAGAATACCCGTGCTCGCCGCGCCGCCGATGCCGCCAAAGAAGGCCATAGGCACCGATATAACGAGCGCGCAGGGGCAGGATACGACGAGGAAGGAAAGCGCTCGGTAGACCGCATCGGCGGGCCGAAGCCAGCCGAAAGCCGAGGGCAAAATCGCCATAAGAAGCGCGAGGACGGTAACTATAGGGGTATATACACGCGAGAACGAGGTGATGAAGCTCTCCTCGCGCGACTTATGCTCCTGTGCGTTCTCGACGAGCTCCAAAACTCGCGCGGCGGCCGATTCCTCGGCGAGGCGCACGGTGCGGGCGGTGAGCACGCCGTCGAGAACGACGGTGCCGCTCTGTATCTCGCTGCCCGCCTCGGCGGTGCGCGGAAGGCTCTCGCCCGTGAGAGCCGAGGTGTCGAGCTCTGCCCTGCCCTCTATTACGACGGCATCTATAGGGCATCTCTCGCCCGGGCGTATGACTATAATCGAGCCGACCGAGACCTCCTCGGCATCACGCTCGTATTCGACACCGTCAAGAAGCACGCGCGCGGTGTCGGGGCGAATATCCATAAGGCTCTTTATCGAGGCACGGGAGCGCCTGACCGCCCTGTGCTCAAAGTATTCACCGACGAGGTAGAACAGCATCACGGCAACGCCCTCGGCGCGCTCGCCGATAATCATAGCGCCGACCGAGGCAATCGACATAAGAAACTTCTCGTCGAGAAAATCAAGGCGCAAAATGCCGCGCACGGCATCGATAAAAACAAGTGCGCCCGAGGCAATAAGGGCTAAGAGATATATCGGCAGTGCCGCATTGTCACCGACGAGACCGTCGGTGACAAGAGCCGCAACGAAAAGCGAAAGCCCGAGAACAATACGCACGGGCTCACGCTCGTATATATGAAGAAGCCGCTTCATTTTTCTATCTCAATCCCCCGAGAAAATTTCTTCGCCTCGGCGGTGAGTGCGGGAAGAAGCTCGGCTTCGGGGAGCTCGCTCTCAACGGTAAGGCGCTCGGCAAGGAAATTAATCCCAGCACTCGCCACTCCGTCGAGCTTCTCCATAAGCGAGGCGAGCTTCGCCGCGCAGTTAGGACAGTCAATTCCCGTAATCGTGTACTTAAATTTCATAACCTTTTCTCCTTTTATATTATTCGCTTATGTGCTCGAGTGCCTTCTCGATAATATCCCTGACGTGGTCGTCCGAGGGGGAGTATATCACGTTCTTGCCCTCTCGCCTATAGCTGACGAGCTGTGCCGTGCGAAGAACCTTCAGCTGATGCGAGACGGCGGAGCGCGTCATACCGAGCGTGGCGGCGATGTCGCACACGCACATAGGCACGCGGTCAAGAGCAAAAAGTATCGATAGGCGCGTGGGGTCACCGAAAATCTTAAAGAACTCCGAGAGCATAAGAAGCGTGTCGGGGGCGGGCACGCCCTCCCTCGCGAGGCTCGTCACCCCCTCGTGCACCGCTACCGCGTCGCACTCGGGCAAATCATTGATTTCTCTCATTTTACCTCCATACAGTTGAACGGTTGTTCACTTGTTGATTATATTATACGCCAAAACTTTCGCGTTGTCAACAGGAAAACGAAAAAAGCGCTCCGCGAGGAGCGCTTTTTTCAGCTTGTATATAGGCTCAGGAATTCACGAACCTTGGAGATAGGTATATAAAACGCATACAAGGTATTCCCCTCGGCATCCTCGGATGCCGCGAAGTTAATGCCTATGACCTCACGCGTAATGCCGAAAACGGCACCGCCCGAGGAGCCGTGGTCAACGGGTGTATCGTGACAGCCGACCTCGAAGGCGACCTCTATTCCCTCGCTCGCAATATCGGTGACGGTGCGGTACCCGAGAAGCTCGCCGTAGGTAACGGTGTTAATAAGCCCATTCGGCGCACCGACCGAGACGGTAATATCTCCGCGCTCGGCATCGGCCACAGCGAGAGTGGCAACAGACAGAGTGTCGTCACTTGCAAAGCGCAAAATGGCGAGGTCGTAATCGGTGCGGTAGAAGAGCAGCTCGGCCGCGTGCTCCTCGCCGAAGGCATCGATAACGGTATACTCGGTATGCGCGTAGCCGTCGTACTTGGTTATACAGTGCTCGTTAGTCAGGCAATACATATAGCCGTCCTGAGATTTATAGATAACGCCCGAGCCGTGCGAGCTCTCCGAGGCAACGACGGTACCGAAGCGCGAGTTGTATCTGTATGTCCATACGCGAACGCAGGAGGTCATAGCCTCGGTGGCAATAGCGTTGGCGAGCGCCTCATAATCAAAGCTCCAGCTCGCATAAAGCACGAGCGACGAGGTCAGCCTCTTCCCCGCATCATAGGGGCGGGTGAGCTCACTGTCAAGATACCAGCCGTCAAAGACGTAGCCCTCACGCACGGGTATGCGGTCGGCGTAGCCGCCGCGAAGGTAGGCAACCGTCGCGCCGTCGCCCGAGGGGGTATCGACGTAGGTAACAGTCACGCTCCTAAGCAGGCAGGAGCAAAGCGAGGGGGTCAGGAGCACAAGGAGAAGAAAAAGAGCCAAAAATCTTTTCATAATTCACCGAATATATGCTTTTTACCGTTTTTGACGGCAAAATAAGCGTTTTTTCTTTGTTTATTTATCCTTTTCGAAGTTGCGAAGCCCCGTAATCTCGCGCTTCACGCCACCCTTGAAAATCGCGCGAACGATGCGGATAACGTAGGCCGCGGGCAAAAGGATAGGCATCTTAGCGAGCCACTTATAGATATACTTCATCTCGCGGTAGGGCGGGAAAATGCGGTAAAGAGCGTAGCGAAAACGGCTCTGTCTCTTCCTGACCCTGTTATCAAAATTACCGTACGAGCCGCCGATAACCACGAAGCGCTCGAAGTCGAGAAGCTCGGCTGTGGGCTCGGTAGGCTCCCCCGAGAACCAAAGCTCGGCAAGCGAGAGGAGCATACCGTAAAAATCGGTAAGACCGTCGCGCCGAAGCATAGCGCCGAGGCGATGGGTGTCAATGCTCTCGCCGTTTTTCAGAATATAAAGGTGCATATCGAAAACCGTGCGGGCACCGATGCCGCCCTCGTTATAGTGCTTATACATATGCGTAAGCATAAAGAAGAGAAAATCTGTCGGGCTCATCTCGTAGCGGTATTCGTTATCCCGAGAGAGCTGCCAATCGTCAAAGCCCTCCTTAGCACCGAGGTAAAGAGAGGTATGTATCTCAACCTTAAGATACGGCTTCTTCTCATAGCTGTCGTGGACGTTTCCGCCGCGCTCGACGGCGGTATAGCCGAGAGAGGTCAGGACCTCGTAGGCCGCATCCGCCCCCTCCTTGCCGACGAAGATATCAAGGTCGGCCATAGAGCGGCACTCGGGGTGCCGCCAAAGAGACTTTAACAGAAAGCCCTTCATAGGCAAATATCTGATGCCCGCCGCAGTGAAGGCCGACTGTATACGCGAATACTCAGCGGTCTGCACGGCGTGCTTCGCAATCTCGATTTCGCCCTCACGGGAAAGGTGAGCAATAAGCGGCTCGTCACCCGAGGCGAGCACCTCCTCGCCTATCGCCTGCCACACGGCAGAGGAGAGCGAGTGCTGCCGCGCTACTCGGTAGACGTCGCGGAGCGTTACGCCAGTCGGGCGCTCGGGCACCCGGGAGGAATTCTGAAGCGAGGACAAAAGTCCCGCTATATAGCGCATTGTGATAACGTCATTTTTAAATTTGTCGCTCATTCTTCGTTTTCCTCTCCTTATTTTCTTTTTGGGAAGACAAGGCGAAACGCCCTGCCGAGAACGCGCCGCACAGCGCGCAAAAGCTGCCTTATCGGATAGATAAGCGTCCACGTTCGGGAGTATATGCGGTAGCCGAGGTCGCGGACACTGTGCCGCTTGCCCTTCCTCGTAAACTCGGTAAGAACACCGAGCACCGCCTCCTTCGGCACGTACTCGTTCTGATAGGTATTGTCTCCGCGTATCACGTAGCAGTCCTCGCGCACGCGAATAACGCGGTGGAGTATGTATTTCCCCTCCTCGCCGCTGAGATATAGCGCGACGTCAAGCGGGCGAAGCTCGCCCGTGGCACGCCCTATCACCACGACGTCGCGGTGGGTGCGAAAAAGAGGCTCCATGCTCCCGCCGCTCGTGACGTAGGCAAAAACACCCTCTCTTTTAAGCTCCTCCTCGAGGGTCGTTACGGTCTCTTGATTACTCATCGAGAAGACCGCCCGCGCGAAGCTGCTCCTCAAATCTCGCAGTGTCGGCCGCCGCGAGCTCGGGCGATACGTCATATTCGCGAAGAAGCGCCGCGGTAAGCTCCTCGCGGCTGCACTCGCCGCGGGAAAGAAGCTCCCAAAGAAAGGCACCCGTGCCGTTTAAGCGCACTAACGCGTGGAACTCGTCGGCACGCTCGCCGACCGCGACGGCAACGTATGCACCGCCGACCTTATTAATGACAAATCCGTCCTTAAGCCTCATATTTCCTCCGCAAAAATTCATTTTCTTTAGTATAACACATAAAGTAAGGCATTTCAAGTTTATTTTTAAATGTTTACACTCTTCGACGCTTTTTATCCGCTATGTATGTTAACATTGGTAGCGGTACGGCATAAGATATGATAGAAATAAAATTCTGTGGGAGAGGCTATGAAAATACATTCGGTAAGAGAAAACGAAAGCGTATACGAAATCGGAGCGGAGTACGGAGTATCACCCGCAATTATCGCCGAGGCAAACGGGATAGAGAGCGGCGGGAGACTGACACGCGGCTTCAGAATACTTCTGCCCGAGCCGACGAGAACCTACAGCGTGCGCCACGGCGACACGCTCGCGAGCATCGCCGAGCGCTTCTCGGAGAGTCCCGAGGCGCTTATCGCAAGAAATCCCGCGCTCCGCGGCGGTGACAGGCTCTATCAGGGACAGCTGCTCGCCATAAAATACGGTGGCGGCGGGTACGGAATGTGTGCCGCAAACGGCTACTTCTACCGCGGGTGCAGCATCGAGCGGCTACGCCGATTTATGCCCTACATATCCTTTCTCACCGTCTGCTCTGCACGGCTCGACAGAGGGCGGGTTGGTATGCTTTTTGACGACGGAGAGGTAACGGCACTCGCAAGAAAATGCGGCAAGCTCACTATTCTTCGGGTCTATATCGCCGAGGGAGAAATACCGAGCAGAGATAAGCGCGAGGAGATAATAAGCGACATCGCCATTATGGCGAAGAGCCGCGGCTTCTCGGGCATTACCCTCGCTGGGGCCGAGGCGAGCGAGGAGTTCGCCGAGCTTACGGTCGATATGCGTAAGAGGTGTATTGAGTGCGAGCTATCGCTCCTCGTCGAGTGCGATGCCGAGAGAAACTGCCGCTCTGCCGACTACGCCGACGGCGCCGTCGTCTCCTACGATAAGCTCGGGCGGGATAAGATTCCCTCGTTCGAGGAGGGGGAGCGCGGCTCGCTCGTGGCCTTTGCCGAGAAATACGATGCGCCGAGGAGCTTCGTCGACCTGTCGGCGTTCGGCCTCTCGGGCGGAAGATATATCCCGAAGGAGCATATCCTGAGGGCGCGTGAGCGCGGGCGCGGCGAGGTAATCTTCGACCCCGAGGCGCTAATAGAAAGGAGCTCCCTCGGTAAAGGAGCTCCAACCTTAATCGAGGCCATAGATAATACGAAAGCCAAGCTCGAGCTTGTAAGCGAGCTTGGCTTCCTCGGAATCAGCTTTGATATTGCAAGAGCCCCGATAAGAGAGCTCTTCCTCTTCCAGTGTATGTTCGGCACGGGAGCCGTGGCGGTAGCGGCACAGCCGCTACGTTAGGCACTCAGTCCTCTTTTCCTATATAGGTGCGCACCTTCAGGGCAACCCCCGCCCCGTCGGCAATTTTCTGACATTCCAGAAGCTCCTCCTCGGTAAGGGTCTCCCGCACCACCGATAAAAGCACAGTTTGCACATATTTCTTTACATTTTTTGCGAAATCGATAAGGGCGTAAAAGGCCTCGTTTCCATACACGGGGTGGCATATCTCGCAGTATTTCTCGGCCGTTGGCGTGTTGAGGCTTATCGACACGGTATCGAACGCGACGCCGTACAGAGGTGCGGTGTCGAAGCCGTGTATCAGCGAGGAGTGACCGTTGGTGTTTATTCTTATTTTCGTATTTGGGTAGCGGCGCTTGATTTCAAGTGCCGCCTCTCTTATTTCATTAAGCCTGTAGCTCGGCTCGCCGTAGCCGCAAAAGACGGTCTCGCGATAGTTATCGGGGCCCTTCCCGCTTATCGCCTCTACTATTTCCTCGGCACTCGGCTCGCGAAGGAGCCAGAGGCTCTCCGAGCCGTAGGCACCGTCGCCGTTATTTCTTATGCAAAAATCACAGCGGTTCGAGCAGCGGTTGGTGACGTTCACGTAAAGTGCGCCCTCAACCTCATATACTATACACATTCCGCGCTTCATAGTCCGAAAATTCTCCTTGCGTTAGCCTCGGTGAGCGCTGCGGCCTCCTCCTCACAAATTCCGAGTGCCGCGGCGAGCGCCGCCAAGGTGTATTTTAGATTTCCCGAGTGGTTGAGAGTTCCGCGAAGCGGGTGGGGTGCGAGATAGGGCGCATCGGTCTCGATAAGCACCGAGGAGTGCGGGAGAACTCTCGCCGCCTCGCGCGGGCGTCTCGCGTTGGTGAAGCTGACGGTACCCGAGAAGGAAATCATATATCCGAGTGCGGCGAGCTCCTCTGCCATCTCAGGCGAGCTCGAGAAGCTGTGCATTATACCGCGAACGGTGGGAAAGCGTCTCACCACCGACATAACGTCGCCGTGGGCATCTCTGTCGTGTATGCATACGGGTATGCCGAGAGATTTTGCAAGCTCCATCTGCGCCTCAAAATAGCGCATCTGCTTATTTTCATCGGTATCGGGATAGTGGTAGTCAAGCCCTATCTCGCCAAGGCATACGCACTTATTCGCCTTATCGCGAATGAGGCTCTCAATATCGGCAAGCTCGGTGTCGAGCGAGGAAAGCTCGCGCGTATCAGTCGGGTGTATACCGAGGGCGGTGTACATATTTTCGTGCCTCTTTGCCTGTGCTATCGCGAGGCGGGAGGTGGCGGGCGAGGTGCCGACGTTTATAATACAGGACACGCTGTCCGAAAGCAGAGCGTCGATTAATTCATCGACGCTCCCCGTATATTCGGACACAAATCGCTCGTCGTAATAATGAGCGTGTGTATCGAAATATTTCATTAGCTTATTCTCTCTCCGTTTTTGACAGCGGGGTCGATAAATACGACGCGGACGTCGGAGTCGCCCGAGGCGAGAATCATTCCGCGGCTCTCGACACCGCAAAGCTTAACCGGCTTAAGATTTGCAACGACTATAACCTTCTTACCGATAAGCTCGTCGGGGGTGTAATACTCGGCAATTCCCGAAACGACCTGACGGCTCTCGTAGCCGAGGTCGATTATGAGTCTGAATAGCTTCTTCGACTTCGGAACTCGCTCGCACTCCTTGATTTGTCCGACACGGAGCTCAAGCGCGCGGAAGGCATCAATCGTAGCCTCGGGCTCGTGCTCGGGCTCTGCCGATGCCTGTGCCTCGGCCTCAGCCGCCTTACGCTTCTTCTCTATCTCCTCAAGAAAGGCCTTCTCGTCTATTCTCATAAAGAGGGTGTGTGCCTCGCCGAGAGGCTTACCGCTCTCGAGCGCACCGAACTCCGAAACGGTATCGAGCTCGGTCTTATCGGTGCCGAGCTGTGCGAAGATGCTCTCGGCGGTCGCGGGAATATAGGGCACGAGAAGCGCCGCCGCGATGCGGATAACCTCGAGAAGGTTGTAGATAACTGTAGAGAGACGTGCCCTGCCCTCCTCGCTCTTGGCAAGTATCCAGGGGGTGGTCTCGTCGATATACTTATTCGCACGGCGAAGCATCGTGAAGATTGACTCGAGCGAATCGGCAACGTGATAGCTGCCCATAAGCTCTATAGACTCCTCCACGCCGCGCTTAACCGCGAGGCGAAGCTCGTCGTCGAGCGGGTCTGTGACGCACGGGGTAGGAACGATGCCGTCAAAGTACTTCTTAGTCATAGCGTGGGTACGGCTGACGAGGTTACCGAGATTGTTCGCAAGGTCGTTGTTATATCTTGTTATAACGCTCTCGTAGGTGATAGAGCCGTCCTGAGCATAGGGCATCTCGGAGAGCGCGTAGTAGCGCACCGCATCAACGCCGAAGGTCGAGGCGAGCTCGTCCGCATACACCACGTTTCCGCGCGACTTACTCATCTTATCGCTTCCGAAATTGAACCACGGGTGACCGAAAACCTTCTTCGGCAGAGGAAGCTCGAGCGCCATAAGGAAGATAGGCCAATAGATAGTGTGGAAGCGGAGAATGTCCTTACCGATAATATGGACGTCGGCGGGCCAATATTTTTTGAATTTCTCGCTCTGCTCCTCGAAGCTCTTGTCGGGGTCGTAGCCGATTGCGGTAATATAGTTTGTGAGCGCGTCAAGCCATACGTATACCACGTGGCGCTCGTCGAAGTCAACGGGAATTCCCCACTTGAACGAGGTTCGGGAAACGCAAAGGTCCTGAAGCCCCGCCTTAAGGAAGTTGTTAACCATCTCGCGCTTACGGCTCTCGGGCTCGATAAACTCGGGGTGCTCCTCGATGTAATTCATAAGCCTGTCGGCGTATTTCGACATCTTGAAGAAGTAGGCCTCCTCACGCGCCTGAGAGACCTCTCGGCCGCAGTCGGGGCACTTACCGTCCACGACCTGTGTCGCGGTGAAAAAGGACTCGCAGGGGGTGCAGTACCAGCCCTCGTAGAAGCCCTTGTATATATCGCCCTTATCGTAGAATTTCTTGAATATCTTTCTGACGGCGGCGGTGTGATAGTCGTCGGTCGTACGAATAAAGTGGTCGTACTTGACGTTCATCAAATCCCAGATGCCGCGTATCTCGGCCGAAACGCCGTCAACGTAGGCCTGCGGCGTAATGCCCGCCTCGTTCGCAAGATTTTCTATCTTCTGACCGTGCTCGTCAGTGCCCGTGCAAAGAAAGACCTCCTTGCCCATTCTGCGCTGAAAGCGGGCAAAGGCATCGGTCATAATTATCTCGTAGGTGTTGCCGAAATGCGGCTTCCTCGAGGCGTAGGCAATCGCCGTGGTCAAATAAAACTTTTCCATTATTCCTCCTTATGCACGCCTCTCGGCGCGCCAAGCAATATCATTCTATTTTAGTATTTTAGCACACTTTTTCAGAAATTACAATATTTTCTAACGATTTTCCGTAAGTCTTATTTAAGTATTATAAAAAACATTGACATTTTCGGGCAGAGGTGGTAAAATAGTATTCGGTGAAATATGCTTATGAAGGGAGTGAGGCGGCTTGTCGAGATATTTTCCCTCTCTTGTCGGCAACGAGAGCACGAGGGACAGGCTGGGCCGAGCGATAGACTCGGGACGGCTTCCGCACGCGCTCCTTATCGGCGGAGACCGGGGCTCGGGCAAATTCACGCTCGCGCTGTCGGTTGCCGCCGCTCTCGTATGTGAAAATAAGGGTGCGGGGGCACTTCCCTGCGGCACCTGCCCCGCCTGTAAAAAGATGCTCTCACGCTCGCACACCGACCTTACCGTACTCGAGCGCGACCCGAAGAAGGCTACGGTAGGCGTGTCGCAGATTAAGGAGCTCCGCCCCGCTATGTATCTCTCGCCGACCGAGGCACCCTGCAAGGTGTATATCATTCGCGAGGCCGACAAGATGACGCCCGAGGCACAGAACGCGCTGCTCATAATCTTAGAGGAGCCGCCGCGCGACGTTTATATCATTCTGCTTGCCACGAGCCTCGACCGAATACTTACAACGATAAGAAGCCGTGCGCAGTATATCCCGATGCAACGCTTCACGCGCGACGAGCTCGATACGCATCTGACGGGCCTCTCGAGAGAGGCAAGGGCCATGAGAAGCACCTCGCACGCCTCATATTCCGAAATTTTGACCGCCGCGGGCGGCTCAATCGGTCGGGCGCTCACGCTTCTGTCCCCGAAGGGTGCGGCAGAGTGCCGCGAGGAGCGCGAGGGTGCGCTATCGGTAATTAACGCGCTCGGCGCGGGCAGCTCCTTCGCCGACCTCCACTCGGCCCTACTCTCGATCTCGGGCGAGCGCGCCGAGCTGTCGCTTGAAATCGAGTGCATAATCAATGCCCTGCGCGATATGACGGCTCTTCGTCAGTCGGCGGGGGCCGAGCTTCTCTTCTTCTCCTCCGAGACCGAGGCAAAAGAGGCACTCGAGAGAGTGGGCGGCAGGCGTCTTTTAAAGCTCTACGAGCTCTTTCTCGACACGCACGAGAGGCTCTCTAAAAACGCCGCCGTCGGCAGTCTTCTGACCGCTCTTGCGGCAAAAATCAAGAATATATAAGGATAGGAATTCAGGATATGTCCGAAAAAAAGGATAGAAAAATCGAAGAACAGGGCGCAGCGGAGGGACAGCTCCCGAGCGAGCCCGTGGAAATCGTCGGCGTAAATTTCAGAGAGGCGGGAAAGATATATTACTTCTCCCCCGATAAATACTCCCTCGCCCTCGGCGACAGAGTTATCGTGGACACCTCTCGCGGTGTCGAGATAGGCACCGTCAAGGTCGCCAACAGAATGGCGGAGCCGAAGGAGATTACCTCTCCCCTAAAGAAAATTATCCGTAAGGCCACCGAGGCCGACCTCGAGCGTGCCGAGAGAAACAGGCAGGCCGAGATGGATGCGGCGGTGATTTGCAAGAAGAAGATTGCGGCGCACGGGCTCGAGATGAGCCTCGTTGCCGTGGAGTACACCTTCGACAACTCGAAGCTGATATTCTATTTCACCTGCGAGTCGCGCGTTGACTTCCGCGAGCTCGTAAAGGACCTCGCATCCACCTTCCACACCCGCATTGAGCTTCGCCAGATAGGTATTCGCGACGAGGCGAAGATGATGGGCGGTCTTGCCGTCTGCGGCAGAAAGTACTGCTGCTCGGGCTTCTTGACCGACTTCGTTCAGGTTTCGATAAAGATGGCAAAGGAGCAGAACTTCTCGCTCAACTCGGCTAAGGTTTCGGGCGCGTGCGGAAGACTTATGTGCTGCCTTCGCTACGAGCACGAGGTTTACGAGGAGGCGCTTCGCCATACTCCGCCCGTGGGTGCCGTGGTTGCTACGGCGGACGGTGAGGGAGTTGTCACCGAGACGAGGCCTCTCGCCGAGGAAATCAAGGTCAAGCTCCAGTCGGGAGACAAGGACCAGATTAAGACCTTCAAGTGCTCCGAGGTAAAGCTTCTCCGCTCGCCGAAGAAGAACAAAAAGGACGAGGACGAGGACAAGGCAGATGCCGAATAAGCACAGTCCTTTGCCCCAAAAAAGAAAAATTATTCCCATTTTTAAAAAAACTCTTGATTTTTCGGCACAATATGCTACAATATAGACAGAGATTATTTTTTTGGAGGTACTAACCAATGGCATACAAGATTTCCGATGAGTGCATTTCCTGCGGCGCTTGCGCTGATGCATGCCCCACCGCTTGCATTTCCGAGGGTGACGGCAAGTACGTAATCAACGCTGACGAGTGCGTTAGCTGCGGCTCCTGCGCAGATGCTTGCCCTGTAGGCGCTCCCGCTGAGGACTGATTTCGGACCTCGCAGAGCTTCTGCGGCACAATTAACAAAAACGCCGTGTTGGGTGATTATTCATTCCCTCGGCGTTTTCTTTTTGAATTTTTAAGGAGGAGCGTATGGAGCTTTTTGAAAACGAGCGCTGTGACGAGGTCAACGACCGACTGCGCCTTATACAGAGAACAGACGGCCTTACCTTCGGCACCGATGCGCTTCTTCTCGCAGCATATATCGGCGGCGGCTACAAGAGCGCCGTCGAGCTCGGCGGCGGCACGGGTATAGTCTCTATGCTCGCGGCTACGAGAGAAAAGGCGGCACGGGTCCTGTGCGCCGAGGTGCAGCCCGAGTTTGCCGAGCTTATCCGCCGTAATATCGAGCTTAATTCCCTCAGAGATAAAATCACCGTCCACGAGGGCGATATACGCGACCTGACCCCCGAGCGCGAGGCCGAGCTCGTATTCAGCAATCCCCCGTATATGAAAACCGACACGGGGCGCGCCAATCTCTCGGGAGCGAAAAACATAGCACGTCACGAGGTCTTCGGCAGTATTGCCGACTTCACCACAGCGGCGGCGCGTCTCGTCAAGTACGGCGGCGATGCTGTATTCGTCTACCGCACCGACAGGGCCTGCGACCTCATTTACGAGATGCGGCGGGCAAGGCTCGAGCCCAAGCGCCTCACCCTCGTATACGCCGATGCGAAGAGCGAGCCCTCTATGCTCCTCGTCGAGGGGCGGCGGGGCGGCGGCGTGGGGCTTAAGCTCACACGCCCCCTCATCATCTACACCGACCCCACCCATACCGCATACGGCATGGATATGGAATACATTATGAATACGGGCTATTTCCCGAAGGAGTTTTACAGATAAAATGGAAGAGCTTGAAAAAAACAGGGTTATGCCCTCTACCCTTTATCTCGTTGCTACGCCGATAGGTAATCTCGCCGATATATCCGAGCGTGCGAAAAAGGTGCTCTCGGAGGTTGATTTCATCGCCGCGGAGGACACCCGAAACACATTGAAGCTCCTCACAAGATACGGTATCAGGTCGGAGCTTGTAAGCTATCACGAGCACAATCGGGCGGCAAGCGGGGGAAAAATCATCGAAAGGCTTCTTTGCGGCGAGAGCTGTGCTCTCGTTACCGATGCGGGTATGCCCGCCATAAGCGACCCCGGCGAGGACATTGTCCGCCTCGCGTATGAAAGCGGAATTACCGTCAGCATTATCCCCGGCGCCTGTGCCGCGGTGAGTGCGCTCGCGCTCTCGGGTCTCCCTACCGCGCGCTTTGCCTTTGAGGGCTTTCTGCCCGTGGCGAGGGGAGAGCGGCAGAAAAGGCTCCTATCGCTTAAGACCGACACGCATACTCTCATTTTCTACGAGGCACCGCACAAGCTCTGCGGAACGCTCTCGGATATGGCCGAGGTGCTCGGGAAAGAGAGGAAAATATCGCTCTGCCGCGAGCTGACGAAGCTAAACGAGGAGGTTATGAGAACGACACTCGGCGAGGCCGTAGCCTACTTTGGCAATCACGAGCCGAGGGGCGAGTACGTGCTCGTTGTCGAGGGCGGCTCGGGCGAGGTGGCAGAGAGCCCGCTATGCTCTCTTTCCCCCGAGGAGCACGTCCGTCACTACGAGGACGAGGGCCTTTCACGTATGGACGCAATCAAGGCGGCCGCGCGCGACAGAGGTATGAAGAAGAGCGAGCTGTACAATATACTCGTAAAATAAAAAGCAGCCCGAGACATCGGGCTGCTTTTTATTACTTAATTACGTACTTATCAATTCTCTCAAAGAAATCGCCGACGCTCTCGGTATGAGCAACGAGCTTAATAGGCGATAGGGTATCAAGAGCGAAGATGCCCATAATCGACTTAGCATCTACTATGTATCTTCCCTGCACAAGGTCTACCTCAAAGTCGGTCAAAATTACCTGCTGAACGAAATCCCTGATGGATACGATATCGCGAAGCATAATGTTTGTTTCTTTCATTTTTATTCCTCCTAACAGGTTTTTTATTTAGTATATCAAATCCCTGTTTTTTTGTCAATAGTCATTATTGTACCTTTTATATAAATTTAGGTGAAATATTTTGTTAAATCTGTTGACAAGCGCCGCTTTTTGTGTTAAGATTTAATCGGTGGAACACGTCCGCGATAAGCATCCCGTAACAGAGAGCTGCCGCATGCTGAAAGTGCAGACCCGATGCCCCGTGCGATACCGCCCACCCGTTTGTAAATCAAACGAAAAAAAGAAATAAATGAGTAAAACGCTCGGGTGGAACCGTGCGGACCTTCGTCCTCACCCCGACTTTCTGCTTTTGCAGACTGTCGAGAGAGGGCTTTTCTTTTTTTATTTCGTTAATTTAAGTGCCTATTGGCAGAAGGAGTATATCATTATGGCAAAAATCAAGTTCGTTAGCGGCGAGGTCTTTGAGAGCCCCTCCGCGGTAACCGTTTACGAGGCGGCACAGAGCCTCGGAATTATATCCCGCGAGATTCTCGCGGCGCTCGTTAACGGCGAGCCCACCGAGCTCTCCCACGTAATTGAGGGTGAGGCAGAGGTCAAGCTTCTTACCTACGCCGACCCCGAGGGTGCGCGCGTATTCCGTCACACCGCGGCGCACGTTATGGCGCAGGCGGTTAAGCGCCTCTATCCCAATACCAAGCAGACGATAGGCCCCGCAACCGACACGGGCTATTTCCAGGATTTCGACAGCGAGATTTCCTTTACCCCCGATATTCTTAAGAATATTGAGGCCGAGATGAAGAAAATCGTCAAGGAAAATCTCCGCATTGAGAGAATAGTTATGTCAAAGGACGAGGCAATCAAGCTCATGCGCGAGCTCGACGAGCCCTATAAGGTTGAGAGAATAGAGGAGCTCGGCGACGATGCTACCATTTCGCTCTACCGTCAGGGTGAGTATATCGACCTTTGCGCCGGCCCGCACCTCTTCTCCACCGGTGCCATTAAGGCCTTTAAGCTCACGCAGTGCACCGGCGCATACTACAAGGGCGACCAGAATAACAAGATGCTCCAGCGCGTTTACGGAATTGCATTCCCGACCAAGGACCAGATGAACGCGTATATCACTCAGCAGGAGGAGGCTCTCAAGCGCGACCATAACAAAATCGGCCGCGAGCTTGAATACTTCACCACCGTTGACTCGATAGGTCAGGGCCTTCCCATTCTTCTTCCCAAGGGCGCAAGAGTTATTCAGCTTCTCCAGCGCTGGATTGAGGACGAGGAGATGAAGCGCGGCTACCTTCTTACCAAAACTCCTCTTATGGCTAAGAGAGAGCTCTACAAGATTTCGGGTCACTGGGACCACTATCTTGACGGAATGTTCGTCCTCGGCGACCCCGACGACTACACCAAGGAGTGCTTTGCCCTCCGTCCTATGACCTGTCCCTTCCAGTATCAGGTATTCCTCAACAGAAAGCGCTCCTACCGTGAGCTCCCCATGCGCCTCGGCGAGACCTCTACCCTCTTCAGAAACGAGGACTCGGGCGAGATGCACGGACTTATAAGAGTAAGACAGTTCACCATTTCCGAGGGACACCTCATTCTTCGCCCCGAGCAGCTCTCAGAGGAGTTCAAGGGCTGTCTCAACCTCGCTAAATACTGCCTTGAGACGCTCGGCCTTTGGGAGGACTGCTCCTTCAGATTCTCGCAGTGGGACCCCGCCCGCACTGACAAATACGAGGGCACTCCCGAGCAGTGGAACGAGGCGCAGGCTATTATGGGCGAGCTTCTCGACACCTACCTCGGCCGCGATAACTACACGATAGGCATCGACGAGGCGGCGTTCTACGGCCCGAAGCTCGATATTCAGATTAAGAACGTGTTCGGTAAGGAGGACACCATAGTTAC
>JAFVQW010000058.1 GCA_017504605.1 Clostridia bacterium
CTTTTTTAACAGCTCTGCGGAAAGTCCGCGCTTCTCGCCGCCCACGACAAGGAAAATAGGATAGGGAAGCGGGGTATCGCCGAGCGTATTATCGGTGCGCAAATCCGCCATTACCACCTTATATCCGACACGGGAAAATATGTCGACAGCATCTGTCGCAGAAGCGGTGAAGAAGGGAAGAAGCTCAGAGGCTCCCGCCGAGCTTCGTGCAACCACACCCGCGGCACTGAGCCAATTTCTCTCATCGAGAACTACGCCGTCGCACCCGACAGCATAGAGAGAACGCAGGGAATATCCGAAATTGTACGGGTCCTCGATGCCCTGAAGCATTACGTAGAAGCCGTCGGGATTTATTTTTTCCTCGGAAAGGCGGGGAACCGTTCTCTCACTCGCGCGGGCGATAATGCCGCCGTGCGTCGTGCCGAGAGTCATTTTCTCGATATTCTCGGCATCGCTCTCGATAAGCTCAAATCCGTATTTTCCCGAAACTGCCCGCAAATATCCTACCTCTTTCGAAATTTTACCCATTCTTCCTTTATCATAATACACCTCGATCAAACGTCTGTCCGAGAGTCCCTCATCAATGGCGTGTATGATTGCTCGAAGCGAGGTCATACCCTCAAATATCAAGGAATTTTGAAATTTTATGCTTTCTTTTTGCATTATATTAAATGTCCTTTCATATGTTGAAATAAAGGAATTTACCGGTACTTGGGGGAGGGAAGAAATGGATTTTTTCGGCAAGGAGCGCTCCGAGGTGCTCGCGGAATACGTCATTGAAACAGGAGCTACAGTACGCGCCGCAGCTGCTCATTTTGGAATCAGCAAAAGCACGGTACATAAGGACCTAACGCACAAGCTGTATTACGTAAATAAAACCCTTTATAGGAACGTAAAGCAAATACTTGACATAAATAAGTCGCAAAGGCATCTGCGTGGCGGAGAAGCGACACGCAGGAAGTACAAGGAAGCAAAGGCTAAAAAAGTACCTAAAAATTAAGAGGGAAGTGCCCTGCCCTAAATTTTCTGATATTTTTCGCTTACTGTAAGCCATAGATAAGGAAAATTAAAATAATTTCTTTAAGAATACCGTCTACTACCATCTACGGCCGCCTTAACAATTATATCAAATAAATTGCACTTTTGCAATAGCTTATAAGCTAATTAGACCGATAAGCCTTTTGTATACGGCTAAATCAAATTACATATATACCATATATATTAATTAAATGAAGCATATGCTATAAATAATCCATACTAAGATATAAGGCCAAAATGGATTATCAAGGCTTTAACGGCTTATCAAAGCTTTAATGGATTATCAAGGCTTAAACGGCTTATCAGAGCTTAAATGGCTTATCGAGGCGCCAAAACCCCTAATAAGGCCCTTTTCGACTTCCCTAAATTATACAAAATTTTCATTTTGTATAATTGTAGATATATAATCAATAGGGCGGTTATACGCTGCCCTGCTCCTTCGGTATCTTAAAAAACGTGTATAGAAGTTGCCTTTTGGCAATTTAAATGGGCAGAGATTATGTTCTCTGCCCATTTAAATTATTTTACGAATTCATCGTAGATCGCAGCGAGAGCGGTAATGTAATCGTTCTCGTCTACACCGACGATAATATTAAGCTCGCTCGAGCCCTGGTCAATCATTCTGATATTTACGTTTGCCGAGGCAAGTGCACTGAATACGCGTGCCGCGGTTCCCTTCGCCTTAACCATACCGCGTCCAACGACGGCGATAAGCGCGAGGTTATCCTCTATGAATATATTCTCGGGGTTAACCGCCTTGCAGATAGCCGCGGTAATATCACCGCGCTTCTTTACAAGCTCCTTGGTAGACATAACCACCGACATCGTATCGATACCCGAGGGGAAATGCTCGTAGGAGAGTCCGTTCTCCTCTATAGCCTCGAGAACGCGCCTACCAAAGCCTAGCTCGGAGTTCATCATATCCTTCTCAATGGTGATGGTGGAGAAGCCGCTCTTCCCTGCTATTCCCGTGATAACGGTAGCGGGAATATCGTCGGTATCGGGAACGATAAAGGTTCCCTTATCCTCGGGCTTGTGGGTATTCTTAATGTTAATCGGAATCTTCGAATGTCTTACGGGGAAAATCGCATCCTCGTGAAGAACGGTAGCACCCATATAGGAAAGCTCGCGAAGCTCCTTATAGGTAATTACGTCAATTACCTTAGGATTATCGATACAGCGCGGGTCGGCCATAAGGAATCCCGAAACGTCGGTCCAGTTCTCATAGAGCGTTGCCGACGCCGCCCTCGCAACTATCGAGCCGGTAATGTCCGAGCCGCCGCGCGAGAAGGTCTTTATCGTACCGTTCGGCATAGAGCCGTAGAAGCCCGGGATAACCGCGCGCTCGTACTTTGCGAGATAGCCGCGAAGAACGTTATTGGTCTTCTCTGCATCAAATACGCCGTCCTCTGCGAAGAATATAACCTTACGCGCATCGATGAAATGGTAGTCAAGATACTTTGCGAGTATCATAGCGTTAAGATACTCTCCGCGAGATGCAACGTAATCCCTACCCGAATGGTTGAGGAAGGCAAGTCTTATTTTCTCAAAAACCTCGCTGAGGTCAAGCTCGATTCCGAGCTCTGCAATTATCTCGTTATATCTATCCTTTATGCACTGGAAGATTTCCGTGATGTCCTTCTCCTCCGAGGCAAGCTCGTAGCAGGTATAGAGCATATCCGTAACCTTCGTATCAGTTCCGTTTCTTTTTCCGGGCGCAGAGGCAACAACGTAACGCCTCTCGGGCTCGGCGCGCACTATGTCGGCTACGCGACGAAAATTCTCTGCATCGGCAAGCGAGCTGCCGCCGAACTTAAGAACCTTTACACTCATTTTACAACTCCCAAACTAAAATTGATTTATTTTATTATATGAAAATCCCCTTATTTTGTCAAGAGAATTCTAAAAATTGAAAAAAATTTGTAAAAAGAGTGCACTTACCGCAATGGTAAAATGCACTCTTTAATAACTTTTTACAAATCGTCGGCATCCTGAACGGGCTTCTCGTATTTATCATCCGTGGGAACACCCGTCCACATACCGAAGGGGTCGGTATTTATTCTCTCGTCGGTCGACATCTTTGCCCCCTCGTTTTTTGTATGCTGCTTCTCGGTATGCCCTTCCCCGCCTCGTCTCATATTAATTTCACGCTTCATATTATCACCTCTCTTTTTCTTTAGTTTGCAAAGAACTGTGACTTTTATTCGGGTATTCGGACACATCACGGCGCTTTTTTCCTTATTTTTTTCATAAAAAGGTTGACAATTCAAATTCCATCTGCTATAATGATTAAGTCCGTGGAGAGATGGCCGAGTTGGTCTAAGGCGCACGACTGGAAATCGTGTAAACAGCAAAACTGTTTCAAGGGTTCGAATCCCTTTCTCTCCGCCACGCAAAGCACCGCATAAGCGGTGCTTTTTTTGCGTGGTGGAGAGAAAGAGGATTCTCACTCTGCGACGAATGTCGCAGGGTTCGCATACTCCGCCCGAAGATCGAAATGCTCGCATTTCAGGCGAAGGGCGTGAGTATCTTCGCCCCTTGGCGAATATCCCTTGAAAACTGCAAAGCACCGCATAAGCGGTGCTTTTTTTGCGTGGCGGAGAGAAAGAGGATTCTTACTCTGCGACGAATGTCGCAGGGGTCGCATACTCCGCCCGAAGATCGAAATGCTCGCATTTCAGGCGAAGGGCGTGAGTATCTTCGCCGTCGGGCGAATATCCCTTAAAAACCGCAAAGCACCGCATAAGCGGTGCTTTTTTTTGCGTGGCAGAGAGAAAGAGGATTCTCACTCTGCGACGAATGTCGCGCGGTGCTTTTATCTTGTATCTTATTCCTCACCGTAGGGGTTCACGTGTACCATGATATGCTTGACGTTTTGAAACTTATCCTCAACCGCATCGTGCACGCAAAGAGCGATGTCGTGCCCCTCCGAAAGTGTCAAGGTCGGGTCCGCGCTAATCTCAATATCTACGTAAATCTTGTTACCGAAAATACGTGTTTTAATCATATCCACGCGCAAAACACCCGCCTGCGCGGCCGCGAGGTCGTATATTTCCCTTTCGGTTTCCTCGGAGCAGGAATGGTCAACCATCTTCCGCACCGCATCACTAAAGATGTCGTAGGCGCTCCTGAATATGAATATGCAGATTATCAGCCGCGCAAAAACCTCTAAAATCGGCGCGCCGAGCTTAATTCCGAGAATACTTATCAAAACGCAAAGCGAGGAGAATACGTCACATCTGTTATCCCAGGCTACGCCCATAAGTGCCGATGATGCGCGGCGCCGTGCCGTGGCGCGTGTAACCCAGAACATTACTTCCTTAACGGCCATAGAAATAACGGCCACTACTATCGCAAGTGTGCCGGGTATCTTAAGACCGTTGTAGCTGCCCTCGGTGAGCATCTCTATCGCCTCGTAGCCTATAAATGCGGCGGTAAGCAGGAGCACGCACGCGAGCACTATCGCGGTTACGCACTCGAACCTCTCGTGTCCGTAAGGGTGCTGCCTGTCGCTCTTCTGCGCGGAAAATTTTACTCCGACTATAACAACGATGCTGCTGAGCACGTCCGAAAGGGAGTTGATTGCATCGCTGATCATAGCACCGGACGATGCCAAAAAGCCTGCAATAAATTTAATCACAGACAGAAATATATTACCGAAAATATTTAGTACGGATACTCTTATAACCGCCGTCTCAAACGGCAGGGTTCTCCATTTATCCTTCATCATCCTACCTCGCTATATAAAAAGCCGCGCACAGACAAACTGTCGCGGTAAGCTATCTTCATTGTTATTTTAGCAAAAATCCAACGTAATGTCAATAGTATTATATTCTTTCGATGAAAAGATAAATACTTAGGAGCAAAAATCTGTGAGTTTTGTTCTATTGACTTTTAAAAAACCAAGTGCTATACTATTTTGAGATTTAAATTTAGGGACACGTTTTAAAATGAAAAACAACAAAATTTATACAATAATTGCCTACTCGCTATACGTCGTAGCGTCGCTTTCGGCATCGGGCTCGCTCCTCCAGACGCTGCTTAACGCTCTCGGCTTTTCCTCAGGTGAAATTTACATACATTCCTCGATAATACAGGCAGTCACCGTTATAACAATTCTTCTCGGCTCGAGATTTGCCGACGGAAAGAGCATAATACGCCGAACTGCAATCTCCTGCTTTCTCTCCGGTATACTGTTCGTCGGATATTTGCCGCTATGCTTTATGAGAGAGGCGAGCACCGTCTCCTTCGTGCTTCTTATCGCAGTTTCGTCCCTCCAAGCACTCACAATAGCACTTCACACAGTATGTGACTACAAGCTTCCCTACTTTCTTTTCTCGGTAACCGATTACGGCGTTGTTCTCGCCGTCTGCGGAGTTATCTCATCTATTGTTTCCTTCATCGTGGGTCTCGTTGTCAGTACACTTTCGGATATGCTCGACTACGTCTCCCTAATGATATTTGTCTTTATCATTTCGGGCGTGTTCTACGTTATCTCAGGCGTGTTCAGAAGCTTCACGAGGCCTCTCTATAACCTCGATGCGCTCAGCGCTGAGCGGGAAAATCAGCATATCGGGACAACTCTCTCCCACCCCGCCTTCCGTTCACTTTTTATACCGCACCTGCTACGCGGCTACGGCTACGGCGTCAGCACCGTTCTCGCGGTAGTCGCAACCGAGCTCGGCTACTCTACGTCGGTCGCTACCGCTACTGTCTCGGTTATGGCGGTTGCCACCATACTCTCCTGCACTGTATTCGGTATCTTTTCAAGAAAGCCGAGAGCGAGAACGTTTATAGCCCTCGGCAGCCTTTCATATATCGTCCTTCCGCTTTTGCTGATTAAAGGCTCCCCCACGGTATTTCTTTCTACCTACGCCATAGTGATATTCGGCCGCAACTTTATCGACAACGCCGTTCCTGCGGCTCTCGTATCTATCGTTCCGCCGAAAATTGCAGGTCCTTACAATGCCCTCCGCATGGCAATACATTTCTCGGGTGTGGTTATCTCAAATCTTTTGGCTACTGCCATTTCTACCGAGCTGCTTATCCTCTCGGCACTCGCGGCGCAGCTCTTGAGCGGTATGCTCTACGTCGTCGGTATAAAGAGGGTTGAGCGACTGCCTATGTAACAAAAAAACGAGGCGACACAGTCTGCCTCGTTTTTTGTATCGTTTTTTAATTAATCGATATCCTCAACAACCTTCTCGGGCTGATTGTCGAGAAGCTCGGGATGCTGAAGGTATCTCTTAATTCTCTTGAATGCCGATGCATAATAGTATCCGTCGCATATGCGCTCGTCGGTGTTAACCTTTAGCGTTACAAAATGATGGCGCTCGCGCGTGCCGTCACGCTTGATAGCGTCGGCGGTAAATATGCTACCGTAGGAAATGAATACCGGAAGCGTACCGAAGTTGTAAAGATGATGGTATATCGCAGGAATACCGAGCGAGCCCATCGATGTAATAATCATCGAGCCGTGGAAGGGGCTGACGTTGAGAAGCATACGCGGAAGCCTGCCGTGATAGTCAAGCCAGAAAAGAAAACGCATCACACCGCGCATAAGGAAACGCGGCAGCTTCTTAAGCACACCCGCAACGTTATCGAAGTCGGTCTCCTCGTTCACAGCCGCACGTGCTGTAATCTGGAACTTCTTATACACGTTGTAAATGTCGTCACGCGGGTCGAAAACCACCTTTATACACGTGTCGGGAGACTCAAGAGAGAGCTCCTTCTTGATAGTCATAACGCACTCGATATTATTTCTTGCAAAAATTCTCTGCCCCGCGATAAAGCGGTTGATACCGGGGCGCTCCGACACCACTCTCGTATAAGCCGCGAGTATGACGTGAAGGATTGTCATATCGGTATATCCCTGCTGCTTCTTTTCGTCGAGATATCTCTCAATATTCGTAATATCGATAACGTCCTCGAACTGATTTTGCGAGTCGTTACGCTCCTTCATAATAAAAGGCTCAAGGTAGCTCATAGCGGGAAGCGTACGGATACGGCGTCCCTCTTTTCTATCGCCGGCACGTTTCTTCCTTGCCTTATAGGCAGGGGTGTCGTACTCAACGATATTGTCGTATCTTGTGTCCTGCATTTAAAAGGTCATCCTTTGTTCTTAGTTTTGACATCTCATTGTAGCATATTATTCATAATTAGTCAAGTAAAATATTAATAATTATTAAAAAAGAGTGACATTTTGTATTATTTTGTTCAATTTTGGCGTATATATGCTTTTCGTGTACTGTTTCTCTCTACTGCTTGATATACAATCACCCCCTGCGCGGCAGGGGGTGATAAAATAATCTACAGAAACGCTTTTCTATTAAAAGCACATGGTTGTATTTATTCGCCCGTGTAGGTTATGCTTTCGCTCCAATCGCTTGATCTGTAGTTTTCCTGATCCTCTGCAAGAGCCCTTATCCTATAAGTTCTTCCGGGCATAGGAGGAGCCATGTCATTAGATCTTACTATTCTTTCGGTGGTTTCACCCTCGTAGGTTATTTCAACCACGTAATACATTGCTCCGTCAACTGCATCCCACCAAAGAA
The DNA here is from genome assembly GCA_017504605.1 of Clostridia bacterium. GTDB lineage: Bacteria > Bacillota > Clostridia > Oscillospirales > CAG-272 > UBA1740. The sequence continues at coordinate 7,593 of JAFVQW010000058.1, forward strand.
CCTTATCGGCAATTCTCAGGTTTGTAGGAGTTGAAAGGACGGTTCTGTTATCTGCACAGGTGTATTCTGCCCATTCACCGTCGGTAAAGCACTTTGCAATACCCTCGGCATTGGGAACACATTTTACGCGAAGCACATCGCCGTTCTTCAAAAATACTGTGACACCGTC
>JAFVQW010000004.1 GCA_017504605.1 Clostridia bacterium
AGAGGCTTTGGCGACCGTAGATACCATGCAGATCACCTATGCTGCCCGGAACTCCGACTTTGACGGCCCCGCCGTCCGCTTCAACGAGCGCGCGCTCGCCTACGGCGCCGCGGCATATGCGGCGATAGGAGCGAAATATAAATAAAACGGGCAGCTCATACTGAGCTGCCCTTAGCCTTTTACTTAAGAAATCTCTCGGAATAGAACTTCTTTATAAGCTCGTGGTATTCCTCGTCGGAATAATCGCCGCGAATAAAGGAATAATCAGCCATTCCCATAGTCTTCGAGGTGTTGAAGAGCTCCTCCTCGTGCTTATCAAGCTCGAGGAACTGCTCGAAGGTGACGTTGTCGCGGGCAGAGCCGCGCGCTCTCGTGCGCTCGTAGCGAAGTCTGTCACTCTCTACCACGATAGCAACGAGGAAGAAATTATCACCAAAGGCCTCCTTGAACTTCTCAACGTCCGAGGGCGGACGAATGCCCGAAACGAGCACGTTGGTATCCCCCATTCCCTTAATCTTCTCGATGAGCTTCTTCGGGAAAAAGTCCTGTCCGTACTGCGACATATATTTGTGAGAGATATAGTGAAGGTTCTCTCTGGTCTTCTCAAGTCCCTCCTCCTCGGCAAGCTCACGCGCAACGTCGCCTATCGAGAGAAGCGGAACCCCGAACTCCTTGGAAATGAAGTCAAGAAAGTAATCCTTTCCCGATGCGTTCTTGCCTACGGCAGCAATAATCATTATATTAAATCCTCCTTGGGTTATAATCCAACAGCTATTTTAACATACCTCTGTGCAAAAGTCAATAGTATCAATTCTTTTCGCGCGTTTTCGGCGCAAAAATACCGATATCACTATCCATTACCGCGCCGCTGACAATTGAGCCGTTACCGTAGCGCTCGCGTATTTTATCGACGGTTTTCTCTACCGTGAGGCTCTTTTCCCTTTTTGCACTGTTATCCTCGAACATAGATATTTGCGAGGCGGCGGCCTCGGCACGCATAAGCGAGGTTGCCGATACGGTCAGCATTCTGACGGGTCTGTGCTCGCTCCACTCGCGGCAAAAGAGCTTGTAGGCAGCATCTGCAATCTCGCGACCTATATCCGTCGGCGGGTCGATATGCATCTGCCGCTGTATGCTGACGAGATATTCATCCTTTATTGTAATTGCGACCGTGGCACACCTTTGTCCCGAGCGGCGAAGCCTCCGCCCTATCTCCTCGGAGAGAAAATCTATACCTACCCTGCACTCCTCGCGCCCGACGAGGTCGTGACGGAAGGTGAAGCCGTTGCTGACACTCTTAGCATCCTCGTGCCGCTTATCCTCTACGGGGGCATCGTCAAGACCCGCGGCGTACCTGTGGAGCATCTCTCCCGCCTTACCGAATTTTCGCACAAGGAACGAGGCATCTGCCTCGGCGAGTGCGCCAATGGTGCGAATACCCATTCGCATAAGCGCATCCTCGGTCTTTCGCCCGACGAAAAGCAAATCACCGACGGGAAGCGGGAAAACAATATCTCTAAAATTCTCGCGGGAAATTACGGTAACCGCATCGGGCTTCTTATAGTCACTGCCGAGCTTCGCAAACACCTTGTTAAAGGAAACGCCGACCGAGACCGTTATTCCGATCTCGCGCTTAACGCGCTCGCGTATCTTATCGGCAATCTCGGGTCCCGTACCGAAAACCCTGCCGCTCGCGGTAACGTCGAGCCAGCTCTCGTCAATGCCGAAGGGCTCGACGAGGTCGGTATATTCATAATATATGTCGTTGACGAGGCGCGAATACCGCGCATACTCATCATAATGCGGCTCGGCAATCACGAGCGAGGGACATTTTCTTCTCGCGGAATATACCGTCTCCGCAGTTTTTACCCCGGCCGCCCGCGCGAGCTCATTCTTGGCAAGAACTATGCCGTGGCGGTCCTCCACGCTGCCGCAGACCGCCATAGGCACGCCGCGATACGCGGGGTTAATAGCCGTCTCGACAGAGGCGAAAAAGCTGTTACAGTCACAGTGCAGTATTACTCTGTCAGACACCCGCGTACCTCCTTAATGATTTTTATTCGGCTCTTTGTGCGTGCGGCTTATGGCGCACCGTTCCCTCTTTTATATAGAAGACGAACTCCGAGCCGCCGTCGTGGCACTCGGCGTATATTTTCTCGCCGTGGGCCTCAACTATCGTTTTCGAAATATAAAGCCCGAGCCCGACACCGTTTTTATCAAGGCCGCGGCTCTTATCGCTCTTATAGAAGCGGTCGAAGATATGCGCGAGGTCCTCGGCCTCCATGACCTGACCCTCGTCAAACACCGACACCTTGATTTTCTTATCATCTGCGCGGGAAATGGATATAACGAATTTACCGCCCTCGTTCGAGAACTTGATAGCGTTATGGCAGAGATTGTAAACGACCTGGTGTATCGCATCACTGTCGCCGTATGCAATCATCTCGTCCTCCTCCGCCTCGAAGGAAACGTCAAGTCGCTTCTCGTCTATCTTCTGCTCAAGCGATATAAGAACGAGGCGCGAGAGCTCCGCAATATCAAAATCCGCAAATGTGAGCTTCCTGTCTCCCGACTCGAGTCGGGAAACGTCGAGAAGCTGAGAAACGAGGCGCGATAGCCTATGAACCTCGGTGGATATAACTCCGAGATAATACTCGTGCTTCTCGGGCGGTATAGCGCCCGAGGTAATTCCGTCAATAAAGCCCGCAATCGTTGTCATAGGAGTACGCAAATCGTGCGATACGTTCGCGAGGAAGGAGTTTCGCATCTTCTCGAGGCTCTCGAGCGACTCGGCCATATTATTAAAGGCCAGAGCGAGCTCGGACACCTCGTCGGTGCCGTAAACGGTTACACGCTCGCTGAAGTCTCCCTTACCGAAGCTCTTGGCCGCACGGGTCATCGTGCGTAGCGGGTGAATGATACGCTCGGTTATGAAGTAGGTCGCAATCACGGCGGCAATAAGCACCCATACGACGCTGTTTATAAGCGTACGGCGGGTAACGCTGATAAGCCTGTCCTCGCTCTCGGTCGAGGCAAGTGCAAAGGCATATCCGCGCGTAAGCCCCTCCGTAACGACCTTCTTACCGTAAACTATGGAGTTGTCGTCGGTTATACCCTCGAGCCGTCCCTCATAGACGAGGTATGTGCCGCCCTCCCCCTCACGCTTCGTGAAGCCGTCTACGACGTCGAGACGTCCGAGGTCGCCGTGTGTTGCGGGAAGGTCGTCCTCATTCTTCTTGAGCGTTGATAAGAGAACCTTACCGTCGGTATCGGTAATAAGAATATCGAAGGCGTAGTCAAGGTTAACGATAGGCAAAAGCGTAACGATATACGAGGCAACGCCCGAGTTAATATTATTACCGAAGTCGGTAATCCCCTCCTTCTCAAAGTGCGAGGCGATCACGTCGCAGGAAAGCTCGAGCTTCTGCCTTTTATCATCGGTAACGTGGGCGCGTATCATCGAGGTAATAATGCCCGAGAGCATAAGAAAGCTCACGAGTATTATAATCACGAACGCCGTCAGGTATTTAGCGAAGGAGCTCTTAAACACGAACAACATCTCCTTTTTTGTTTTCTAAGTCAATTATACTATATTTTAGCATAAGATGTCAAACAATTTTCGTACATAAGATTGACTTAATTTAAATTTTATGTTAAAATAGCCGATGAAGGAAATTTTCAACCGAAAGGCATTCAATATGATAGTTACAAGATTTGCGCCGAGCCCCACGGGGTATATGCATATCGGCAACCTGCGTACTGCACTTTATTCCTATCTTATATCGAAGCACGAGGACGGTAAGTTCATACTTCGTATCGAGGACACCGACCGCGAGCGTCTTGTCGAGGGCGCGACCGACGTTATCAAATCCACTCTCCGTACCACGGGCCTTGACTACGACGAGGGTCCCGACGTTGGAGGCGAGCACGGCCCCTACGTTCAGAGCGAGCGCAAGGAAATATATATGGAGTATGCTAAGCGCCTCGTAGATATGGGCGCGGCCTACTACTGCTTCTGCTCGAAGGAGCGCCTTGAGGCTCTTCACGAGGAGGATGCCGTCGGCGGCTACGACCGTCACTGCCGCAATCTCCCGAAGGAGGAGGTAGAGGCGAGGCTTCGGGCGGGCGAGCCCTTCGTTATCCGTCAGAAGATGCCCACCGAGGGCACTACGAGCTATACCGATATGGTATTCGGAGAGATTTCGATGAACAACTCCGAGCTCCAGGACCAAATTCTTATGAAGGCCGACGGATACCCCACCTATAACTTCTGCCACGTCGTTGACGACTATCTTATGGGTGTTACTCACGTCGTTCGCGGCTCGGAATATCTTACCTCGACACCGAAATACGTGCTTCTTTACGATGCCTTCGGCTGGGAGCGCCCCTCCTACGTGCATCTGCCGCTTCTTATGGGTAAGAACGAGGACGGAAGCGTGTCGAAGCTCTCGAAGCGCCACGGCGCCGTCTCCTTTGCCGACCTCGTTGCCGACGGCTATCTCCCCGAGGCAATTATAAACTATATAGCACTTCTCGGCTGGTGTCCGAAGGAGAGCGAGAGCGAGTTCTTTACTCTTGACGAGCTCCGCCGCGCCTTCACAATCGACGGTGTTTCCAAGTCCCCCGCGGTATTCGATTTCGAGAAGCTGCTCTGGTTTAACGGCGAGTATATTCACAAGCTCGATTTCGATAGCTTCACCGAGCTTGCCGCGCCCTTTATCAAGAGCGATATACCCGCGAACGTCGACCGCGAGAAAATGCTCCGTCTTCTCCACACCCGTATATCCAAGCTCTCCGAGCTCGACGACAGAATGAGCTTCTTTATCACTCAGCCCGCCTACGAGCGCGAGCTCTTCCTTAACAAGAAGAACAAGATTGCCGATTTTGATATACCGAGAGCAGTTCTCACCGAGGCGCTCGGGCTCATCACTCCCCTTACGAGCTTTGACAACGACAGTCTCTTTGACGCTCTCTCGTCCCTCGCCGAGAAGCTCGGTATTAAGACGGGTGCCGTTATGTGGTGTATAAGAATTGCGGTGTCGGGCCTTGCGGCAACGCCGGGCGGCGCTACCGAGATTATGGAGGTTATCGGCAAGGACGAGAGCATCAAGAGAATTAACTCTGCCCTGTCTTTACTTCAGTAAAATGAAAAACAGCACACTTTGCTATCTGGAGCGTGACGGCAAATACCTTATGCTCCACAGAATAAAAAAGGAAAACGACGAGAACCGCGATAAGTGGATAGGCCTCGGCGGCAAGGTTGAGGAGGGCGAGAGCCCGCACGACTGTATTCGCCGCGAGGTGTACGAGGAGGCAGGCATTACGCTCTACTCCGTAAAATACCGCGGACTTATCACCTTTGTCTCCGACGAATACGGAACTCAGTATATGCATCTGTTCACCTCGAGTGATTTCTCGGACGTGCCCCTTCGTGAGTGTGACGAGGGCGTTCTCGAGTGGGTGGACAAGAGGCTCGTTCCGACACTTCCCCTTTGGGAGGGTGATAAAATTTTCCTCTCACTGCTCGATACCGAACAGCGGCACTTTTCCCTGAAGCTCGTGTATCGCGGTGATGAGCTGATTTCACATTTCTTGGAATAATCAGAATAGAAGAAGCCCGTAGATTTCGGGCTTCTTCTTTTAATTTTAATCGGGCAAAGAGACGGGAGAGAAATATCCGTATTCGAGCTCTCCGTCCGGTGTCTCGTATGCGCGGAGAAGAAGCCCTTCGGTCGAGAAGGAGCGAAGCTCGCCGTCGTCAAGGCGGGACAGCAGTCTCTCGTGAATTTCGACCATTATTCTGTCCCAGAGCATAAGGTGTAAGGAGTTATTAACAGCACTGCCGGAGCCCCCCTCCGAGCCGCACCATATTCCCGCGGTAAAGTAAGGGGTATATCCGACGAAGGTCTTATCGCGCGAGCCGCTCGAGGTACCCGTCTTACCCGCCGTGTCCACAATCGACTTAAGGGTAACCGCCCGCGCCGTTCCGTCCTCGACGACCGAGGACAAGAGGTCTGTCATAAGGTGCGCCGTCTCGCTTTTCAGCACCGCTCTATCCTCTGTGCGATAGCGTAAGAGCTCCTCACCCGTTGACGAGAGCAGCTTATGATAGCTCTGTCCGCGCCCGACGGTGCCGTCGCGGGTAAAGGCGGTGTAGCACTCGGTAAGGCGGCGAATGCTAACCCCGCGCGAGAGCTGACCGAGAGCGAGGGCCGCCATTCCCTTATCCGCCTTGGCATCGAGGCTCGAAATTCCGTACCCGTCGCTTAAAATTTTATATATCCTCTCCCCGCCCAGACTATCGTAGAGGCGGCAGGCAACAGTGTTCTTTGAGAGCCTGAGTGCATCTCTCACCGTCATCTCTCCGTCATAGACGTCGGGCGAATTGCGCGGATATGGGCGCTCCTCGCCGTCGCCGCGGGTGAGATACAGGGGCTCGTCGAGAACTCGCGAGGCGGGATTGATTTCCCCACTGTCAAGAAGCGGTGCGTACAGGGCAAGCGGCTTCAGTGCCGAGCCCGGCACTCTCGGACTAAGAGCGAGGTTCAGAATTTTCTCGGCGCGCTTCTCTCCGAGTGCGCCGACAATGCCGACGAGCGCACCGCTGTTTGCATCGCATACCGCCATGGCCATATTATGCCCCGCGCCGGTAGCGGGCGAGATTAAATCGGTATTACCGAAATACTTCTCGAGTATCCCCTGTACCTCCCTGTTCATCGTGGTATATACCTCTGTACCGCCGTCAAGTATAATCCGCGCGGCGCTCTCGCTTATCCCGTATTCCTGCGAGAGGTCGCGGAGAATATCCGCCTCCACGGTCTCAATAAACCAAGAGGATATATTACTCCCCTCGCTTCTCTTATTTAGAACCCGCAGCTCCTCTTCTCTCGCTATCTCTCGCTCCTCTTCGCTTATTTTACCGTTATCGAGCATTGCGTAAAGCACGCGGTTTCGCTTCGCAACACATTCCTCGGGGTGCCTATACGGGTCAAATCTTGCCGGGGCGTTTGTAATACCGACGAGCGTTGCCGCCTCTGCGAGTGACAGCTCGGCGGGAGACTTGCCGAAATAGACCTCGCTCGCTCTGCCCACACCGTATATATTGTTTCCCATAGGCACGATGTTGAGATAGAGCTCGAGTATCTCCTCCTTCGAGTGCTCGCGCTCGAGCCGTTTCGCGCGGATAATCTCCTCGGCCTTTCGCTTTAGGGTGTGCTGATTATCACCCGATATGTTCTTGATAACCTGCTGAGTTATCGTAGAGCCGCCGAATTCCGCGCGAGCCTTGAATATATGATTAAAGAGTGCGGCGAGCGTGCGCTTATAATTTACGCCGCCGTGCTTAAAGAATTCTCTGTCCTCGGCGGAGAGGAAGCCGTTGACAAGGTTCTCCCCGACGGCCTCGAGTGAAAACCACTCGGAGCGCCGTGCCGACGAGGTCCTGTACACCTCGCACGCCGCACCGCTCTCATCGTAGGCATAATACACCGTGCCGCGCTCGCCGAGTGCGGCACGGAAAAGCGCCTCGTCGGCCGAAAAATCGAGCCCCGAGGCAATATATGCCGCCGCACCCCCGAGCGTCAGCGTCAAAAGCAATAAAATCGCTGTAACGCTTAAAACAAATTTCCTCATTTTCCCCCCACAAAAAAAGCATCTGCAAACTAATCATTTGCAGATGCCGCGGTAAATATAAGATGTAGGTTTTTGAATAAATGGGAAATTAATAATTGACCGAATTCAGATAAAGTCCCTCGGGCGGTGCCGTCATACCCGCGCGGCTACGCTCGCCCGAGGCGATTGCCATAGCGACGTCCTCGGGAGTTTTCCTGCCATAGATAACCTCGATAAGCGTGCCCACGATAATCCTCACCATATTATAGAGAAAGCCGTCGGCACATATACGAATATCTATGCCGCGCTCGGTTCTGTCAATCTCAAGATAATGCACCGTGCGCACGGTCGTCGTGGCATCGGAGCCCTCGGACATAAAGGCGGAAAAATCCTTCTTTCCCACAAAATGCACCGCCGCCTCGCGCGCCGAGGCAAGCCCCTCGTCGGTTATCTCGCGCGGTAAAAACCAGGCTCTCTCGAATTCAAACGGGTCGAAAACGCGCTCGTTTATAATTCTGTAAAGATATTCCTTGGACTTAGCATCGTAGCGCGGGTGAAAGTCATTTTCGCACTCTTTTGCATAAAAAAGGCACAAATCATTGGGCAGAAATTTTGCTACCGCCACGGACAGCTTCTCGGGCGGGACGGTTGCGCCGTCGCACTCCACCTTAATACAGAACTCTCTTGCGTGAACGCCCGCATCGGTGCGACTGCACCCCGTAACGCGACAGGGCGCTCCGAGAGCCGCCTCGAGCGCGGTACAGAGCTCGCCCTGCACGGTGCGAAGCCCGGGCTGCACCTGGAAGCCCGAAAAGTGAGTGCCGAGATATTTTATTTTGGCAAAATAATTCATAGGCTATCCCCTATTATTTACACTCTGTAAAACAAAAATTCAAGGAAGGCTCCCGTGCCGAGGGCCCCGGACGGGATATTGCACTCAAGGATTATTCCAACAAGCGCCAGCACGAATACGATTAGCGTTAAAAAATCGCGGGCGCGATAGGTGAGCTTTACGAGCTTAGTGCGGTTTTTATCGCCGCGATAGCAACGACATTCCATAGCCACCGCGAGCTCGTCGGCGCGCTTAAACGCCGAGACGAAGAGCGGAACGAGAAGCGGAATAAGCGCCTTCGCCCGCTTCACAAGACCGCCGCTTGAGAAATCGGCTCCGCGCGACTTCTGCGCGTTCATTATCTTATCGGTTTCCTCAACGAGCGTAGGAATAAAGCGCAGGGCTATCGACATCATCATCGCAAAGGAATGGACGGGCACGCCGATACGCTTAAGAGGCGACAGCAGCGCCTCAATACCGTCGGTAAGTGCAATAGGCGAGGTCGTATAGGTAAGAAGAATACTCGTGCCGACAATCAGAATTATAACGCGAAGAGCCATAAATACCGCGCGGTAAATACCAATCTCGTATATCTTAAGAAAATAGAAGCTCCAAAGAGGCTCGCCCTCACCGCCCGTGAGAAATACGTTCAAAAATGCCGTAAAAACGAGTATAAGAATTATCGGCTTAACGCCGCGGAGCACCGTTGCGAGCGAGATTTTACTCAAGAGCACGAGCACGACCGTAAATACGGTAAGGAGAATAAAGGCCGCGGTATTATTCGCCACGAATACCATAGCGATAAAGAGCACCGAGAGAATGAGCTTCATTCTCGGGTCGAGCTTATGAATTACGGAGCTGCCCGGAAAAAACTGACCTAAGGTAATATCGGAAATCATTTTCTACCACCTCCGATATACTTGATAACGGCCTCGGCAACGCCCTCGGGGGTATAGAGCTCTCCCGAGAGGTTAATTCCCCGCTCGCGAAGCCCCTCGGCTATACGGAGCGAGGCGGGCACGTCGAGCCCCGCCGAGTGAAGAGCGTCCTTGTCCGAGAATACCTCCGCGACACTGCCTGTTTTTATCACTCTTCCGCCGCCCATAACCACGACGTCGTCGCAGTAATGCGCCATATCCTCCATAGAGTGGCTTACGAGAATAATCGAGCCACCGCCCTCGGTCACGTATTTTGAGAGACCGCCGAGAATCTCGCGCCTTCCGCGCGGGTCAAGCCCCGCAGCGGGCTCGTCGAGGACGAGCACGTCGGGCTGCATAGCGATAACTCCCGCAATAGCAACCCTGCGCTTCTGACCGCCCGAGAGCTCAAAGGGAGATTTATCAAGCAAATCCTCGCCTATACCGACGAAGCTCGCCGCACGGAGAGTTCTCTCCTCTATCTCCTCCTTCGAAAGCCCGAGATTTCTCGGTGCGAAGCCTATATCGGCTCTGACGGTTTCATCAAAGAGCTGATACTCGGGGTATTGCATTACGAGACCGACTCTGTATCTTATTTTCGATATTTCCTTCGGGCTTTCCCATATATCTTTGCCGTCAAGAAGAACGGTGCCCGAGGCGGGCTTATACAGACCGTTAAGCAGACTGACGAGCGTTGACTTGCCCGAGCCGGTATGTCCGATTAGCCCTGTTATTTTACCGCGACGAAATCCTACGCTAACGTCGTCGAGCGCCCGTCTTTCAAAGGGCGTGCCGCGGCTGTACAGATAGGTGACACCCGTCACCTCAATTATATTACTCATTAATATTTCCTCTGCTGATTAGTTCGTAAAGCACCGCGATACATTCCTCCTCGGTAAGCGCCGCCTTATCGACCTTTATACCGCGCCCGCCGATTAGGTGAAGAATTTCACGGCCCTGCGGAGCCTCGAGACCTATCGCGTGAAGACGGTCCACCTCGGAGAATACCTCCTTCGGCGTGCCGTCGAGGACGGTTTCGCCGTCGTTGATAACGATTACTCGGTCGGCAAGAGCCGCCTCGTCCATATAGTGCGTTATATTGATGACGGTAATTCCCTCGTCACGGCAAAGCCTGTCCATAATATCAAGCAGGTCGCGCCTTCCCAGCGGGTCGAGCATAGCCGTAGATTCATCGAAGATAATAACCTCGGGGCGCATCGCGATAATTCCCGCAATGGCAACCCGCTGCTTCTGTCCGCCCGATAGCTTATGCGGCGCGTGTCGAGCGTACTCAGTCATACCGACGAGCGAGAGTGCGCCGTCTACACGGGCACGAATTTCCTCTCGCGGCAGACCGAGGTTCTCGGGACCGAACGCCACGTCCTCCTCAACCACCGTCGCGACGAGCTGATTATCGGGGTTTTGGAAAACCATACCGACCTTCTTACGAATTGAAAACACCTCGTCCTCGGAAAGCTCGCCCGAGGAAACGTCGACACCGTCGATATAGAGCTTGCCCTCGGTGGGCGTAAGTATTAAATTAAGCAGCTTTGCAAGCGTGGATTTACCCGAGCCGTTGTGTCCGAGCACCGCGAGATATTCTCCACGACGCACGGAAAGCGTAACTCCCGAGAGCGCGGGAATCTCATCACCACGCCGCTCGCCCTCGTCGAGATAGGTATATCCGAGGCCTTCTGCCCTGATAATAATATCGTTTTTCATCATTTTTCTTCTATCCGTTAGTAAATTCGACACGAACGCTCGAGCCGCAAGGAAGCGCGAGACCGCTTGAGGAAACGGGGAGCCCAAGCTCGTCCGCCTCGCAGCTGCCCCTATGCCTTGCAAAGAGCCGCGTGCTCGCAATATATTTCATAGTAGATGCCGAAAGGCCCGTTGTATACGAGTTCAAAAGGAAGAAAAGAGGCTCGTCCGAGAGAAGCTCGGAGACGAGCGCAACGAGCTCGTCTATGCACTCCTCAATCTTCCACACCTCGCCCGTAGGTCCTCTGCCGTACGAGGGCGGGTCCATAATTATTCCGTCGTATTTATTTCCGCGGCGGATTTCGCGCTGAACGAACTTCTTACAGTCGTCGACGATATAGCGTATCGGCGCATCACCAAGCCCCGAGAGCCGCGCGTTCTCCTTCGCCGCCTCGACCATTCCGCGAGAGGCATCGACGTGTACGACCTCGGCGCCCGCGGCCGCCGCCGCGACGGTAGCACCGCCGGTATATGCAAAGAGGTTCAAAACCTTAATAGGCCTTTTTGCGTTTCTTATTTTTTCGCCAAACCAATCCCAGTTAGCCGCCTGCTCGGGAAAAAGCCCGGTATGCTTAAAGCCCATAGGCTTAATCCTGAAGCGAAGGGCGCCGTAGGAAATAATCCAGCTCTCGGGAAGCCTGTTCTCTCCCCAGGCACCGCCGCCGCTCTTGCTTCTCTTATAGCTCGCATCGGCGCGCCGCCACATCGGGTGTCGTCTCTCGGTATTCCATATAACCTGAGGGTCGGGTCTTATGAGAGTATATTTTCCCCAGCTCTCGAGCTTCTCGCCGCCCGAGGTGTCGAGGACCTCGTATTCCTTCCATTTATCAGCTAACCACATATTACCGTCCTACCTTTTGTTGAAATATTTGCCCATAACCGACGACGAGGAGCGCGAGTGGCATATTGCGATAGCAATAGCATCTGCGGTATCGTCGGGGCGAGGCGGCTCTCGAAGCTTGAGAATAGAGGTAACCATAGCTATTACCTGCCTCTTCTCTGCCTTACCGTAGCCAACCACCGCCTGCTTCACCTGAAGCGGCGTATATTCGCTTATCTTGACGCCGCACCTGTGAGCGGTGAGCAGAATTACTCCGCGCGCCTCGGCAACGGCTATTCCCGTCGTGATGTTGGTGTTGAAGAACAGCTCCTCAACCGCCATTTCGTCGGGGTGGTACTTATTGATTATCTCGGTGAGGTCGCGCTCTATCATAAGAAGCCGTGCCTCGATATCGGTATGCGCGGGGGTGGTAATCGCACCGAAGGCAATCGGCCTCACCGCTCCGCGAGAGCTCTCAAGGACCCCCCAGCCGACAGTGGCAAGGCCGGGGTCAATTCCCAAAATTATCATTATTCACCTCGGACTCTGCCGACAAAATCGGCAAATTGACATACTTTATCGGTTAATTATACCACATTTGTCACGGTTAGTCAATTGATTTTGTGAATAAAGGCGCGCGTAAATAAGTAAATATTTTTTATATTTTTTCAAAAAGTATGGATTTTAACGCGAGAATATGATATAATGCTATTTGGCGTAATTTGTTTATCGCCAAAAACGCATATTTTAAGCAAAAAAACGAGGTAAAAATGTCAGATTACATAGAAAATGAAAACAACCTTACTCTGCCGGTGATTGCCCTGCGCGGGCTCGTCGCATTCCCCGCCGTGCAGATGAATATAGAGATTGTCCGCCCCATCTCGCTTAAGGCCTTCACGGCCGCCGCGACGACTGCCGATGCGCAGGTGTTCCTCGTAGCACAGAAGGACATTGCGGTCGATGACCCCACCGAGGACGACCTCTATTCTGTCGGCGTGCTCGCACAGATTAAGCACGTAGTAAAAAATCCCCAGGGTAACCTCTCGGTTATCTTCGAGGGCATATCGAGAGCAAAGATGCTTACGGTAAGCTCCTCGGCGGGCTTCTTCGTTGCCGAGGGTGTTCTCCGCCCCGAGCGCGGCGTTCGCCGTATGTCGCCCGAGCTTCACGCTCTCGTTTCCGAGACAAAGAACCATCTCGACGAGCTCAAGGGCATTCACCCGAACTTTTCCGACGAGCTTCGAATGAGTGCGGAGGCTATCGCCGACCCCGCATATCTTGCCGATTTCGTTGCCTCCTCCGCCCTTATCGATTATAAGAACAAGCAGAGCGTTCTCGAGGCGGCGAGCGTTAAGACGCGCCTTGAGAGGCTTCTTATCGCGCTCGAGGAGGAGCTTATGCTCCTCGAATGTGAGCACGATATTCAGATGCAGGTGCGCGAGAAGATAGACCGTAACCAGAAGGACTACTTCCTTCGCGAGCAGATTAAGGCTATTCAGTCCGAGCTCGGTGAGGACGAGGACGACGAAATCCGCGAATACGAGCAGCGTATCGCCGCGGCAAAAATCCCCGAGGAAATAAAGGAAAAGCTCTATAAGGAGCTCGGCAAGCTCGCGAAGACCCCCTTCGGCGCCGCCGAGAGCACCGTGCTCCGCGCCTATCTCGACACCTGCCTCGACTATCCCTTCGGCATCAAGAGCACCGACGAGGTAAACGTAAAGCAGGCGCGTGAGGTTCTCAACCGCGACCACGACGGTCTCACGAAGGTAAAGGAGCGAATTCTCGAATTCGTTGCAATAAAGCAGTTCTCTAACGACGTTCGCAGTCAGATTATCTGTCTTGTCGGCCCTCCCGGTGTCGGTAAGACCTCGGTAGCCGCATCGGTTGCCCGCGCTCTTAAGAGAAAATATGCCCGCGTTTCCCTCGGCGGTATGCACGACGAGGCCGAGATACGCGGCCACAGAAAGACATACGTCGGTGCTATGCCCGGCAGAATTATATCGGCCCTCATCAATGCAAAGGTTGAGAACCCCGTTATAGTCCTTGACGAGATAGACAAAATGGCTAAGGATTTTCGCGGCGACCCCACCTCTGCACTCTTGGAGGTGCTCGACCCCGAGCAGAACAAGAGCTTCAGGGATAATTTTATGGAAATCCCGATTGACCTCTCGGACGCTATGTTTATAGCAACCGCGAACACCTACGAGGGTATTCCCGCTCCGCTTCTTGACAGAATGGAGATTATCGAGCTCTCGACCTATACCGATACCGAGAAGCTCGCGATTGCGAAGAACCACCTCATACCGAAGCAGCTCGCGGCAAACGGAATGACTAAGAAGATGTTCCGCATTACCGATAAGGGCATACGCGCGCTTATTAAGGGCTATACTCGCGAGGCAGGTGTAAGAAGCCTTGAGCGCGAGCTTGCCTCGCTTATGCGTAAGGCGGCGAAGCGTATCGCCGAGGGCGAGTGTGCCTCGGTAACGATAAACGATAAAAACCTCGTGGATTTCCTTGGAAAAATCAAAGTTCTCCCCGAGCTTCCCGAGAGCGAAAATCCTATTGGCGTAGTAAACGGCCTCGCCTATACTCAGGCCGGCGGCGATATGCTTAAGGTAGAGGTTGCCGTGCTCGAGGGTACGGGTAAAATCGAGCTCACAGGCTCTCTCGGCGAGGTTATGAAGGAGTCGGCGAAGATTGCGCATTCCTTCGTCAGAAGCATTGCCGACGAGTACGGAATAGATAAGGAATTCTATAAAAACCGCGATATACATATCCACTTCCCCGAGGGTGCGGTTCCAAAGGACGGCCCCTCCGCGGGTGTGACTATGGTTACCGCCATCGTAAGCGCGCTGACGGCACGGCCGGTCAAGCGCGAGGTTGCAATGACGGGCGAGATTACGCTT
This sequence comes from Clostridia bacterium, assembly GCA_017504605.1. GTDB lineage: Bacteria > Bacillota > Clostridia > Oscillospirales > CAG-272 > UBA1740. Next base: position 14,848 of record JAFVQW010000004.1, read on the forward strand.
CGCGGCAAGGTGCTCGCCATCGGCGGTCTTAAGGAAAAGACTCTCGCCGCATACCGTGCGGGCATCAAGACGGTTCTTATTCCGACGGCAAATATGCGCGAGCTTGACGAGATTGATGCAGAGGCTCGCGAGGCACTTACCTTTATTCCCTGCGAGAGTGCGGCAGACGTTCTGCGCGAGGCTCTTGCGTAAATACGGAGAAATACAATGAAGATTAACGTCAATAATGCAGACATAGCGCTTACGGCGGGAAACAAACGGCAGTTTCCGCGCGACCCGCGCCCCCAGGTTGCTCTTTCGGGGCGCTCGAACGTTGGAAAGAGCTCGCTTATAAACACTCTGCTCGGTAGGCGCTCTCTCGCGAGGGTCTCCTCCTCGCCCGGAAAAACGGTTACTATAAACTTTTTTTCGGTAGATAAAAAGCTCTTTCTCGTAGACCTGCCCGGCTACGGCTATGCACGGCGCTCGGAAAGCGCGAAGCGGGTATTCAGTGCACTTACGGAGGAGTATTTTCTCGATAACCCCTCGTCCGATGCGCTTAAGCTCGTAATTCAGCTTATCGATATCAGAACCGGCCCCACCGACGACGATATTATGATGATAAATTGGCTTATTGATAATTCCATTCCCTTCGCCGTGGTTGCGACCAAGACGGATAAGCTCTCAAAGACCGCACTCGCTGCGGCGCTCGACGACCTCAGAGAGAGCTGCTTTAAGGGAACCGACATTGATATTATACCCTTTTCCTCCGTTTCAAGAGAGGGAAAGAACGAGCTTTGGAGCAGGATATTTGAGGCAATAGCTTAAAACGGCAAAAAAGGAGCTCGAAAAATGTTTAACTCAGCCTATATTACACAGCTTGTGCTCAGCGCCCTGTGCGTTCTTATCACGCTCACGGTGCACGAGTACGCACACGGATACGCCGCATATAAGCTCGGCGACGGCACGGCGCGCTCTCTTGGCAGACTCTCGCTTAATCCCCTGCGCCACCTCGACCCCTTCGGCGCCGTTTGTATGCTCTTGTTCCATTTCGGCTGGGCGAAGCCCGTGCCGATAAACCCGCGCAATTTTAAGAAGCCGCGCCGAGATTTCGCGATAACCGCTGCCGCGGGGCCGCTCGCCAATATTCTTATGGCCTTTCTCTCGGCTCCGATTTTTCTGCTTCTTAATAATCTTTTTAAGTATTCGTCTGTTCCCTTTTTGAACGCCCTGATGACGAACACCCTGCTTTTCATCTACTATTTTCACAGAATAAATATAGGACTCGGAGTATTCAACCTCTTGCCGATACCGCCCTTCGACGGCTCGCGCATTATAAATCTCATTCTGCCACCGAAGCTCTATTTCAAGATTATGAGGTATGAGCGCTATATCTATTGGGGCGTCGTTATCTGGCTGCTCCTCGGGCAGAACGTTTATTCCTTCCTTATGTCCTTTTCATTTGTTGCGGCAAATCCCGTGCTTTCAGGCATAGCATCGGTATTCGCCCTTTCAATGCACATCTCGAACGCGACCGAGGCACTTTCAAACGGAATATTCAAGCTCTGGTCGCTTATTCCCGCTTTAAGATAACATCATTTGGAGATAATAATGATTGAACAACTGACCTACCGACTTGAGGAGTTTGAGGGGCCTCTTGACCTTTTGCTCACTCTCATACAAAAGAATAAAGTCAGCATTACCGATATTCCGATTGCCTTGATTTGCGATCAGTATATGGAGTATATCGAGGAGGCAGAGAGGCTCGACCTCGAGCTTGCGAGCGAGTTTATCGTTATGGCGAGCGAGCTTATGCTAATCAAGAGCAAGATGCTTCTGCCTCACGAGGAGGGCACGGAGAACGACCCGAGGCGTGAGATTGCCAATGCGGTGCTCCTCCATATGCGTGCGAAGGAGGCGGCAAAGGAGCTTCGCCCACGGTACGACGAGTATTCGGGACGGTTTGTAAAGGGCACCGATGAAATTCCTCCCGAGAGAGGACTTCCGCTCGACCTCGACCCCGACCTGCTTACCCGCGCTCTCGGTGCGGTGCTTCGCCGACTTAAGATTGCCGAGGCGATGAAGAAGCCGCACGAGCTCGTTACCCCCCTAATAAAGCACAAGGTCGTTTCGGTAGAGGAAAAAATTGCCGAGATGTGCGCACTTCTCGAGGAGCAGGAGGAGGCATCGCTCTTCTTCCTACTCAAGGATGCAGATTCCAGAGCCGAGCTCGTTGCAAGATTTATGGGCGTGCTCGAGCTTATCAAAATCCGCAGAATAATAGTCACTAACGTCACCGTTATCGAGGACGTCGTTGAATATGACGAGTGCGGCCTCGAGATGATGTTCAAGCTTAATCCCGACTACGTTCCCGAGGAGGCGGCATCGAGCGAATTCGATACACCGCCCGAGAGCGAAGAAGAAAATCAAGAAAACGGAGAAACAGACACCGATGAGTGAGGAAGTAAAGATTATAGAGAGTGAAGAGACGGAGGCGCCCCGCGAGGTCGTCTTTGAGGAGGCTCTTGAGGCGATTCTTTTCGCCGCGGGGCACCCTATTCCCTACTCCACTCTTTCACGCATATTTGAAATGACGCCTTCTAAGGTAAAGGACCTCGTATTTGAGTACTCACTGAAGTATAACGCACCCGAAATTCCCCGCGGAGTTATTCTTCTTACCTATTCCGACTCCTGTCAGCTTTGCACGAAGCAGCAGTACCTCGCCGAGATACGCGATGCGCTCGGAATAAGAAAAAGCGGCTCACTCTCGACCTCGTCGCTCGAGGTTCTCGCAATCGTTGCCTACAATCAGCCGGTAACGCGCGCCTTCGTCGATACGCTTCGCCGCGTTGACTCGTCCTACGCTATGAACAACCTCATAGACCGCGGACTTATCGAGTCCAAGGGCCGTCTCGACGTTCCCGGCAGACCTATGCTTTACGGAACGACGCGTGACTTCCTTCGCTCCTTCGGCCTTAAGGATATAAGCGAGCTGCCGAAAACCACGGACGAGCTCCTTATGGCCTTCGAGGGCGCTAAGGAGGACGAGAAGAAGGAGCGCGGCGAGGTGGACGAGCTTCAGCTCGCCGTTGATATTGACAGCGCTCTTCCGAAGAGCGAGGGTGAGAGCGCGGCGACACCCGGCGAGGCACCCGCGGAATATCTCGACGAGCCCACCGCCGAGGACGATATTTCCGACGATTAACACCTATGATGCCGCTATTTTTGCTCGGGATATTGTTTTTACTTTTCTTCACCGTGCTATACGATACAGCGGACGTCAGAGTTTTCAGAGAAGACGAGCTTACAATAAGCGTAAGCCTTACAATTTTCGAATTTTCATTTAAGCTGAAGGACGGAGGGGAGCGCACCGACCCGTCGGTTATCATAGAGCGCTTCCGACCTCTCGGGCACTGCTTACGGTATATACTGCCGAGAACCGACGTAACCCTTCGCCGCTTCTATGTCGCAAGAGTGCCGAGGAGCCCCGCCGATATTTTCCCGCTTGCCTCGCGGCTTGCCTTTGCCTCGGTTGTTGTTGCTTACGTCGGGGAGAACGCAAAGACACTTCGAGTAAGCGACGGCGGCGCGTCGCAATTTGCCCCGACGGATTATCGCGGCGAGCTTCCCGCGCTCGACGTCACCTTTTCCACAAGACTTTTCTGCCTGATTATTTTCCTCGTAATTTACCAATACTATACTGTAAAGAGGAAACGAGGTAGACGTTATGGCAGAAAACAAAATAAACGATATTCTTCGCGCCTCGGTTGAGAGCGTGCGCTCCTTCTCCGAGCTTGATACGGTTACGGGGAGCGCGATAACCACTCCGAGCGGCGTGACTGTTATTCCCGTATCGAGGATGTCGGTCGGCTTCGCCTCGGGCGGAGTAGACTACGGACGTGAGCACAGAACCGACGGCTTCGGCGGTGGCGGAGGCACGGCGCTCTCTATAACGCCTGTTGCCTTTTTAACAATTGGCCCAAATGCAGAGGTTAACCTCGTTTCGCTTTCCGACGGCGGCGGGAGCGTTGACAGGGTCGTTTCGCTCGTTGAGCGCGCGCCCGAGTTAATTCAAAAAATCAAGGGCTCTTTGTAATAAATTTCAAATAATATCCTATCGTGTTTTGCCAAAACTAATAAAAAAGGAGGCAAAATATGCAGGATAACAGAAAAACCGCACTGCTCGTGCTTGTGCTTGCGGCTATGCTCTTCTCTCTTCTTACCGTTTTCGCGGCGGGAAGCGGACGGGCGAAAACGAGCGCCAAGGCGGCAATCCTATACCGCGCCGACACGGGCGAGGTACTATACGAGAGCAATTCCGAGGCGAGACTGCCTATGGCGAGCACTACCAAAATAATGACCGCGCTTATCGCGCTTGAAAGGTGCGACCTTCGAAGCGAGGTCACAATTCCAAGGGAGGCCGCGGGCATAGAGGGCTCGTCGGTATATCTTAAGGAGGGCGACGTTCTTACGGTGCGCGACCTTATCTATTCTGTGCTTCTACAGAGCGCGAACGATGCCGCGACGGCTCTTGCCTACGAGATTTCGGGCGATATTCGGGGCTTTACCGACCTTATGAACGAGCGTGCCCTGTCACTCGGCGCACTTGATACCCATTTTGATAATCCCCACGGGCTCGACAGTTCCGAGCACTATACAACGGCGCGCGACCTGGCAATTATCACTGCCGCAGCGCTCGAAAACGACCTGTTTCGAAAAATCTGCAGCACCTACAAATACGAGTTTTTTATATCGGATTCACCGAGAGTCGTCGTGAACCACAACAAGCTCCTTAAGCGCTATCCCGATGCTATCGGCGTCAAGACGGGCTACACGAAAAAATCGGGCAGATGCCTTGTCGGCGCGGCAGAGCGCGAGGGTGTGCGCCTTATTACCGTAACGCTCTCCGACCCGTGCGATTGGCGTGACCACGAGGCGCTGTTCGACCTTGGATTTTCACTTTCGATTACAGACAAAAAAAGTACAGCCGAATGAATGGCTGCACGGAGGAAATATGCAAAAGATTAAGCTACAAAAGCTTCTTGCCGATGCGGGAATAATGTCCCGCCGCGCGGCGGAGGAGCAAATCAAGCTCGGCAACGTTTCCGTAAACGGTCATGTTGCCGAAATAGGTATGCGCGTCGACCCGCGCCAGGACACGGTTACCTACCGCGGTAAAAGGGTCATATCCGAGAGGCGCGAGCATACCTACATAATGATGAACAAGCCGCGAGGATACCTCTCGGCGACCTCTGACGACAGAGGCAGAAAATGCGTTACAGACCTACTCGACACCGTTTCTGCACGTGTATATCCCGTAGGACGTCTTGACCTTATCTCCGAGGGTATGCTCCTTCTCACCGACGACGGTGAGCTCAAGAACCGACTTACTCACCCGAGGTATTCCCTGCCTAAGCTATATCGGGTTAAGGTTGGCGGCGAGGTCAGCGAGGAGCAGTACGAAATTCTCACCTCCGAGCTCGTTATCGACGGCTATAAAATCAATCCCGCCGAGGTTACAGTCGGTGAGAGCGACGAGAGCGGCACGGTTCTTAAGATAACGCTTACCGAGGGCAGAAATCGGCAAATCCGTAAGATGTGCGAGGCGGCAGGCCTTACGGTAAAGCGCCTTTCGCGAATTTCTATCGGAAATCTTAAGCTTGACGGTCTCCCCGTCGGCAAGTGGCGCTATCTCGATAACGACGAGGTGGAATATCTTAAGCGGGCTACGAGGAGGGAAAGTAATGTTTAAAATTACCCCCATTCAGGATACGGCGGAGCAAAGACAGCTTGCCGCTCTCGCGGGCACCGAATACCGCGACGGCTTCTTCGCCTATAAAATGATAGAGGAGTCGGACGGCTCTCTTATGGGCTTCTCTCAATTTGAAATTCGCGGCGAGGACGGGTATATTTCCGACCTTAAGGAGCCTAAAGGACGAGAGCACGACTTCGAGGCTATGTTTATTCTCGGCCGTGCCACGATGAACTTCATCGACCTGTGCGGCGCTCACGTGTGCTATGCCGAAAAAGAGGCGGCAGACGAGAGCCTGCTCCGAGCG
>JAFVQW010000059.1 GCA_017504605.1 Clostridia bacterium
AATAAAAAACGAATAAAAAGAGGAAAACCGCAGGTTTTCAACCTTGATTTCCTCAAAACACACATAATATTAAGAGAGGTACTGTGATTTTTCACAATACCCCTCGTTTTTTATTCGGTTATGCCTAAATGCGACAGCCCCCTTTTTATATATTCATCAGAAGAAGTCCCGCAAGACCGTAGTATGTCAAAACCGCAACGAGGTCGTTTATCGTTGTGATAAAGGGGCCCGAGGCCGCCGCGGGGTCTATTTTCATTCTTTTTAAGACTATCGGTATCACACTGCCCGAGATGCCCGAGAGCACCATTGAAAGCAGAAGCGCCGTGCCCGTTGACGCTCCGACAGAGAATGCGAGTGCCGTCTCCGTGCCTCGAAGTGAGAGGAACAGGCCGACGAGCAAAAATGACAGCACGCCGAGTATAATACCGTTAAAAAGGCCTACCCGTGTTTCCTTAAACACGAGCGAGAGCTTCTCACGCGCGGTGAGAGTTTCGTCGGCAAGAGCTCTGACCGTCACGGCGAGCGACTGCGTTCCCACGTTTCCCGCCATGCCGAGTATCAGCGATTGGAAGGACACGATAAACGGCAGACTGTCAATCACGCTGTCGAAGAGGCCGACAACGCCCGAGACGAGAAGCCCAAGTCCAAAGAGAATAATAAGCCAGGGAAGGCGCTTGCCCACGCTCTTCAAGGTCGGCTCCGAGAGGTCCTCCTCCGAGGACAGACCGCCGAGCTTCGCATAGTCGTCGGCTATGCTCTCCTGAGCGAGCTCCGAGACGTCCTGTGCCGTGAGCACTCCGACGAGCCGACCCGAGCCGTCGAGCACGGGTATCGAGTCCTCGGAATATCCCATAATTCTCTCTATACAGTCCTCTATCTTCTCCTCGGCGTACACGTAAGGATAAGAGGTCATGATTATATCCTCGAGCTTATCCTGCGAGCGCGCACGGATAAGGTCCTTTAGGTCGATAGCACCGACGAAGTCGCCCTCCTCCGTGGTGACGTAAATCGTGGACACGTTGTCGTTGTCCGCCGCCTGCCTTACGAGCTCGCTCATAGCGCCGCGAACGCTCGCGCCCTCATTTACCGAGATGTAATTCGTAACCATTCGGCTACCCACCTCGTCCTTATCGAACGAGAAGAGCAGCTTTAACTCCTCGCGCACCTGCTCGGGAAGAAGCGCGGCGAGCGCCTCACGCTCGGCCTTCGGCCGCTCCTCAAGATATTCGGCGCTAAGTGCCGTCTCGGTGCGTGCGAGAATTTCGGCACGCTTCGTTATACCGAGCTCGTCGAGCAGCTCACCGGGCGTGTCGAGATATTCGACGAGGTCGGCAAGCGCATCGGGCGTGAGCACGGTGTACAGTCTCGCGCGCTCCTCGCGCGAGAGCTCGGCCATAGCCGAGGCAATATCGTTCCCGTGGTATTCCCCAAGTCTCTCGCGCAAAATGCGAGGAGCGACGGTGCTGCGCACGAGCGCGGCAATCTCCGCTCTGTAATCGGGGAGAGCTGCGGAAACGTTGTTTTCAAGCTCCATTTTTCCCTCTCCTTTTTAAGAATTTTAACGAGGGCAGAGCATACGGGAATTTCGAATACGAACCGCGTGTCTCTGCCAAGTAAATATACGGCACAATCGACTACAACTGCCGCCGTCCATATTCTCACCCCCAAAAATCAGATTTTTACCCTTCTATTTTACTACGTGTACATAAAAAAGACAATACTTTTTTTAAAAAATATAGACTTTTCGTTGAAAATGTGCTAAAATTACAAAAAACGACGGAGAAAATTTATGCCGAAAATCATAAAAATTGAAGACTTCAGCTCTCCCTACGTGGCACTGTACAAGAGCCTCACGGGCCCCGAGCTCCGTCGGAGCCTCGAGGCGGAGAACGGAGTATTCATAGCCGAGAGCCCAACCGTAATAAAGGTTGCTCTCGGTGCGGGCTGTCGCCCTCTGTCTCTGCTTACCGACGAGAGACTTCTTCACGGTGCGGCGCTTGAGCTTATCAATTCCTACCCCGATATACCCGTCTTTGCGGCGAGCGAGGAGCTGCTACGCACTATGACGGGCTTCGCACTTACGCGCGGAATTCTTTGCGCTATGGAGCGCCCGACACCCCTCTCTGCCGAAAAAATCACAAAGGGGGCACGCCGTGTCGCGGTTTTCGAGAACATAACCGACTCGACCAACATCGGCGCACTGTTTCGCTCGGCGGCCGCCTTTGATATAGATGCGGTTCTCTTAACCCCCTCCTGCTGCGACCCGCTCTGCCGTCGCGCGGTCAGAGTGAGCATGGGCACGGTGTTTCAAATTCCCTTTGCACGTATATGCGACACCCCGAGCGAGTGGGAGAGCGAGGGAGTAAAACGCCTTCGCGAGCTCGGCTTCACCACCCTTGCCATGGCGCTCACCGACGACTCGGTGAGTATAAACGACCCGCGCCTGAAGAAGGAGGAGCGGCTCGCCGTAATACTCGGCACCGAGGGCGACGGCCTTCGCCCGTCTACTGTCAAGAACGCCGATTATACCGTGAAAATCCCGATGTCTCACGGTGTTGATTCGCTGAACGTCGCCGCGGCGGGTGCCGTCGCTTTCTTCTGCTTCTCACAGCGCGAGGATTAAAAAAATCATTTTCCCCTCGGGGGGCTATTGACATTATTCCCCCGTGGGCTTATAATGTTAGATATATTTTACGCAAAATAAGGATTACTAACTATGCTCGACTACGTCATTTTACTTCTTTATGCACTGTCTATGGTTGCGATAGCGGTTTACACGCGCAACCGTTCGAAATCCGTGGGCGACTTTCTCCTTGCGGGGGGTCGGGGGCTTGGCGGCTGGATGAGCGCCTTTGCCTACGGAACGACCTACTTCTCCGCGGTTATCTTCATCGGATACGCGGGTAAGTTCGGTGCGCAGTTCGGCCTTGCCTCGGTATGGATTGGCGTTGCCAACGCCGTCATCGGCTCGCTTTTCGCCTGGCTCCTTCTTGCAAAGCGAACCAAAAATATGACTACCCGCCTCGGCGCTAAGACTATGCCCGAGTTCTTCGAGCACCGCTACGGTGACCGCGGGCTTAAGCTGCTCTCGGCAGTCGTTATCTTTATATTTCTTATTCCCTACTCCGCCTCGGTTTATAACGGCCTCGGCAGTCTTTTCAGAATAATGCTCGGTATTCCGGGCTGGGTGGTAATGATATGCCTCGCGGCCCTGACCGCGCTTTACCTCTTCTTCGGCGGATACTTCGCAACGGCACTCTCCGACTTCATTCAGGGAATTATTATGCTCGTCGGCGTTACTCTTATGGTGCTCTGCTTTATGAACCACGGAAACGTAGAGTGGGATTTGTCAAAGCTCGTTTCCGACCCCAACCTCACCTGGTTTACCTTCGGCAGTGAGAGCCGGGGCATTTACGGCAGCACCGTGTCGCTTCTGTCGCTGATTTTCCTCACCTCGTTCGGCGTGTTTGCGCTTCCCCAAACCATTCACAAGTATTACGCGATAAGGGATAAGCGCGCAATCCGTCAGGGTACTGTCGTCAGCACCCTTTTTGCACTTATCATCGGCTTCTCGGCATACTTCGTCGGCGCGCTCAGCGGCCTTTTCCCCGAGCTTCTCGCGGGCGTCTCGGGCGACGACGTGATACCCACGATGCTCGACGCGGTCATTCCCACGGGTCTCACGGGAATTATCGCCGTTCTTATTCTATCGGCGAGCATGTCCACGCTGTCCTCGGTCTCTCTTTCTTCGGCCTCGGTCGTGGCAATAGATATATACAAGGGCAAAATCAACCCGAAGGCAAGCGACAGGCGGGTAAATATTCTTATGAAGCTGCTCTGCCTTGTCTTCGTAGCAATCTCGGTTTTACTCGCCGTGCTCAACGAGAAATTCGGCGTTACCGCGATTGCCTATATGATGGGCCTCAGCTGGGGCACGCTCGCGGGCTGCTTTATGGGTCCCTTCGTGCTCGGCCTCCTATCACGGAAAATCACCGCCGCGGCGGCGAGAAGCTCGGTAATATCCTCGCTGCTGCTCACGGCCGCGCTGATACTCTTCTTCGGATACCACAAAAACGGCTTTTGCTGCTCCCTCGGCACTGCAATTGCGACGGGTGTCGGCTGCTCGCCTCTTATAGGCGTTATATGTATGATATTCTCGGTTATAATCACCGTCACGGTCAGCCTCTTCACTAAGGCGCCGAGTGAAACAATAATCGCAGAGGCGTTTGACAAGCCTATCGAAAATGAAATAAAATAATCAAGGGTACATAAAATGATTTGGTCAAAAAACGAAACGCTTGAAAGAAAAGAGCTCGAGGCACTCCAGACCGAGCGGCTTATCGCAACGGTTGAGCGGGCCTACCGTCTCGTAGCTCCCTACAGAGAAAAAATGGATAAGGCGGGCATTTCCCCGAGCGATATTAAGTCGCTCGCCGACCTCTCTCGCCTGCCGCTTATAAAGAAGCAGGATTTGCGCGACAACTACCCCTTCGGCCTCTTTGCGGTGCCGAAGGAGAGGCTCGTGCGCATACACGCCTCGTCGGGCACGACGGGTAAGCCCACGGTTGTCGGCTACACCGCCGCCGATATGGAGATATGGTCGGAGTGCGTGGCACGTATTGCCGCCGCGGGCGGTGCCTCGTCCGACGATATAGCGCAGATTTGCTTCGGCTACGGAATGTTCACGGGTGCTCTCGGACTTCACTACGGACTTGAGAAAATAGGTGCGACGATAGTCCCCTCGTCCACGGGCAACTCCGAGAAGCAGATTATGTATATGAAGGACTTCGGCACGACCCTGCTCGTCGCAACACCCTCTTACGCACTGCGCCTGGCCGAGGTGGCGGGCGATATGGGTCTCGTACCGAGGGAGGACCTCTCGGTGCGCGTTGCCCTCGTCGGCAGCGAGCTTCTCACCGACGCTATGCGCGAGGAGATGCATAAGGCGTGGGGCGAGGATATTCTCGTCACCACAAACTACGGAATGAGCGAGCTTATGGGCCCCGGTGTTTCGGGCGAGTGCCTCTCTCATAACGGTATGCATATCAACGAGGACTTCTTTATCCCCGAGATTATCGACCCGAAGACGGGCGAGGTGCTCCCCGAGGGCGAGTGGGGCGAGCTCGTCGTCACCTGCCTTAATAAAGAGGCCCTGCCCCTGATAAGATACAGAACGGGCGATATAACCCGACTGTCCTATGAGAAATGCAGCTGCGGCCGCACCACCTGCCGCATGGATAACCCCGCGGGAAGAAGCGACGATATGCTTAAAATACGCGGCGTAAACGTATTCCCGAGCCAGATTGAGGAGATTGTCCTCGGCGTATCGGGTCTCGGCCCGCACTATGAGATTATAGTCGAGCGCGAGGGCTATTCGGATAAGCTCACCGTCAGGGTTGAGCTCGCCCGCGCGACCGACTCCTTCCGCGAGCTCGAGGCTATTGAGCGCGAGGTACGCGGAAAGCTCCGCATCACCCTCGGTCTTGACGCCGCGGTTAAGCTCGAGAGCCCCAACACGCTACAGCGCTTCGAGGGCAAGGCAAAAAGAGTGCGCGATATGAGAAAGGAAGATAAAAAATGACGGAAAAGAGAATTATGCTCGGTAACGATGCAATAGCGAGAGGCGCCTTCGAGGCGGGAGTTAAGCTCTCGAGCGCATACCCCGGCACGCCGAGCACGGAGATAAGCGAATTTTTGGCAAAGTACGACGAGGTCTACACCGAGTGGGCACCTAACGAGAAGGTGGCGCTCGAGGTTGCCGCGGGCGCCTCGATTGCGGGCGTGCGCAGTATGGCGTGTATGAAGCACGTCGGACTTAACGTTGCCTCGGACCCCCTTTATACCCTCGCCTATACAGGCGTTAACGGCGGCCTCGTTATAGTCGTTGCCGACGACCCCGGTATCGCCTCGTCGCAGAACGAGCAGGATACGAGAATGATTGCGAGGAGCGCACATCTTCCCCTTATCGAGCCCTCGGACAGTGCCGAGGCAAAGGAGTTTTTGAAGTTTGCTTTTGATTTAAGCGAGAGCTACGACACCCCCGTAATATTCAGAACCACGACCAAGCTTTCGCACTCGCAGAGCGTTGTCCCCCTCGCCGAGCGAAAAGAGCCCGAGGACCGCACCTACGAGAGATGCGTGCCTAAATACGTTATGATGCCCGCCTCGGCAATAGGCAGACACGTAGTAGTGGAAAAGCGAGAAGAAAAAATGGCCGAGGACGGCTCTGCCTTCCCGATAAACCGCACAGAGCTTCGCGACAGGAAAATCGGATTTATCACCTCGGGCATCGCATATCAGTACGTCAGAGAGGCGGCACCCGAGGCGAGCGTGCTTAAGCTCGGTCTCATTAATCCCCTGCCGAAGAGGCTTATCGAGGAATTTATAGCCACGGTCGACGAGGTCTACGTCTTCGAGGAGCTCGAGCCGGTTATAGAGGAGCAAATCAGAGCCTGGGGATATTCGGTAAAGGGTAAAGAACTGTTTACAAAGCAGGGAGAGTACAGTGCTAATATGCTCCGCCGCGTGCTCTATGGCGAGGACCTTGCCGCATTCTCTGTGGCCGAGGCGCCGAAGAGGCCGCCGATACTCTGTCCCGGCTGTCCGCACAGGAGCGTTTTCTCGGTTCTTAACTCTCTTAAAATCCACGCCGCGGGCGATATAGGCTGCTACACGCTCGGCGCGGTTGCACCGCTTAACGTAATCGACACCACCATATGCATGGGCTCGAGCATCTCACTGCTGCACGGTATGGAGATGGCTCGCGGCAAGGAGTACATAAAGAATTGGGTTGCCACAATCGGCGACTCCACATTCCTTCACACGGGTATCAACTCTCTTATAAATATGGTCTATAACAAGGCGACGGGCACCGTCATTATCCTTGACAACCGCACGACGGGAATGACGGGTCACCAGGAGCACGCCGCGACGGGTAAGACCCTGAAGGGTGAGCCCACTCACGCAATAGACCTCGCCGAGCTCTGCCGCTCGGTGGGCGTGCCCCGCGTTATCACGGTCGATGCCTTCGACGTCGAGGGGCTTCGCAGGACTGTAAGGGAGAGCGTTAACGGAGACACCCTCACGGTAATTATCGCGAAGGCTCCCTGCGCGCTTCTTAAGGGTCAGTCCTTCCCCGACGTATGCGAGTGCGACACCGAGAGCTGTAAGAAGTGCGGCGCCTGCCTTAAAATCGGCTGTCCCGCAATCACGAAAAACGCCGACGGAACGGTGAAAATCGACGAAACTATGTGTAACGGCTGCGGCCTTTGCCAGAGCTATTGCAAATTCGGCGCTATCAAGAAGCTGCCGAGAGCGTAAGGAGGAGAACTTATGAATATAATGATAGTCGGTGTCGGCGGACAGGGTACGCTGCTCACCAGCAGAATTATAGGAAAGACCGCGCTTGCCGCGGGCCTTGACGTAAAAATCTCCGAGGTGCACGGTATGGCACAGCGCGGCGGTAGCGTCGTTACCTTCGTAAGATACGGCAGCGAGGTGTTCGAGCCGGTTGTCGAGGAAGGCACGGCCGACGTTCTTATCGCCTTCGAGAGGCTCGAGGCACTGCGCTACGCTCACTACCTTAAAAAGGGCGGCACGCTTATCGTAAACGACACGCGCATTGACCCGATGACCGTGGTTATCGGTGCCGCAAAATATCCCGAAAATATAATCGACACGCTCCGCGCCGAGCACACGGTATATACCGTTGACGGCGGCAGGATTGCGGCCGAGATAGGAAACAGCAGGGTCCTAAACTCTGTCGTTCTCGGCCTTGCGGCAAGACATATCGGCTTTACCGAGGAGGAGTGGCTCGCAGTGCTGCGCGACACCGTTCCCCAAAAAACCGTTGAAATTAACACCCTCGCCTTTCTTAGAGGGTATAACAGCTGAAGCCTTGGGAGAATAATAAGATGATTTGGAATAAAGAAGCAGAATGTATGTCAAGGGAGGAAATGACCGCCCTTCAGAGCGAGAGGCTCGTCCGTCTCGTTAAATACGTATACGACAACGTCGAGTTCTACAGACGGAGAATGGATGCGGCGGGTGTTAAGCCCGAGGACATTCACGGCATCGAGGATATTACGAAGCTCCCCTACACCACCAAGGACGACCTTCGCGACACCTACCCCTTCGGCCTTTTCGCGGCTCCCCACTCGGACATCGTGAGAATACACGCCTCCTCGGGCACGACGGGTAAGGCTACCGTCGTCGGCTATACCGCCGCCGACCTCGACGTATGGGCGGAGTGCGTTGCACGCTGTCTTTCCATGGCGGGAGTTACGCGTAACGATATAATCCAGGTTGCCTACGGCTACGGCCTTTTTACGGGCGGCCTCGGCGCACATTACGGAGCCGAGCGCGTCGGCGCTATGGTCGTGCCGATGAGCACGGGTAACTCGAAGAAGCTGACTACTATGATGGTAGACTTCGGCGCTACGGCTATCGCCTGCACGCCCTCTTACCTTCTTCACCTGTCCGAGGTGCTCCGCGATAATGATATGCTTGATAAAATCAAGCTCCGCACCGCTATCTGCGGCGCCGAGCCCTGGACCGATAAGATGCGCACCGACATCGAGGGACGCCTCGGCATCTCGGCTCACGACATCTACGGCCTCAGCGAGATTATGGGCCCCGGCGTTGCCTGCGACTGCGAGTATCACTCGGGCCTTCACATCTGCGAGGACCACTTCTATCCCGAAATCATCGACCCGAAGACCCTCGAGCCCGTGGCCGACGGAGAGACGGGCGAGCTGGTATTCACCACGCTTACGAAGGAGGGTATTCCCCTTATCCGCTACAGGACGAAGGACCTGACCTCTATCCGCCGCGGCGTGTGCGAGTGCGGAAGAACGAGCGTACGTATCTCCCGCTTCTCGGGCAGAAGCGACGATATGCTCATCATCAGGGGCGTAAACGTATTCCCGAGCCAGGTAGAGGCGGCGCTCATCGAGGTTGAGGAGGTAACGCCTCACTATATGATGATAGTGGACCGCGAGAACAACCTCGACACGCTTGAAATCCAGGTAGAGATAGACAAAAAATATTACACCGACGAGATACGCGGAATTGAGAGGCTCACGAAGAAAATCGCGGGCGTTATCCAGGGTGCTCTCGGTATCAACGCTAAAATCAAGATTATGGGTCCCGGCTCTCTTAAGCGCAGTGAGGGCAAGGCGGTACACGTAATCGACAACAGAAAGCTTATATAAAAGGAGAAGAAACGATGACAGTCAATCAGGTATCGGTATTTATCGAAAACAGACAGGGCAGGCTCGGAGAGGTTCTTCACGTTCTTAAGGAGAACGGGGTTAACATTCTTTCTATCAGCCTTGCCGACACGACGGAGTACGGCCTTCTCCGTCTTATCGTAAACGAGCCCGAGCGTGCACGCGACGTTCTTCTTGAGGCGGGCTTCTCAAGCATGCTTACCGAGGTAATTATCATTAAGGTTCCTCACACCCCGGGCGCACTGCAAAACATTCTCGCGCTTATCGCCGAGAAAAACGTTAACATCGAGTATATGTACGGCCTCTCGGCATCGGCAAACGATGCCTCGATAGTTATGAAGACGAACGAGCTCGACCTCGCCCTTGAGGTTCTCCGCGCGCAGAGCATCGGCACAATGAGCAACGAGGAGCTTATGGAGCTTTAAGGCTATGGTTATAGATTTTCACACCCATATCTTCCCCGAGAAGATAGCCGCGGCCACCGTCTCGGCCTTAGCGAAAAGTGCCTGCACCGAGCCCTATACCGACGGGACCGAGGCGGGACTGCTTTCGGCACTTGAGGAGGCGGGCGCCGATATAGCCGTCAATCTCCCCGTTCTCACACGGGCGAAGCAGTTTGACAGCATTACCGCCTTCGCCGAGGGTATCAATGCAAAAAGCTACACGGGTGCGCGTATAATCTCCTTTGCGGGCATACACCCCGAGGACGAGTGCGCCGAGGAGCACCTCGAGAGGATAAAGGACGCGGGCTTTCTCGGCATCAAAATTCACCCCGACTACCAGGGGCACTTTATCGACAGCGAGGAGTATATCCGAATTCTCTCGGTGGCTAAGTCGCTCGGGCTTATCACCGTCACCCACGCGGGACTTGACGGCGCCTTCGTCGGCGAGCCGATTAAGTGCACGCCGAGGCGTGTATACAAGCTCCTCGAGAGGCTCGGCGGCTACGACCGCCTCGTGCTCGCTCATATGGGCGGGCGGGCTCTTGCAGACGAGTTTATCGAGGTGCTCGGCGGTAGCGAGGTATATATCGACACGGGCTACGTGCTCCCCGAGCTTAAGAGAGAGGGCTTCGAGAAAATTCTTCTTTGCCACGGCGAGGACAGAATTCTCTTCGCCACCGACAGCCCGTGGCAGAGTATAAGAGCCGAGCTCGAGCGTATAAAATCCTATTCGCTCGGCGAGGCGACAGAGGAGAAAATCCTCGCGGGAAATGCTAAAAAACTTTTAGGACTTGATTTATGAAAATTAACGAAAAAATGTATTCACTCGGCAGCCGCCGCTCGATTATCCGCGAAATATTCGAATACTGTAAGACCCGCGCCGCCGAAATCGGCGCCGACAGGGTTTTCGATTTCAGCATAGGAAATCCGAGCGTAGAGCCGCCGCGCGAGATTGCCGAGGCAATCGCGCGCCTTATAGAAACCGAGAGCGCCACCCTGCTCCACGGCTACACCTCGGCGCAGGGCGATTATTCGACACGCCTCGCTATTGCCGAGGATATTAATTCCCGCTTCGGCACGGCTCTCTCTCCCGATAACCTCTATATGACCTGCGGTGCGGCGGCCTCGCTTACCATCTCGCTCCGCGCTCTTATGAACGCGGGCGACGAGTGTATTCTTTTCGCGCCCTTCTTCACCGAGTACCGCGTTTTCGTCGAAAACGCGGGCGGCGTTCCCGTCGTCTCGGCACCCGAGGCGGGCTCCTTCCAAATTGATATATCCGACCTCGCGGGGAAAATCACCGAGCGGACGAAGGCGGTTATAGTCAACTCACCGAACAACCCGAGCGGTGTCGTCTACACCGATAAGACCCTACGCGCCCTTACCGATTTGCTGAAAGAGAAGGAGCGGGAGTACTCCCACCCGATATATCTTATCGCCGACGAGCCCTACCGCGAGCTCGTCTATGGCGGCGCCTCGGTTCCCTACCTTATGAATTATTACGACGACACGCTCGTCTGCTATTCCTATTCGAAGGCGCTCTCGCTCCCCGGCGAGAGAATAGGCTACATAGCCGTCAGCCCGAAAATGCAGGAGGGCACCGAGGTCTATCTCGCTGTATGCGGTGCGGGTCGGTCGCTCGGCTATGTCTGTGCACCGAGCCTCTTCCAGCGCGTTATCCGCGAGTGCATCGGCGCTAAGGTGGATATCGGAGCATACGAGAAAAACAGAGACCTTCTTCTTAACGCCCTCACCGAGTACGGCTTCGAGTGCGTGCGACCCGACGGCGCGTTCTATCTCTTCGTCAAGTCGCCCGAGCCCGATGCGTACAAATTCTTCGAGCGTGCGAAGCGGCGGGAGATTCTCGTCGTTCCCTGCGACGACTTCGGCACCCCGGGCTACGTCAGAATAGCCTACTGTGTCAGCCGCGAGAGAATAGAGAATTCACTGCCCGCATTTGAGGCACTTGCAAGGGAGTACGGCCTTAAGGGCTGACAAAAAAGCGACACGCACCCCGCGTGTCGCTTTTACAAGCGTTATATACTAATAATACCGCCATACGCCGCTATATATGGCGCGATATTTATTGACAAAGCCCCAAGACGAGGGTAAAATAAACTTAAATAAATAAGGAGATGCTGCTATGCAAAAAACCAACGAGCCCTTTTCCTTTTATTTTCCGGTTGCGCTCGGACATCTCGGGCTGACGGTTTATCTTGACGAAAATTTACACGCCACGGGCGAGCACACGCCCTCGGGCCCGCACTCGCACCATATATTCGAGCTCCGCTACGCCGAGCGCGGCGAGATTTTCGTCACCGTTGAGGGTGATGAGCTGTCGCTTCCCGAGGGGCACCTGCTCCTTACCCACCCGGGAGAATATCACTACGTATCACCGAGGACGGCAAGGGACAGCGCGCAGTATACCCTGCGCTTCGGGCTCGAGGAGCCCGGGGAGAGCGCCTCGGCGCAGAAGAAAAGAGCCTACGGAGCTATGCGGGATATTCTCGCGGCGGCGCGGCTGACCCGTGACGGTGACGGGATTATTCTCGACACGCTTCGGGCAATAGACAGAGAAATTGCGAAAAAGCGCTCGGGCTACGTCGGTGCTCTTCAGCACCTCGCGGCGCTTCTTCTTACCGAGTTCGTGCGGCTCCGCCCGAGCGGTGCCGAGGCGGTGTTCCCGCCCGATGACCTGAAATACCAGGGCCTTCTCTTAACACGCCTCGAGCAATTCTTCTCCTGGCGGCACAGCGAGCGAGACGTAAAGATAGATGCGCTCGCAAGGGACGTGGGCCTCTCGGCCAGACACACCGCGCGTATTTTGCGCGAGGCGTACGGCCTCAGCTTCTCCGAGAAGCTCGCCGAGGTAAGAGTTCAAAGGGCTAAGTATCAGCTTGAGAGCACCGAGCTCTCCTGCGAGAAAATAAGTGAGCTCGTCGGCTTTGCCAACTCGAGCTACTTCTATATGTGCTTCAAAAAAATCGAGGGGATAACCCCGAGCCAATACAGAGAAAAAATCAGAGGAAGAGTGAAGAATGCTTAAGGAAAGAATTATCGAGACCGACCTTTGTGTCGTCGGCGGCGGTATGGCGGGCATATCGGCGGCTATCGCGGCGGCGCGCCACGGTATCCGTGTCGTGCTTATGCACGAGAGACCCGTCCTCGGCGGAAATGCCTCGAGCGAGATACGAATGTGGGTCTGCGGCGCACAGGGAGAGAACAACCGCGAGAGCGGCATCATCGAGGAAATCAAGCTCGAGAGCCTCTACCGCAACCCGACGAAGAACTATTACATATGGGACAGTATTCTTCTTGACTTCATAAATCGCGAGGAGAATATCACCCTTCTTATGAACACGACCTGTATGGATGCTCTGACCGAGCGCGGCGAGCTCAGAGACGGCAGAGAGGCGAGAATTCTCTCGGTCAAGGGCTATCAGATGACGACCCAGAGCTTTATTACCGTTAAGGCAAAATTCTTCGCCGACTGCTCGGGTGACAGTATTCTCGCACCCCTCACGGGCGCGCGCTTCTCCTATGGCCGCGAGGCAAAGGAGACGTTTGGCGAGGACACACACGTTACCGAGAGCGATAATATGGTAATGGGTATGAGCTGCCTTATCACCGGCCGAGAGACGACCCGTGATATAAAATTCACGCCCTCGGAGCGCATTACCCCGCTCTCCGACGAGGACGTAAAAAACAGGCCGATGGACATATACGACCCGACCGAGAACTTCTGGTATCTCGAGCTCGGCGGCAACCGCAACACGATAGACGACACCGAGGAAATAAAGGACGAGCTTATTCCCCTCGCCCTCGGCGCCTGGGACTACGTGAAGAACAGCGGAAAGTACGATGCGGCAAAATGGGAGCTCGATTTCCTCGGCTTTCTCCCCGCGAAGCGCGAGTCGCGCAGAATGACGGGCGAATACACCGTATCGCAAAGAGATATTACCGACGGCGTAGTCTTCCCCGACACCGTGGCGTACGGAGGCTGGCCGCTTGACGACCACTACCCCGCGGGCTATTATCACAAGGGCGAGCCCAATACGAATATCCCGACCCCCGAGCCCTACTGCCTTCCCTACCGCGCGCTCTACTCGGCGAATATAGAGAACCTCTTCTTCGCGGGAAGGAATATCAGTATGACGCATACCGCGATGAGCAGTGTCCGCGTTATGGCGACCTGTAGCCTGCTCGGTCAGGCGGTCGGCACGGCGGCGGCTATCGCGACGAGGCACTCGCTCACACCGAACGGAGTATATACCGAGAAAATCGAGAGGCTTCAGGAGCTTCTTATGAACGACGACTGCTTCTTGCCTTACTTCAAGCGTAAAATCTCCGATGCCTGCCTCGCGGCACGCCTCACGGGTGCCGACGAATGTATACGCTCGGGCGAGGACAGACCAAACCAAATTTACGGCACGACCGATAAGGGCTCGCTCGTTAAAAACGGCGAGTGCGTGGAATACACCCTCGGCTCTCCCACCGAGATACACTCGGTGCACCTCGTCTTCGACAGCGACCTTGAGAGGCGCACTCTCGTGGGCCCCGTCGTCGAAAGACGTCACGTCACCCGCGCCTGCACAATGCTCGACAGTCCCGACGTCTACGTACCGAAAACTCTGTGCCGGGCCTATCGCCTCTACGCCGACACCCCTGAGGGAGAGCTTCTCCTTCTCGAAGAGAATAACAATATAAAGCGCGCGGCGCATATAGAGCGCTCGCTAACCGTAAGCCGTCTCCGTCTTGAAATCCTCGGCAACTGGGGAGAGACCGAGAGCACGAAGCTCGTTTCCTTTGACTTTAATTAAAGAGGTAAAGAAATATGGCTATGAGAAAAAGCAGAATACTCCGTAAAATAAGAGAGGGCAAGGTTGCCACCTCTATAAAATTAAATATGGCAGACCCGCGTGTCGCCGAGATTGCGGCTATGTGCGGCTTCGACTGCATCTGGATTGACCTCGAGCACGTGCCGAACGACTATAACGCGGTTGAGAACATCGTCCGCGCGGCGAAGAACTTTGACACCGACGTTATCACGAGAGTATCGAGGGGCTCCTACAGTGATTATATCCGCCCGCTCGAGGCAGACTCGACGGGAATAATGGTGCCTCACCTTATGAGCCTTGAGGAGGCTAAAAAGGTAGTGTACTACACGAAGTTCCACCCGATAGGCCGCCGCCCGATTGACGGCGGTAACGCCGACGGCGAGTACTGTATGCTCCCCGTTGACGACTACCTTCGCGAGGCGAATGAGGAGAGGCTCGTAATAGTTCAGATTGAGGACCCCGAGCCTCTTGCAGAGCTCGAGGAAATCTGCGCTCTGCCGGGAATAGATATGATTTTCTTCGGCCCCGCCGACTTCTCGCAGGGGCTCGGAATTCCCGGTAAAATGGGCGACGAGCGAGTTCTCAAGACCCGCGAGCTCGTAGCGAAAACCGCACGCAAGTACGGCAAGATTGCCGGCACCGTCGGCGGTAAGGCAAACCAGGACCAGCTTATCTCCCTCGGCTATCAGTTTATCAATCTCGGCTCCGACGTCCGCGCCCTCTCGGGGTACTTCAGCGACATCGTGGCGAGCTGCACCGACAAAGCAGCAAAATAAAAACAGGAGAACGAATCGGACCGACCCGAGGCGTTCTCCTATTTATTTTCTTTTGCCGTCAGTATATATGATGATATACTCCGCCCGCTATAAACTCGCGTATGAGCGAGTTCTCGGGCACGAGGGTCTCGTCGATTACGCAAACGGCGGCGAGCGCCGAGCGAACTATCCCGACGTACTCGCTCTCGGCCGAGAGCTCCTCTGTAAGAAGCCTCTCGGCATAGGGCTTCATCACCCCGAGCTCAAAGGGGTGGAAGGTGTCGAACGCGAGGTCGGCATCGGCCTTATAGGGGTATAGATACACGTCCTCGGCGGCGAGCACGTCCTGCCACATTGACAGTGTGCGGCGGGCATCCGAGGCGCGGTATATGCTATCGCGCACGAGACGCCTGACAAAGCGTATTTTTCTGCCCGATATGAGCCTCTCGCCCTCGTTATTGTTAACATTTGTTGACACGCTGACAAAGAGCCTGAGCAGACTGTCGGCGGGGAGTCCCTCGTATATCGCGGGGTTCAGCGCGTGAAGCCCCTCGACTATAACGCAGCCCGAAGGCATAGGGGCGTGCAGAGTTAATTCGCTTCGCCTGCCAAGCTTAAAGTCATATTTTGGCAGGCAGAAGGCCTCGCCCTCGGCAATTTTCATAAGGGTGTGGCGTATTTGCTCAAGATGCAGGGATTCGGGGCACTCGAAGTCTCGCTCTCCTCTCTCGGTCTTAGGATAATCGGGGTCGGTCGAGTCTCTGTAAAAGTCGTCGAGCGAGACAACTATGCTCTCCTCACCGATGGCCTCGAGCGCATCGGCGAGCAGGTTCGCCGTCGTGGTCTTACCCGAGCCCGAGGGCCCCGCAAGAAGTATTATCCTCACACGCTCGTGCTCGTTTATCTGCCGCGCAATATCCCGTATACGCGAGTGGTAGAGCTGCTCCGCAAGAGCAATCTCGCCCGCGGCATCGGTTTCGTGTCGGCGGTTAATATCGTCTATTCTTATTTCACTCATATATTTCTCCCACGGGTGCCGTCAATAGCCGCTGATAGGCAGGTCGGTATTGTCCTCACCCTTCGTTATTTTCAGTATTTTGACGTAGTAGCTCATTCCCTCTCTGACGGTGATTTGTACTCTGTCCCCCTCGGATTTACCCATTAGGGCGGCGCCGAGCGGCGACTCCTTGCTTATGTAGCCCTCGAGGGCGTTCTGCCTCAGCGTGGTAACAATCTGTATCTCGCGCTCCTCGCCCCGTCGCTCGTTATATATTTTCACCCTGTCAAAAAGGCCGATGGTGTGGCTGTCCTTATCAATCTCGATAATTCGCGCCGTTCTTATCATATTCTCAAGGTAGCGGATACGCCCCTCGTTACGGCGCTTCTCGCGCTTCGCCTCCTTGTATTCGGCGTTCTCCGAGAGGTCGCCGAACTCGCGCGTGCGCTTCATCTCCGCGAGCAGCCTCGGCCCGAGCTCGACCCTGCGGTATCTTATTTCCTCTTCCATTTTCTCTATATCAACGCGTGTAAGCTCGTCGTACATCTGTTCCGTCCCTCTCTTTCCTTCACTCTCGGCTTTATTCTATTTTATCATTTTTTCGCGATTTTTGCAATAGTATCTAAAAAATCCTTTTAAGCCTACTTGCATTTTTTATACGCCTATGCTATAATATGTAACGTAAGGACAGAGCGTCCTTATCAAATACATAAAGGAGAACAACATTATGGCATCTTCTTCTATCACCGCTCAGTACGAGGCACTCCCCAAGATTGCTAAAATCATCATTCAGATTTTCCTTGGCGCGCTTGTTGGCGGTATTTACAGAATTCTTCGTTTCCTTGAGACTAAGAACGTTGTGACGCTCGTTGCGGGAATTCTTAACTTCGTAGGCGTTGGTTTAGTGTTCTGGATTGTAGACCTTATCACCGAAATCGCCTCCAACAGAATTACCGTGCTTGCAGACTAATCTGTGGGTAAAGAAGGCTGCGCCAACGCGCAGCTTTCTTATTATAATACAGGAAGGACGAAAAATATGTCGAATATCTGGCATGACATTTCACCGAAAAGAATAACGCCCGAGGACTTCATATGCGTTATCGAGATAACCAAGGGCAGTAAAAAGAAGTACGAGCTTGACAAGGAGACGGGCTTTATAATGCTCGACCGTATCCTTTACACCTCAACGCATTACCCCGCAAACTACGGCTTCATTCCGCGCACCTATGCCGACGACGGCGACCCGCTCGACGTGCTTCTTCTTTGCGCCGAGTCTATTGAGCCCATGACCCTCGTGCGTGCATATCCAATCGGGGTTATCACGATGATTGATAACGGCCGTCTTGACGAGAAGATAATTGCCATTCCCTTAAACGACCCGAACTATAACCACTACACCGATATAGACCAGCTGCCCTCTCACATATTCGAGGAAATGCGCCACTTCTTCACGGTGTATAAGAACCTTGAGAACAAGGAGACCGCGGTTAACGAGGTGCGCCCGAGAGAGGATGCGATTAAGATTATCGAGGGAGCGATTAATAACTACATCGACTGCTTCTGCAAGTAGTGGGGCTTCGGTATTTTGGCATAACCGAAAACAAGAGGGAAGAGGTTTAGTTATAAGCCTCTTCCTTTTCTCTGTTGTGTTTCGTAGGCTTGGCTTATGTTGAAAACCTATGGTTTTCTTCGTTTTTATTCTTGTTTTCTATCTTCCCTCGCTCCCTCTCGATGTACCCTCGTACACCTTCGGGTCGCGATGAAAGATTTCTGCTCAAAATCCCTTTGCCCCGGGGCTTCGGTATTTTGGCATAAAAAAGCAGTGACGGGACTTGTGCCCGTCACTGCTTTTTGTTTATCTGTTGAGAATATATTTAGTCAAATCGGTGGGCTCGACAATCTTGCCGTCCTTGTATACGCGCATATTGCCCGAGGCAATCTCGTCGATAAGGACAATCTCGCCGTTATGATAGCCGAACTCGAACTTAATATCCCAAAGGTCGAGGCCGATGGACTTGAGGTCGTCGGCAACAATCCTCGTAATCTTAAGGGTCTGCTCCTTCATGCTCTTAAACATCTCGGGGGTCATAACGCCGAGCACCTCGAGGCCCTCTGCGGTTACGAGCGGGTCACCCTTAGCATCGTTCTTGAAGGTGCACTCAACGTATCCCGCGGGGATAGGCGTGCCGTCCTTTATATATTCACCGTATCTGCGTATGAAGCTGCCCGTAGCGACAAGACGGCAAATAACCTCGAGGCCGCCGCCACCCTGCGCCTTACCGAGGCACTCGGCATTAAGCACCTCCATGGTAGCATCCTCTACGTTCGCGCTGACGTAGTGGGTCTTAACTCCTGCCTTCTTGAGAAGCTCGAAGTAGTAAACCGAGGTTTCAAGGTTTGCTCTGCCGATGCCCTCGATAGTGAGGCCGACGCTGTTCTCGCCGGGATCGAACTTTCCGTCCTTGCCGGTGCAGTCGTCCTTGAACTTAAGAAGCACGTTGCCCGAGGGGAGTGCGAATACGTCCTTGGTTTTGCCGGTATAAAGCTTTTTCATAATTCCTCCATAGCCGTTTTTACGGTATTTTTTATCTACGCGTATATTTTATCACAAAAGCTTCCGCTTGTACATATTTTTTTCGAAAAAAATTACCTTTTTTTACATTTTTCAAGTTTTGTACAAATAGTCGCCTGCGGGATATTTTATTTTTTATGCGTTTATACAAATCGGTCGAAAATCTCTATTCTGCCTTGACATATTCGCGCGGGCGTGATATAATAGTAAAAATGAAAAAAGAGGAGTGGAAGAGAATGAATACCTTGTTCAAAAATGCTCTTGTTTATACGGACGGTGGCTTTAAAAAGCAGGATATGCTTTTTGACGGCACCTCTCTTTCCGCTTTTGACGGCGACCTCGCCTCTGTTCACTCCACTATTGATAGAACTATCGCTATTTTCCCCGGCTTTTGTGACGTGCACGTGCATTTCAGAGAGCCGGGCTTTTCTTATAAGGAGACGATTTACTCGGGCTCCCGCGCCGCGGCGCACGGCGGATATACCGCGGCCTCGACTATGCCTAACCTTATGCCCACCCCCGACTCTGCCGAGCATCTTCGGGTGCAGCTTGATATAATCGAGCGCGATGCGGTTATCGCGGTTAAGCCCTACGGCACGATAACCGTCGGCGAGTGCGGCATCGAGCTCTCGGATATGGAGGCTATGGCCGACAGGGTCGCCGCCTTCTCCGACGACGGACGCGGAGTTCAGGACGGCGCGCTTATGAGAGAGGCTATGGAGCGCGCACGCGCGCTCGGGAAGATGATTGTCGCTCACTGCGAGGACAACTCACTGCTTCGCGGCGGGTATATCCACGACGGCGCCTATGCGAGGGCGCACGGCCACGCGGGAATATGCTCCGAGAGCGAGTGGGGGCAGATTGAGCGCGACGTCAGGCTTGCCGCCGAGGTCGGCGTGCCCTACCACGTCTGCCACGTGTCAACTAAGGAGAGCGTCGAGGTAATCAGACGGGCTAAGGCGGAGGGCGTTGACGTTACCGCCGAGACCGCACCTCACTATCTCACCCTTGACGAGAGCGTGCTTACCGAGGACGCACGCTTTAAAATGAACCCGCCCTTGCGCGAGAGTGCCGACCGTATGGCTCTTATAGAGGGTATCCTCGACGGCACAATCGATATGATTGCGACCGACCACGCGCCGCACAGCGCCGAGGAGAAGTCGCGCGGGCTTAAGAATAGCCCGATGGGTGTCGTCGGTATCGAGACGGCCTTCCCCGTTATCTATACGAGGCTCGTTCGGGAGGGGGTTATAACCCTTGAGGACGCGGTTAAGCTGATGTCTTTGCGACCGCGCGAGCGCTTCGGCATAACGAGCGACCCCGGCTTCACGGTCTTCGCTCTTGACGAGGAGTACGAGATTACCGAGGACTTTATGCTGTCTATGGGCAAGAGCACGCCCTATCTTAACGAGAGGCTTTTCGGCAAGTGTCTTGCCACGGTTTACGAGGGCCGTGCCGTCTACCTCGACCCGATGCTTCGGGACTAAGCTTGTTTAAATTTACGGAGGATATATAATTATGGCTAAAAGAACAGACCTAAAGAGAATTATGATTATCGGCTCGGGCCCCATCGTCATCGGACAGGCGGCTGAGTTCGACTACGCGGGCACGCAGGCCTGCCTTGCGCTCAAGGAGGAGGGCTACGAGGTTATCCTCGTCAACTCGAACCCCGCTACCATTATGACCGACACGACGGTTGCGGACAAGGTTTATATGGAGCCCCTTACCCTTGAATACATAGCTAAAATTATAAGATACGAGCGCCCCGATGCCATAGTCCCCGGTATCGGCGGACAGACGGGTCTCAATATGGCCATGCTTCTTGAGAAGAAGGGTATCCTCAAGGAGAACGGCGTTGAGCTTCTCGGCACCTCGAGTGTGAGCATTGAGCGCGCCGAGGACAGAGAGCTCTTCAAGGAGCTTTGCGAGTCTATCGGCGAGCCGGTTATCCCCTCGGATATTGCCAACACTCTCGAGGAGGCGGTAGCGGCTGCCGAAAAAATCGGCTACCCCGTCGTTCTCCGCCCCGCCTTCACCCTCGGCGGCACGGGTGGCGGCTTTGCCTACAATGAGGACGAGCTTCGCGAGCTTGCCGTAGGCGCTCTTGCGGCCTCTCCCGTTCACCAGGTGCTCATCGAGAGAAGCGTTAAGGGCTATAAGGAAATCGAGTTCGAGGTTATGCGCGACAGCCGGGATAACGCTATAACCATATGCGGTATGGAGAACATCGACCCCGTCGGCGTTCACACGGGCGACAGTATGGTCGTAGCTCCTATTATGACGCTTAACGACCACGACCTCAAGATGCTGAACGACTCGGCTATCAAGCTTATTCGCGAGCTTAAGATTGAGGGCGGCTGCAACGTGCAGTTTGCTCTTAACCCGAAGACGAGCGAGTATTATCTCATCGAGGTTAACCCGAGAGTTTCGCGCAGCTCTGCTCTGGCATCTAAGGCGAGCGGCTACCCCATCGCACGCGTTACCGCGAAGATTGCCGTCGGTATGTCGCTTAGCGAGATTAACGTTGCGGGCACTACCGCGGAGTTTGAGCCGAGGCTCGACTACGTGGTTGCTAAGTTCCCGCGCTTCCCCTTCGATAAATTCACCTCGGTATCCAACAAGCTCGGTACGCAGATGAAGGCTACGGGCGAATGTATGGGTATCGGCTCCAACCTTGAGGAGTGTATCCTCAAGTCGGTTCGCTCTCTTGAGATCGGCGTATGCCACCTGCATATGGCGAAGCTCGATGCCAAGAGCGACGGCGAGCTTCTCGGCTACCTCGCTGACTACCACGACGACAACGCCTTCGTCATCGCCGAGCTTCTTCGCCGCGGACACAGCGTCGAGGAGCTTCACGAGATTACGAAAATCACGCCCTTCTTCCTCGAGTCCTTTAAGAAGATTACCGATATGGAGGCTAACCTTGCCGCGCACGTATCCGATGCGGCACTCCTTGCCGAGGCTAAGAAAATGGGCTTCTCGGATAAATATATCGCAAAGCTCTGGCAGACCGACGAGCTCTCGGTTGTCGAGCTCCGTAAGAAGAACGGCATAATCCCGACCTACAGAATGGTTGACACCGCCCACGTCGGCGCCTATATCCCCTACTTCTACTCCTCCTACACCGGCGAGTGCGAGTCCCGCCTCACGAATAGGAAGAAGGTGCTCGTTCTCGGTGCGGGTCCTATCCGTATCGGTCAGGGCGTAGAGTTTGACTACTCCACCGTTCACGCGGTTAACACTATACGCAACTCTGGCTTTGAGGCAATTATCATCAACAACAACCCCGAGACGGTTTCCACCGACTACACCACCGCGGACAAGCTCTACTTCGAGCCCCTCACCGTCGAGGACGTTATGAGCGTTATCGAGTTTGAGAAGCCCGACGGCGTTATCGCCTCTCTCGGCGGCCAGACGGCTATAAACCTTGCCGCACCCCTTGCCGCGCGCGGCGTTAAGATTATCGGCACCGACTGCGAGGCTATCGACCGTGCCGAGAACCGCGACACCTTCGAGAAAATTCTCGAGGAGCTTAACATTCCTCAGCCGAAGGGTCAGGCAGTTACGAAAATCGAGGACGGCGTTCGCGTAGCGAGCGAGATAGGCTATCCCGTTCTCGTCCGTCCGAGCTTCGTTCTCGGCGGACGTGCTATGCAGCTCGTCGGCAACGAGGAGCAGCTTCGCCACTATCTGCGCACGGCGGTTGAGATTGACGA
The DNA here is from genome assembly GCA_017504605.1 of Clostridia bacterium. GTDB lineage: Bacteria > Bacillota > Clostridia > Oscillospirales > CAG-272 > UBA1740. The sequence goes on from JAFVQW010000059.1 coordinate 22,552, forward strand.
GGACAAGCCCGTTCTCGTAGACCACTACATTCAGGGCAAGGAGGTCGAGGTCGATGCAATCTGCGACGGACACGACGTCTTCGTCGCGGGCATTATGGAGCTCGTCGAGCGCACCGGCGTTCACTCGGGCGACAGCATCAGCGTTTACCCCTCCTTCTCTATCTCGGACAAGGTTAAGGGTAAAATCCTCACATACTCGAAGAAGCTGGGCCTTGGCATCGGCATCGTCGGCCTTTTCAACATTCAGTTTATAGTTGACGAGAAGGACGACGTATATATCATCGAGGTTAACCCCCGCTCCTCGAGAACGGTTCCCTTCCTCTCCAAGTCCACGGGCTATTCCCTCGCGGATATTGCTACCGAGGTTATCCTCGGCAAGACGCTTAAGGAGCTCGGTATCTTCTCGCTCTACCCCGAGGAGAAGAAGCGCTGGTACTGCAAGGTTCCCGTGTTCTCCTTCAAGAAAATCAACGGCATAGATGCCTACCTCTCTCCCGAGATGAAGTCCACGGGTGAGGCTATCGGCTACGACGACGACCTCTACCGCGCGTTCTATAAGGCGCTTCAGGCGTCGGGTATGGCGGTGCAGAACTATGGCACGGTGCTCGTCACCCTCGCCGATGCGGACAAGGAGGAGGCTCTTCCGCTTATCCGCCGCTTCTACAACCTCGGCTTCAACATCGAGGCAACCCGCGGCACCGCGACCTTCCTTAAGGAGCACGGCATCAAGACGAGAGTTCGCGCGAAAATCAGCGAGGGCTCGAGCGATATTCCCGACGTAATCCGCTCGGGTCACGTTGCCTACGTCATCAATACGAGTAAGCTCGACTCTACCGACCAGCAGAAGGACGGCTACGAAATCAGATGCCTCGCGGTTGAGACCAATACCACGATGTTCACCTCTCTTGACACCGTGCGCGTGCTTCTCGACGTGCTTGAGGACATCACCATTACCATTTCAACGATAGACAGCTAAAGGGAGCGCCTATGAAGGATACTCTTTTTGAGGTTATAACCAATAAAAAAATAGCGAAGAACACCTACGAATGTACCCTTCGCGGAGACATCTCGGATATTACCGCTCCCGGGCAGTTCGTGAATATCAAGCTCGACGGCTTTTATCTTCGCAGACCCATATCGGTCTGCGACGCCGCGGACGATATGCTAACTATTATTTACAAGGTGGTTGGCGAGGGCACCGAGGCTATGGCGAATTTCGTCGGCGGCGAGAGGCTTTTAACTCTCACGGGTCTCGGCAACGGCTACGACCTTAGCCCCTCGGGCGACAGGCCTCTGCTCGTCGGCGGCGGTGCGGGCGTGCCCCCGATGTATATGCTTTGTAAGAGACTTGTGGCCCTCGGTAAGAGGCCTACCGTCATTCTCGGCTTCGGCTCTGCCGACGAGGTATTCTACGAGCGAGAGTTCGCGGCACTTGGCGCGCGCGTTATCGTTACCACCGTCGACGGCTCTGTCGGCGTGAGGGGCTTCGTGACCGACGCACTCGGAGGGCTTGACTACACCTACTTTTACACCTGCGGCCCCGAGCCTATGCTGAAGGCGCTCTATAACGCCACCGTGACCGAGGGTCAGTTCAGCTTCGAGGAGCGCATGGGCTGCGGCTTCGGCGCCTGTATGGGCTGTAGCTGCAAGACCAAGTACGGCAATAAGCGCATATGCCGCGACGGCCCCGTGCTTACGAAGGAGGAAATCATATGGTAAACACCAAGGTAAATCTTTGCGGTATCACCCTTGATAACCCCGTAATCCCCGCGAGCGGCACCTTCGGCTTCGGCTACGAGTTTGCCGAGCTTTACGACATTAATATTCTCGGCACATTTTCCTTTAAGGGCACGACCCTCGAGGGCCGCTTCGGCAACCCCACACCGAGAATTGCCGAGTGCGCCTCGGGAATGCTTAACGCCGTCGGTCTTCAGAACCCCGGTGTCGAGGCGGTTATAAAAAACGAGCTTCCGAAGCTCCGTCGGGTTTTCCACAAGCCGGTTATGGCAAACGTCTCGGGCTTCTCTGTCGAGGAATACACCGAGACCGTGCGCCGTCTTGACGGCGAGGAGGACATCGGCTGGTTTGAGGTCAATATTTCCTGTCCCAACGTCCACGGCGGCGGTATGTCCTTCGGCACCTCGCCCGAGGCGGCCGAGCTCGTTACCCGCTCGGTAAGAGCGGTTACGAAAAAGCCGCTTATTATAAAGCTCTCGCCGAACGTCACCGACATCGTATCGATTGCGAAGGCCTGCGAGGCGGGCGGCGCCGACGGTGTAAGCCTTATCAACACCCTTCTCGGAATGAGAATAGACCTTAAAAAAAGAAGGCCCCTCCTTGCCAACAGGACGGGCGGCTTCTCCGGCCCCGCTATCAAGCCCGTGGCCGTGAGAATGATATATCAGGTATTCGATGCGGTCAAAATTCCCATTGTGGGAATGGGCGGCGTTGCCACGGCAGAGGACGTCATAGAGCTTATGCTCGCGGGCGCGACGGCGGTCGAGGTCGGCGCCGAGAACCTCGTTAATCCCTACGCCTCTCGCGATATTATCAACGCTCTTCCCGAGGCCATGGAGAAATACGGAATTAAAAATCTTGAAGAAATAATAGGAGGCGCTCACTGATGGGACGTGACGTAATTATTGCTTGCGATTTTGCAAGTGCCGAGGACACCTTTAAATTTCTTGACAAATTCGAGGGCAAGAAGCCCTTTGTTAAAATCGGTATGGAGCTCTTCTATGCCGCGGGCCCCGAAATCGTTAGGGAGATTAAGGCAAGAGGACATAAGATATTCCTTGACCTTAAGCTCCACGATATTCCGAACACGGTAAAGAAGGCTATGGCAGTGCTCTCCCGCCTCGACGTCGATATGACGAACCTTCACGCGGGCGGCACGGTAGCTATGATGGAGGCGGCTCTCGAGGGCCTTACCCGTCCCGACGGCACACGCCCCCTGCTTATCGCGGTTACTCAGCTCACCTCGACGAGCGAGGAGAGAATGAAGAGCGACCTTCTTATAAACGAGCCTATCGACAAGGTCGTTATGCACTACGCCTCCTGTGCTAAGGCGGCGGGGCTCGACGGCGTCGTATGCTCGCCCCTCGAGGCCGAAAAGGTACACAACATATGCGGTAAGGACTTCGTCACCGTTACCCCCGGTGTCAGATTTGCAGACGGAGATATCGGCGACCAGGTAAGAGTTATGACCCCCGCCGAGGCTAAGAGAATAGGCTCGGATTACATCGTCGTCGGCAGACCCATTACCGCCGCACCCGACCCCGTGGCAGCATACGAGAGATGCTGTAATGAATTTATAGGAGAGTAAAAATGGAAGGCTACAAGAGAGAATTTATACAGTTTTTGGAGAGCGCAGGAGTTCTTAAGTTCGGCGACTTTACCGCGAAGAGCGGAAGAAAAATCCCCTACTTCATAAACGCGGGCGAGATTAAGACGGGCGAGCAGATTGCACGCCTCGGCGAGTTCTACGCAAAGAGCTATATCGAGAAGCTCGGCAAAACCGAGGCCGTGCTCTACGGCCCCGCATACAAGGGCATCTCAATCGCGGTTGCGACCTCTATCGGCCTTTCGCGCGAGGGTCTCAACCTTCCCTTCTTCTTTAACCGCAAGGAGGCGAAGGACCACGGCGAGGGCGGCGTTTTCGTCGGCTACACCCCGAGGGAGAACGAGGAAATCGTAATTGTCGAGGACGTTATCACCGCGGGAACGGCAATCCGCGAGAGCATGGCAATTCTCTCCTCGCTAAAGGGTGCGCGCGTTCGCGCTACCTTCGTTATGGTTGACAGAAAGGAAAAGGGCCTTACCGACAAGTCTGCTATGGCAGAGGTCGGCGAGGAGTTCGGCTTCCCCGTATTCTCGGTGGTTGACGTTTACGACATTATCGAATATCTTGAAGAGAGCCCCGCAAACCGCGAAAACGTAGATAGAATTAAGAAATACTTAGAGGTATACGGCGCGAAGGCGTAAATCCTCGGTGAAAGGACTGTTTATGAGAAATCTTATCGACATTCTCGACCTCACGACAGAGGAGATAGACGAGCTGATTTCGACGGCATCGGATATTATCGATAATCCGGGTAAATACGCCGAGGCCTGCCGCGGAAAAATACTCGGCACGCTCTTCTTCGAGCCCTCGACGCGCACACGCCTCAGCTTCACCTCGGCTATGATGTCGCTCGGCGGCAGCGTTCTCGGCTTCGACCAGGCGAACAGCACCTCGGTTACTAAGGGCGAAACCCTCTCGGATACTATCCGTATGGTTAGCGCCTACACCGATATTATAGCTATGCGCCACCCGAAGGAGGGTGCTCCCATAGTCGCCTCGGCGGTCTCCGAGGTTCCGATTATCAACGCGGGCGACGGCGGACACTTCCACCCGACCCAGACGCTCACCGACCTTATGACCATTAAGCGTAAGCTCGGCCGTCTCGAGGGTCTTACCGTGGGCCTTTGCGGCGACCTCAAATACGGCAGAACGGTTCACTCTCTCATCTGTGCGATGTCGCGCTATGCGGGAGTTCGCTTCGTTCTGATTTCTCCCAAGGAGCTTCGACTTCCCGACTACGTCAAGGACGAGTTCCTAAAGGACGGCAGCTACACCGAGATTACCGAGCTTGAGGCGGCTATACCCGAGCTTGATATTCTCTATATGACACGCATACAGGAGGAGCGCTTCGAGAGCCACGAGGAATACGAGCGCCTCGCCAACGTATACGAGCTCGACGCGAATAAGCTCCGAAACGCGAAGCCTACGCTGTCGGTGCTCCATCCCCTTCCCCGTGTCAACGAAATTAACGTTGACGTCGATACCGACCCGCGCGCTCACTACTTCGAGCAGGCGGCAAACGGAAGGTATATCAGAATGGCGCTTATACTTAAGCTGCTCGGCACGCGCGGCTACTCCGACAACCGTATGTCGGGCGAGGAGAGCGACACGCTCGAGTGTAGGAACCCGCACTGTCTCTCGCTTACCGAGCGCGGGATAGTTAAGCTCTTCCGCGACGGCGTGTGCATCTATTGCGACCAAAAGGCACAAAACAAATAAAACAAAAAGGGGCTGTCGCATTTAGGCATAACCGAATAAAAAACGAGGGGTATTGTGAAAAATCACAGTACCTCTCTTAATATTATGTGTGTTTTGAGGAAATCAAGGTTGAAAACCTGCGGTTTTCCTCTTTTTTATTGTTTTTTATTCTATCGCCGTTTTCGCCCTCTCGGCGTACCCTCGTACGTAGCGTAGCGGCGCGAGGGTATTGAATGACAGTCCGGTGGACTGTCAGACCCCGAGCGTGACCGAGCCGCAGCGAGACCTCACGCTCGAAGAACGACGATTTCTGCTCTAAATCCGTTCGCCCCGAGGTTCTGTCTCATCAAAAATTCACCGAATTTATATCTCTCGCCTAATTATTTC